>CAZGOZ010000001.1:0-69977 GCA_964528025.1 uncultured Planctomycetia bacterium
TTCCGGAAATTATATAATCCGTGTTCACGTCATTATTTATTTTCAAGCGATGTGCATAGCTAGCCATTTTTTGCTCCTACGGGCAATAACCAATAACCAAGTTACAAGATACAAATAATATCCAAATCACAATAACCAAACAGCAGTTTTTCTTGTGATTTGTTTGGTTATTTGAATTTGGTTATTGGTCATTGTTTGGTTATTGTCCCTTGTTTCTTGTATCTTTTTCTATAATCTCCGCCGATGTTCCCGAGGATCCGTTATTTTTCCTTCCAAAGCGGTAGCCGCGGCTGTTGCCGGGCTTCCGAGATATATATTTGCGTTCGGGTTTCCCATCCGACCTTTAAAATTTCTATTCGCCGTGGAAAAAGCATTCTCGCCGTCCGCAAGAACACCCTGATGGGTGCCCACGCAAGGGCCGCAACCCGGATTATTGACTATTCCGCCCGCGTTAATAAACACTTCTACATACCCTTTCTTTAACGCGTCCAGATATATTTTTCGCGAAGCGGGCGTTATTATAAGCTTGAGGCCCGACGCAACCTTTCTGCCTTTTAGTATCCGCGCAGCTATTTCCAGATCTTCAAGGCGCCCGTTCGTGCATGTGCCGATAAGAACCTCGTTAATCCGGGTTCCCTCAACGTCTTCCACATTGCGCACATTATCAACGGTATGCGGACATGCCACCTGCGGCGATAATTCTGAAAGATCATATTCACGCACTTCAACATAACGGGCATCTTCATCCGCTTCAACCGGACGGGGAGGCCTGACGGAATGTTTTTTGAGCCATTCAATAACTTTTCTGTCGGACTTCATTATTCCGCACTTGGCGCCCATTTCCACGGCCATGTTAGCGATAGTAAAACGGCCGTCCATGCTCAAAGCGTTCATAACCTTGCCGTAAAATTCAACAGAGCGATATGTCGCGCCGGCGGCCCCTATATCGCCGATCATGTGGAGAATAGCGTCTTTCGCGAATACGCCTTTCGGCAACGAACCGTCCGCGACGATCTTCATGGTCTCCGGAACCTTGAACCAGTTTTTGCCGCTGGCCAGGGCTATGGCCAGATCGGTTGAGCCCACGCCCGTAGATAAAGCGTTCACGGCGCCGTAAGTGCATGTATGAGAATCGGCTCCGAGAACGAGATCCCCGCAGGTAACGTATCCTTTTTCCATCACCACCTGATGGCAGACCCCGGAACCTATATCATGGAGTTTGATGCCGTGTTCCCGCGCAAAAGTTCTCATCTTATCGTGAATAGCGGAAACTCCTATGCTGGGACTGGGAGCCGAGTGATCTATTACCATGCAGAACATCTCTTTGCGGAAAACGTCGTCCAGGCCCATCTTTCGGAAACTGTCTATTATCATGCCGCTTGTTCCGTCCTGGCCGAGACAGAAATCCACCTTCGCAATGACAATGTCTCCCGCTCGCGCTTTGCCTCCGCCGTGTTCCGACAGTATTTTTTCGGCTATAGTCTGTCTCATTTCAACCACTCCCTTATCCGTTCAGTTCCTTCTTTAATCTTTTCTACTCCCGCGGCAAAACTTATACGGATAAAACGATCATTCCCGAAAGGCGCCCCCGGTATTACGGCGACTTTTTTTTCTTTCAGAAGTTTTTGACAAAAAGTCATTGAATCCATCCCGGTGCCGGATATATCGCAAAAAAGATAAAACGCGCCTTCCGGTTTTGAAAGGCGTAATTTCGTCTCACCGGACAAACTCTTCATTACGACATCCCTTCGGAGCTGATACTCAATGCGATTGCGTTCCATTTCATCTTCTATGTCCGCCGACAAAGCGTGTTCCGCCGCGGCCTGGCTTATTGAACACGGCCCTGAAGTTGAATGACTCTGGAGAGTAGCCACCATCTTCATTATTTTACTGTCTCCGGCGGCATATCCTATCCGCCATCCTGTCATGGCAAAACTCTTGGAAACACCGTTTACCACAATAGTTGAAGCGCGCACCGCATCTGAGGCGGCGGCTATAGAAAAATGTTTTTGACCGTCAAAGATAACTTTCTCGTATATCTCGTCGCTTATAATCGTGATGCCGGCGGCAAGACAGACCTCGGCTATCGCCCGCAGCTCTTTTTCACTATAAACCACGCCGGCGGGGTTTGACGGGCTGTTTATTATCAAAGCACGTGTCTTATCAGTAAAAGCGGCCTTTATGTCTTTTACTCCGGCCTTAAAGCCGTTCTTGGCGTCGGGCATCAGTATTTTCGGCACGCCTCCGCCCAGTTTTACCATCTCGGGATAACTCAACCAGTAAGGGGCAATTAGTATAACTTCGTCGCCCGGACTCAATATAACCTGCAGAATATTATAAAGCGAATGCTTAGCGCCGTTTGAAACGACCACTTCGTCAATATTATAATTTAAGGCATTATCACGGTTAAACTTGCGGCAAATCGCCTCTTTAAGCGAACGTGTCCCTCCCGCGGGGGTATATTTGGTATTCCCATCACGGATCGCCTTTATCGCGGCATCCTTTATCAAATCGGGAGTATCAAAATCAGGCTCACCGGCCGCAAGCGTGATAACATCTTCGCCTGAGGCGAGCATGTCCTTTGCCTTTGCGGTTATCTCCAGGGTAGCCGAGGGTTCAACCGCCATGATTTTCTCTGAAAATCTCATTTTATCAGCCCTTCATTATGAAAATAAAATAACACAATCCTATTGATAATACAAGGGGTAAAATTTGAAGAAAATCGGAGCGCTTTGGCTACTGTTGCCATATGCCGCGCTTTGCGCGTTTGGCTTCTTCCTGCGCGGCGGCAAGAAGCGCGAGATGTTTCGTGTTGGGCGGGATCATGTAGACCGAGGCGCAGCCCTGACGCAAAAGTTCCGCGTTGACCATCTTGCCGTCTACGTAAACATACGCCAGAAGCCGGCTATATTTGTCTTGTTTTTCTCTGTCAAATTCAAGCTTAACTTTTCTGCCGGCCACGAGCTCGCTATTTATTGCCTTTGCTTTCAGGGCATACGGCTCAGGGGCATATTTCCATCCGGCACCCTCGCGTTTTCTTACTTCCGGCGTATCTATACCGATATACCGCACACGGCTGCCGTCTGATAACTCAATCGTATCGCCGTCAATCACCTTTTTGACGATATACTCTGTTTGAGTGGCGCTGCTCTGTCTCGCGCATCCGGTCGCGAGAGTCGTGCTTGCCGCGATACAAGTTAGCAGTAATACGGCGCAAAAATATAGACGTTTCTGCATCCTGAGACCTTTGCCTTCACAGAATTATATTTCGTGAAGTTATGCTGCTATAGCGAAATACCGCGCCGCGCGGCGCAGCTGTCCGATCTGATTAGGAAGACCACAGACCTTGCCAAGATTCTCTATAATCTTTTCAACGAGGCCGGTTATGTCAACCGGGGTAACTCCGGTCAGGCCTGGGTCTACATCGCCTTTCACCATTAAGTAATAATATCTTCTGAGGTTCTTGAACCCGTAAATTTTTGAACTAATGAGTTCTGCAACCGATCCCGCGAAATTTATCTTTTTATCGGTTTCCATTATATCCTCATTAAGAGTCCTTATCAACTCTTGCTGTTCCGGCGTGGTCGCTATAACCGACACGGGAACGCCGGCCTGCGCCAGTTTCGGGAGCAGCACGCCAAGACCGTTATCAAACACGGTTTTCTCGGAGAATATTAAGCCGCTCGTGCCGTCAGCCAGGACGAATTCCCCTTTCGTCTCGATTATCGCCGCAAGCGTGCGTTCCAACTCTTTCAGATCAAGGGCGTTCTTCCTTTCGTTATATTTGCTCAGTAAAGACAATGCAACTTTCAAATATCCCGCGCTCGTTAATTTATATTTTTCTTCCGAAACAAGAGCGTTTTTCTTTTCGTTCTCCATCTCCTGTAAAATCAACTCAACTTCCCGATATCCCGGAGCCGTTAATTCATACTTATTCTCTTTTCTGAGTTTATCAACCGTAAGAAGCCCGAGACGGGCCAGCACCCCGAGATCCCTCCATGATTGCGTGTCGTTTATCCTGACCGGCAGCTCGGCAAAACCGAATTCTTCTTTCACGTTGTTGTATGCTTCGCGATAATTATTAATAGTGAAACTTTCCGACCGTAAATTCTCCGAAAACGCGATAACTTTTAGCGCATCTTCAGGGCTCCGGCCGATCTTTCCATGGTAGCCCGGCGCTATTCTTCTTTTTCTACCAATCTCGCGCACTATCTCGACGCACAACAGGGCAGCGGTGGGTTTATTCATGTCATCTATTTCCACGCCCTCTTTTCTCAGGGCGTCGCCGATTGTTCTCTGCACAGAAGGGATGACCAGATTCGTTTCTGCTCTCACAATATCCTGAACCGTAATAGTTTCAATGTCTCTCAGAAAATTACCGGCGATCTTATCAATCAGCTTTTCCCTGTCGGACACCTCCTTGGGCGTTGCATCATCGTCGCCTTCAAATCCTACAATTTCCGGAAAAACTTCTCCTGTCTCTCTCTTTGCTCTCTTCTTCGCAATCTCTTTCAGAATATCAATCAAAACATCGTTCATTTCATCGGTATCCGGAACGTCTTTACTCGTCAGACCGGATTCCTTAAAAGAGGCATTAATTCTTTCTCTGACACCGAGCGTTATCTTTCCTTTTTCGGCTTCGTTCAGATCCGCGGCCGTGATACCCATATCCGCAATCAGTCGGTCTGCTGCCTGTTTTATTACCGGTCCTCTTCTTTCTATAATTGCGGCTATAGTCGCCTGCTCTGCTTTATCTGATTCCTCGGGCGAGACGCGTTTTTGGATATCTGTCTTTTTAGGATTTTTTCTTACCCCTTTTCCCCTAAAAAGAAGATTATTGCTTATTGCCTCTCTCCCTACCGCGACTCTTCCCAAAATAGCATTTAATATTTCCTTATTTTTCGCATATTTAGCGCGAATTTTCTCCGATATACCCGCATTCATAAAAGCGGCATCGCACCTTTCATAAATCAACTGAGAGAATATCCATTTATCCACCAGAGAAAGATCTCTGTCCATCAGGCCCGGGTCCTCCACGAGCGTCTTCACAGCCTCGGAGATCTGTTCTTCAGACGCAACTGCCGCATCTTCCTTTATGCGGCGAATTTCATCTTCGCGTTCCTGTTCAATCTTTTCCCTGAGCTTTTCTTCTTTTTTTATTTCGCTTCTTTTCTCCCGGGCTCCTTTCACCATTTTGAGCAAAACGTCCGGGCTCCACATGATCTTTGCAGCGTCAGCTCCCCCGATTTTTTCGGCTTTTTCTTGAATTTTCATCGCCATGTCTTCGTTTATACTTTTTCCTTCATCCGCGGTCATCAGATCTCGATCCGTCAGTGACGTATCTGCCGCGATCGCCGCAATAAGTTTCTCTCCATATTTTTCGGCAGCTGTATTTGCAAGAGAATTTCTTTTATCCAGAGCTTCCCTACAAAGCTTTACGAGTGACAACGGACCAATATGTCTCACCTTTATTTCTTTTTGCTCCAGCAGTTTATTCAGCTGGGTCTCCAGTTGCTTGGGCATTTTGATGGTCTTTAAAAAAACGCTTATATCCTTACTGTCTATATCCACTAGCTCAGCCAGAAGATTCAACAGCTCCGCGTATTTCGCCTCAAATATTCCTTCGTTTCGTTTCTGACGCCCGGCAGCATAATCTCTCGTCAAGAGATTTTCATCGAGATCTATGACGGTGAAGGATTTTGACAAAAGGCTTTCCAATCCCTCTTGTTTTAAAATGGCGGCCGCGTTATCAAAGCATTCTTCAACCGAAAGATCACCGTTGATTTTCCTTAAAAGACCTTCTTTCTCATAGTATTTAAGAAGATCCCCTATTTTTTCATTATATACAGACAGCCGTTTCTTTACTGTCTCCGGCTTATCATCGTCTCTTTGCCTAAGCTCGTTCCCACAGTTATCACATATTCCTTTTTCTTTCGGTGCCGTGGTGCCCGTGATGTTATAAATCTTGCTACATTCCTTACATACCAGACGTCCGGAAAGTCTTTCGATAATAACTTCTTCGCTTGTTTCAAAATACAAAATAGCATCCAGAGAACGTCCTCTTTTCTTCAACTCATTATCAAGAAATTCAGCCTGTGGCCTGTTCCGCGGATATCCGTCAAACATCACGCCGTCTGCCGAGTCCAGCTTGATTATCCAATTGATCAAGACACTCTTAACAACAGAATTGGGAACAAGTTCCCCGGCATCCATATATCTCTGGGCCTCTAACCCGATCTCGCTGCCTTCCTCAACGGCCGCCCGCAACATATCGCCGGTGGAGACATGTAATAAACCATGGTTGTCTTTTAACACATTAGCCAGCGTTCCCTTGCCAGCGCCGTTCGGTCCTAAAAGCACCAGATTAATCCCGCTCGCGTTATTCGCGCTGTATCTTACGTCAATCTCGTTAACAGGAACGCCGCCGTTGAAGGATTCAACCGGACAGCCGAACATGACGCCTAGTTCATGCGCGAGACGTTCGCGCAGCATCTCCTCTGAATACACTTCCGGCAGGAAAATATACGTGGCGTAAGCGCTTGAATGGGCGTATGCCGTGACTTCACGGCTGTTGCTGTCTTTATTGATAACAGTAACTTTATTTTTTTCAAGACGTTTTTCAAACGCATCCCCGTCACGATACGTAACCACATAAAATTTTCTATTTTGCGTAAGTTTATCTTTATTTTCAACGGTTATGTTAGCCTTCTCCAGAATTGCGTCAATATGTTCTCGTGCGTCTATCTCCCTCACAAGGCCTTCTTGATCATGCGCCCACTTAATTACGTTTTTGTCAAACTGCTCATGTTGACGATATCTTTCCACAGTGGCCGGGCCTTCCGCGGAAGAGAATATTGCATCCGTCTCCTGCGCCGCGTCCTGAGCCGCACGCAGCTCGTCTTCAGTGCATACCACGACGGGAAAACCGCCATGCGCGTCTTTTTTTGTGGAAAAAGCCAGAAGGTAATTCTGGCGTGTGTTAGAAACTAGTTTTTTAACATGAACAGGCACCGAAAATACCGCCCCTGCGACATGTTGGATATCACGAAAATAACACTTCACCTCCGCCGGGTCATTTAGCGTGGCCTCGTTCCACTTCTTATATAGAAAACGCCCCGAGTCATTGATGACCTTCTTAATAGCGCCTAGATCACTCACGTTATTAATAGCCTGGGTTTTTCCGTCAAGCTTATGCAGTTCACTTTGAAGCCCAATCATGGCAAGGGCGGCAAATTTATGTTTGTATGGATCCAACCCGATGGCCTTACCAAAAACAAGCTCCGGCCCAAGACAAGCGTCTCTAACTGGAACAACGGTGTCGCCATAAGCGGCCACGATGCCATTCATCATCAGACATAAAGCCATGGCTATAGATACTATTTTGCGTAAAAACATTTATTCCCTTTTCTTTCTCTTAAAATACCATTATCCAAATTTCACCCGTTCTACCGATGCTCTATACTAACAGATTACACCCCCCACTGTCCACCAAAATAACCATCTTTTTTCCCCTAACTTCCAGCCCCGGGCCGGAAAAGAGTGGCTAGACCAATAAAAAATGGGCTTGTGAGCATTAGACGCTGGCTGAGAGCATTGGAACAGTTGAGCAGTAGACCGCAATGGATCCCCGCTTTCGCGGGGATGACACATAAATCTACTATCCAGTGACCAGTGACATACTACTGCTCAAATGCTCCACTGCTCCATTGCTCCACAAACTTTGTCCTTATAAGGACAAAGTTTGTTCAAGGGACATTCGGGGCAGAGGGGCTTGCGTGCCGTGCAGAACTTGCGTCCGTGGGATATTAGGAGATTTGACAGATTGCCCCATTTTTGCCTATCAAAAAGCGCCATGAGGTCACGTTCTATCTTGACTGGATTTGTGTGCTTTGTAAGGCCCAGGCGGCCGCTGAGGCGCTGTACATGAGTATCTACGGCTATTCCCTCGTTTTTTCCGTAGGCGTGGAAAAGTACTATATTCGCGGTTTTTCGGGCCACTCCGGGCAGGGTAATGAGGTCTTCCATGTTATCGGGGACCTTTCCGCCGAAATCGCGAACGAGCATTTTAGCGGCGGCGATAATGTTTTTCGCCTTGTTCCGGTAAAAGCCTGTTGACCTTATTTCCTCTTCAAATTTTGATTTTTTCGCATTCGCGTAATCTGCCACTTTTTTATACTTTTTAAAAAGGTGTTCCGTGACCATGTTAACGCGTTTATCCGTGCACTGCGCGGACAATATCGTAGCCACGAGAATCTCCAGGGCGTTCGCGTGTTTCAGCGCGGTCGTGACTTCCGGATATTCCGCCTCAAGCGTTTTATATATTTTGTTTGCTGTTTTTTTGTCCATGATGGTTTGTCCTGTTTCGTTTCGGGCGGGCACAAGGCCCGCCCCTACGAATTTTATGACCTTACTTCCGTTCCGGAAAAGAAAAAGAGATTGGGTCACTCCGGAAAGCTTTTCGAAATTCCAACAACCCACAAACACACTGATTTTTACCGCGAAAGACGCGTTGTGAGTGTTTCGTACGGACTATGTCCGGTAGAAATACTCACAACGTGTCCCACACAAATACATTGATGCGATTTCTATTTTCTTCGGAATCGTTTCTCCAATTCCTCTATCGTAACCTTCGTTGTGGTTGGGCGGCCGTGGGGGCAGGTGAAGGGGAGGGAACACCTGCTGAGTTGATCCAGGAGTGAGATCATCTCTTCTTTCTCCATTGCATCGCCGGATTTTATTGCCGCGCGGCAGGACGTCATTTTGACGAGCTCCTCGGAAAGGTTCATTCGCGCGAGGTCGCGCGATGCCAGATCCGTAAGGATATCATGTATGACCGTGGTTATGTCCCTATCCTTCAAGATGGCGGGCACTGCCTGGGCTATAAATGTCTTTCCTCCGAACGGTTCAATATGAAAACCAAGATTTTTGAAATCCCCTATTACTTTTTCCATGATGACCGCTTCGCCGGCAGAAAGATCTATACGCGCCGGGAACAAAAGATTCTGTGTCTCCGGTGGATTTTCTTCCGTGGCTCTCGTGAAAAATTCATATAGCACCCTTTCATGCGCCGCATGCTGATCCGTAATCATAATACCATCCGGGGCCAATTGCACGATGTAACAGGCTCCTATCTGGAACAAACCGGAGCTTTCTGAGAGAAAGCGGTCTTCATCCCGGGAGAAAGACGCAATCCCTTTCGTCTGAAACGGGCCTTTCCGCAGGTTATACCCGAACTCGCTCTGGACCTCGTCGTTTTCCTCAAACACGCTGTCCGGCGCCGCTGAAGTGCCGTCTTCCGGGCCGCAGGGGAAAACCTCGGGAACCGTTCTGCGAATCTCGCTGAATTTATTCTTTATTGCCCCTACAACAAGGTTTTTCACTGTCTTATCATCGTCAAATTTTACCTGAAGTTTCGTCGGGTGCACGTTTACATCAACCGCGCTCGGGGAAACCTTCAGAAAAAGCACGGCGGCAGGGTATCGCCCTCTCTCCAGCAGGCTCCTGTAAGCCCCATAAACAGCGTCATTGATGAGGTTGCTCCTGAAAAATCTTTTGTTGACGAAAAACATCTGCCCGCGGCGGTCTTTTCTGGTATGAGAAGGACTGCTCACATATCCACTGATCTCATATCCTTCAAAAGAATGCGTTATTTCTACCATGTGGTCGGAAACGTCTCCCCCAAGCACCAGCCGTATTCTTTCTTTCATGTCCGCGTTTTTTGCGCCGTCCAGAAGGCGTCTTCCGTCCTGCGTTAACCTAAACTCAATATCCGGATGCCCTATGATAAATTTTCCGACGACATCCACGACTGCGGCCAGCTCCGTGGATTCTCTTTTCAGGAATTTCCGACGAGCCGGAACATTATAAAAAAGGTTTCTGATCTCTACCGTCGTTCCAGTCGTGCGCGCCGCCGGGCGCGTCTTCAACATCTGGCCGCCCTCAAGATAAACGTATACACCTGAGCCGGCCGCCGCTGTCCGGGTCGTGACCTCCGTCTGTGAAACGGCGGCTATACTTGAAAGCGCTTCCCCCCTGAATCCCAGGGTGGTGATTTTCTCAAGATCATCAATACTCCTCAATTTACTCGTAGCATAACGTCCGCACGCCATTTTCGCGTCTTCCGGCGTCATGCCCGACCCGTCATCCGCAACCCTGATGAGTTCCTGCCCCGCAGCGCTCAGTTCTATCTCAATGCTCTTTGAGCCGGCGTCAATCGCGTTTTCCACCAGTTCTTTGACAACGGATGCCGGACGTTCCACGACTTCTCCCGCGGATATCTTCCCGATAACGGCATCACTGAGTATGTTTATCATGTTTGTTGTTTCCTTCCCATCTTTTCATGCCCTTAAACAGATGACGTTCCTATTTATCACACTAATAAATAGGTGACGTCCCTATTTAATCGCCGTTCCCGACTTCTTTTTTAAGCTCTGCTAGTTTTTTTAGGGCTTCTAGTGGGGTTAGGCTGTCGGGGTTTAGGTTCTTGATCTTGTCTATAATGGGGTGTTCTTTTTGTTCGGCGTTGAAAAAATTTAGTTGGTCATTTTGTGTTTTTTTCTTTTTTGAAAAACGCAGACGGATATTGCCTGTGGTAGAATCTTTTTGCAGATTATCCAGGATCTCACGCGCTCGCGTGATTACGGCGCCGGGCATGCCGGCCAGACGCGCAACGTGTATGCCGAAACTTTCGTCACAACTCCCCTCGGTCACCTTATAAAGGAATATGATTTCATCACACCATTCCTTAATCGCAAGATGATAGTTCTTAACCCCGCGCATGACATCCGCCAATTCCGTGAGTTCGTGATAATGCGTGGCGAACAGCGCCTTTGCGCCCGGAAGATGCCCGTGTATGAATTCAACTGTCGCCCACGCAATGGCTACACCGTCAAATGTGCTCGTTCCCCTTCCAATCTCATCCAGGATAATAAGGCTTTTCCCGGTAGCATTGTTAAGTATGTTAGCCGTCTCCAGCATCTCCACCATGAACGTGCTCATGCCGTGATATAATCTGTCCGAAGCGCCGACACGCGTGAAGATCCTGTCCACTATCCCGATATCCGCGGAGGAGGCCGGAACAAAACTCCCCATCTGGGCCATTATGATAATGAGCGCCATCTGCCGTATGAATGTCGATTTGCCCGCCATGTTAGATCCGGTTATTATAAAAACCCGTTTGTCCTCGTCGTTCATAGAAACATCATTCGGCACGAACGCCTTGTCTTTCAGTATTTTCTCAAGAACGGGATGACGACCATCAACAACACTTATGCCGCTGCCGGTATTCATCTCCGGACGACAGTAACGGTTCACGACAGCGCTTTCCGCGAGATTTGACAGGACATCTGTTTCGGCAACACGACGGGCCGTTTTTTTTAATCGTTCAATCTCGGCCCCGACCTTATCACGCAGGCAAGAAAACGCTTCATATTCCATGACCCTCGCGCGCTCGGAGGCCCCTATTATCTTTGATTCCTGCTCTTTCAGCGCCTGAGTGATAAACCGTTCCGCGTTCACGAGGGTCTGCTTGCGCACATAATCGGACGGAACGGCGTCCAGATTGGCCCTAGTAACTTCAATATAATACCCGAACACACTGTTAAACCCTACCTTGAGAGAGTTTATCCCCGTCCGCTTGATCTCACTTTTTTGAAGATCCGCGACCCAGTCCTTTCCTCCGTTCACCAAACGTCTCAACTCGTCAATCTCCGGAGAATATCCCTCCTTTATCAGCCCACCCTCATGCAAACCGACCGGTGGCGATGCCACGAGACAGTCATCCATCCATTTTATCACATCGCTGAAATCGTCCAGCTCCGTTATAATATCCTGCAGACCCGGCGGTATTTTTCCGGAAAAACCGGTCCGCATCCGGCCGACATTTTTAAGAGAGGCCCCAAGCGCCGTCATGTCTCTGGCGTTGGCCATGCCCATATTTACCCGGCCGGAAAGCCGTTCTATATCGTACATGTCGTTGAGAAGTTCTCTTACTTTGCGGCGGCATGACGTGTTGTCGTAAAAATACTGCACGACATCCAGGCGGTTCTTTATTTCATCAACACTTGTAAGAGGGTTTAATATCCATTCTTTGAGTTTTCTTTTTCCCATCGGGGTTTTTGTCCCGTCAAGAACCTCAAAGAGCGTCCCCCTGGCGGATAGGTCCTCCTGGTTCCGTATAAGTTCCAGGTGGCGATGAGAATTCCGGTCCATGGCCATGAAGTGATCCGCGCGGCGCGTGGATATAACGTCTATATTCCCCAGTCGGTTTTTCTGCGTGTTCTTCAGATATTTTAAAAGCGCGCCGGCGGCTTCCACCGCGGCGTTCAATTCGGAGCATCCAAATCCTTCAAGACTTTCCACCGCAAAATGATGTTTAATCTCCTTCAGGGACAATTCATGATCAAACATCCAGTCGTCGTTCACGGTCAACACGCCGAGGTTTGCCTTATTAAATTCATGGAAATCTTTATTTTTGTGGAAACTTTCGGAAACCAGACATTCTGAAGGTGAGATTTTATAGAGTTCAGCAAAAAGGTCTTCTTTGTTGTCAAACTCCATGACGCAGAATTCGCCGGTTGATATGTCCGCGTACGCAATGCCGAATTTCGCGCCGGATACGCTGAGTGAAAGAATATAATTGTTTACCGCCCCTTCCAGCAGGGTATCTGCCGTGACCGTCCCCGGCGTCACTATACGCGTGACCTCTCTTCGAACAATGCTTTTGCCCGCGACCGGCGCTTCCATTTGGTCGCAAATAGCGACTTTTTTTCCGTGTTTTATAAGTCGTGCGATGTAGTTGTCTGCGGCGTGATAAGGAATGCCGCACATCGGCACTTTTTTATCCTTATCTTTACCTCTGGAAGTCAGCGTGATGTGAAGTATGCGCGTGGCCTCGACGGCATCATCGAAGAACATCTCATAGAAATCGCCGAGTCGGAAGAAAAGAATAGAATCGGTATGCTGCTGCTTGATATCCAGATATTGCCGCATCATCGGCGTAAGAGCTGATCCCATGTTGCACTCTCCACGTGGTAGGTTTAAAACCCTTTGATCTGCGGCAGGCAAGCCCGCCGAAGGCGGGTCCGCCTTTGGCGGGAAAATCGGTGATTGTTATCCGATGGATTTTCTCTGGAACCTTTTGAAAAGACCTCTCTTAGTGACCTTTTCACGTTCCGTTTTCGCTTTTTCTTTTTTGACGTCGATGGCGGAATGTTTATCTTTTTCTTCCGTTTTTGCGTTGGGGTGAACGGTTTTTGTTGTTTCCCGTTCTTCTTTCTTTCCCTTTTGCGCTTTCGGTTTCCGCTTTTTTTCTTTCTCTTTTGTATCGATGCCTAAAAGTTCTTCATCCGAGATGGTTCTCTTCGTCAGTTCCATGATGGCCAAGCGCGCGCCATCACCTCTTCTGTCACCAAATGCCATTATACGCGTGTATCCACCGTTCACGTCTTTATACAAAGGGGCCAGGTTGGTAAACAGTTTTTTTACGATATCTTTATCTGAGAGTCTTTGGAACGCCCGCCGCATCGCGGTTATCGAACCGGGATTTTTTTTCGCCAGCGTTATCAGCGGTTCCGCGAAACTTCGCAAAGCGCGCGCCTTGGCCATCGTAGTTTCTATACGCTCATGCAGGAAAAGATCGTTAGCGAGACTCTTGAGCGTGGCTTTCCGCCAGGCCGTGTTTCTTGAAAGCCTTCCCTTTTTCTTGCGGTGTCTCATTTTACCGTCTACGCCTCCTCTTCCCCGTCATCGTCCAGCTCCAGACCAAGATGCAGCCCCATTGAGGAGAGAACGCTGTTAATCTCATTCAGTGATTTCTTTCCGAAATTCTTATACTTGAGCATTTCTGCTTCTTTTCTTCCCACGAGATCTCCGATTGTCCGAATATTCGCATCAGCCAGACAATTTGAGCTTCTCACGGATAATTCAAGCTCGGAAATAGGTTTAGTCAATTTATTCCGGAGTTCCGTTTTCTCTCTGGATTCCTCTTCTTTTCCCTCTATCTCCTCTGTTAATTTTCCTATACCCACAAAAACATCAAGATGCCTCTGAAGCACGTTGGAGGCATATAAAAGCGCCTCTTTCGGTTCCATACTGCCATTCGTGAATACATCAAGAATAAGCTTGTCATAGTCGGTAATATGTCCCACTCTTGTATTCTCAACATTCATATTCACTCTTTTCACCGGAGAAAACAGAGAGTCAATGGCAATCATGCCTGCCGGACTATCCCCGCTCTTGTTCCTCTCTGACGTAACATATCCCCGGCCGCGTTCAACTCTCATTTCAACTTCAAAAGTGGTGTTTTCCGTCAACGTCGCTATGTGGTGTTCCGGATTCACTATTTCAACCGTTTCATCGGTCTTGATGTCTTTCGCCTTGACCTCTCCCTTTTTCTTCACGCTCAGAAATATCGGTTTCGGGGTCTTGAAGTGTGACCGTAGAACCAACCCTTTGAGGTTCATTATTATCTGCGACACGTCTTCATATACTCCCGGAATAGTCGAAAATTCGTGAAGCGCCCCTTCAATCTTAACGCGCGTTACTGCCGTTCCCTCCACAGACGACAGCAAAACCCTTCGCAGTGAATTCCCTATCGTCACGCCGTATCCTTTTTCGAAAGGTTCCGCAATAACCTGCCCGTAAGTCGGAGTGTATGTTTTCTCGTCAAAGATTATTTTCTTGGGTAACTCAAAGTTCTTCAATTTCATTCCCATCGCGCGCATCCCTCCTTCGTCGTAACCCCTGTTCTATTCAACACTTACAAAATGCAACTGATTATTTTGAATATAATTCAACTATCAGGCTTTCCTCTATAGCCATCCCGACATCTTTCTTTACCGGCAGCCGTTTTATCTCTGCGGTAAGATCTTCCGGCGAGACCTTAAGCCATTCCGGGGTTCCCCGATCTTCAAGCATCTTTGTGGTTTCCCTTATGGTTTTCAGCTGTTTTTCTTTTCCTTTTAACACTATTTTATCCCCGGTCTTCACGAGATAAGACGGGATATTGACCTTTCGGCCGTTTACCTTCGCAAACCCGTGAGTCACAAGCTGCCGCGCCGAAGAACGACTCACGGCAAAACCGGATCTTTGAACTACATTGTCAAGCCGCCGTTCCAGCAATTGCAGAAGCACCTCTCCCGTTGCTCCTCTTGCCCTCTCGGCCTTTTCGAAATAGTTTCTGAACTGCCGTTCAAGAATGCCGTATACTCTTTTGGCCTTTTGTTTCTCTCTCAGCTGGGCCTCATACTCCGAGGACTTTCTCCGTTTTCTTTTCTGACCGTGCTGTCCGGGAGCGTATTCCCTCCTGGCAAAAGCGCACTTGTCAGAAATGCACCTTACGCCCTTTAAAAACAATTTCTCGCTCTCTCTGCGGCAAAGCCGGCAGGATGCCGCCACGTTTCTTGCCATTATACTCTTCTCCTTTTCTTCGGCCTGCATCCATTGTGCGGAGTCGGTGTCAGGTCTATTATGGTGCGCACACTAAGGCCTTCGGATCTGATGCTTCTCACGGCGCTTTCCTTGCCCGAACCGGGCCCTCTGAGAAACACTTCAACGTCCTTTATCCCAAATGACTTCGCCTTCCTGACCGCGTCTTTTGCCGCCACGGTCGCCGCGAAGGGTGTAGATTTTCTTGATCCCTTGAACCCAACCATGCCGGGCGAACTCCAGCACAGGGTCTTCCCCGCGGTGTCCGTTACGGTAACTATGGTATTGTTGAACGTCGCATGGACGTATACCTTTCCGGCGGATACTTTTCTTGTTATTTTCTTACGTTTTTTTGTCTTCGGCCTTTTTTGCACGGTTTCCTTTCCTGTCGGGGTTCATCCCGTTATTATTCACTCGGCTTTGCGGGCTTTCTGGCTGCTTTATCCTTGAAGGCCCCTACTGTTTTTTTAGGCCCCTTTTGAGTCCTGGCATTCGTTTTTGTCCTCTGCCCTCTCACAGGGAGGTTTCTTTTATGCCGCATCCCTCTGTATGTTCCGGCGCTCATCAGTCGCTTTATATTCCCCGTAACGAGACGCCTAAGGTCTCCCTCAACCTGATATTTCTCCCGGATAATATGCGTGATAGCGTTGAGTTCCTTGTCATCCAGATCCTTCGCCCTCTTATCGGGAGAAATTCCGGCCTCTTTCAATATTGCACATGAAACCGTTTTTCCTATCCCAAAAATATAAGTAAGCGCTACTTCTATTCGTTTTTCTTTCGGTATGTCAACTCCAATAATCCTCGGCATTTTTACTCCTCTTTGTATCGCAAAGTCCAAATAACCAATAACCAAGATACAAATAATATTCAAATCACAATACCAAAACAGTAACTTTTTTCCTCTTGTTTGATTATTTGAATTTGGTTATTGGTCATTGTTTGGTTATTGTCTCTTGTTTCTTGTTTCTTTTAGCTCTCTATTATCCCTGCCGCTGCTTATGCTTTGGGTCCTGGCAGATTACCCGCACAACACCTTTTCGTTTTACTATCTTGCACTTCGTGCACATTTTTCTTATACTCGGTCTTACTTTCATGATTACTTCTCTCTTTGCGTTATTCTTCCCCTGCCCAAATCATACGGGGAAAGTTCAACTGTTACCTTGTCTCCCGGAACAATACGGATAAAATACATTCGCATCTTTCCCGAAACATGCGCAAGCACTATATGTCCATTTTCCAACTTGACCCTGAACATGGCGTTCGGGAGGCATTCCGATATCTCACCGATAGCAACAATAGCTTCTTCCTTGGGACTCATGTTATTACCTCCGCTTTCCTGCGCCCGACTTTAACCGTATCTTCAAAATGGGCCGATAACTTTCCGTCCACCGTCACGGCCGTCCATCCATCCGGCAGGACCTTAATCTTTCTGGTCCCCGCGTTTATCATCGGCTCTATCGCCAGAAGAAGCCCTTCCTTGAGCACAGGTCCCTTGCCTTTCTCTCCCCAGTTCGGTATCTCGGGAGATTCATGCAGTTTTCTTCCGATCCCGTGCCCTACAAACATTCGGACTTCCTTGAATCCTTTTTTCTGGGCAAATACCTGAATGGCATTGGATATATCCGAAACCCTGTTGCCTTCAATGGCCTGCTCTATACCCTTCACAAGACATTCTCTCGTGACATCAATCAGATGCCTTGCGCTATCGCTTATTTTTCCGACACTAAATGTCCGCGCCGCGTCCGTGTAATAACCGTTCTTTTTAACCCCAACGTCAATTCCGATTATATCCCCTTCAGCAAGAACCGCCTTCCGTGAAGGCATTCCGTGGACAACAACATCGTTAATGGAAGCGCATATCGTCGCCGGAAAACCCTTGTATCCTTTGAACGCCGGTTCCGCGCCTCTTGCCAGGATTATGTCTTCAGCGCCCTTATCCAAAACTGCGGTGGACACCCCTTCGGCTATGTTCTTCTTCATCCAGGAAAATATCTCTCTTATTATTTCCCCGCCTTCACGGATTCGCCGGATTTCATTATTGTCCGTTATCACCGTCATTTATCAGGCCTTCCTGACGAAAAAGAGCGTCTATATCATCAAAGAGCTGTTTAGCCGGGAGATCACCGTTAACTTCTCTTAAAAGACCTTTTTTCATGTAATACTCAATAAGGTCTTTCGTGCGTTCCTTATAAACTGTTAACCGATTTTTTACCGTTTCCGGTTTATCATCTTCCCGCTGTATAAGTTCTCCGCCGCAAACGTCGCATATTCCATCTTTTGTCGGAGGCATGTTAGTAACGTGATAGTTCTTATTACACTTACCGCAAACTCTCCGTCCGGAAAGCCTCTCAATAGCAACTTTCTCGGTTGTTTCAAAATACAGCACAACATTCAAAGAACGTTCTTCCTTGATCAGCGCGTCATCAAGCGATTTTGCCTGCGGAACAGTTCTCGGATATCCATCAAATATCACGCCGCCTGCAGCGTCCGGCTTGGCCATCCGCTCTACCATGATACGCGTCACGACGGAATCGGGAACAAGCTCCCCGGAATTCATATACTTCTCGGCCTCTATCCCTGTTTCGGTGCCTTCTTTCACGGCTTCGCGCAGCATGTCGCCCGTAGAAACATGGAGCAGATGATACGCTTTTGTCAAATAGCCTGCCTGCGTTCCCTTGCCGGCGCCGGGAGGTCCCAGAAGGACCAAATTAAACTCCTTATTCACCATCATGCCATTCGTCCCCGTACTCGTCCTTTTTTCATGAACCCCTCATAATGCCTCGTAAGCATGTGCGATTCCACCTGTCTCATCGTGTCCAGCATAACTCCGACAACGATCAGCAGGCCGGTGCCGCCGAAAAAACTGGCAACGAGAAAGGGTATGCCCATCTGACTGTTTATCACGCTCGGCAAAACCGCTATGACGGTAAGAAACAAGGCGCCCGGCAACGTTATGCGCGTCATTATAAAATCAAGATATTCGGCAGTTTGCTTCCCGGGCCTTATCCCCGGCACGAACCCCCCGAACCGTTTCATGTTATTTGCCATATCAATAGGGTTAAAAGTTATTGCCGCGTAAAAATAACAGAAAAATAATATAAGAAATGAATACACCACATAATAAAGTGGTCTTCCCATCATGAGGGAACTCGCAAGTGTCTGCACTGTTCTGTGCGGAACAAAACCGGCAATCGTTGCCGGAAATAATATAATTGACTGCGCGAATATAATGGGGATAACACCGCCCTGGTTAACCCTCAAAGGTATATATGTGCTCTGTCCGCCGTATACCCTTCTTCCGATAACCCTTTTGGCATACTGAATCGGAATCTTCCTCTGCCCCTGCGTTATGAGGACAACGGCAACAATAACACCCACGAACATGAGCGCAAGAAAAACCAGCTTGAACGGGTCTATCTGCGCCTCACCACTGCTTCCCGGCGATGCCAATGAACCAAGCTGTATAATAGCCGCCGGCAACCTTGAAACGATACCGGCCGTAATTATCAGTGAAATACCGTTGCCGATTCCCTTTTCCTGTATCTGCTCGCCAAGCCACATGATAAACGCCGTTCCCGTCGTAAGCGTGATAACGGACAATATCCGAAAGCCCAATCCCGGATACTGGACAATCTGCATGCCCTGGAAATGCGCGGGGTTTTCCAGCCACAACGCTATAAAAAATGACTGCACGAGAGCAAGCCCTATCGTACAGTATCTCGTATATTGAGTTATGGCCTTGCGGCCTTCCTCTCCCTGCTTCGCAAGGCGTTCCAGTGCCGGAATAACCGTCGTCAAAAGCTGTAGAATGATTGACGCGGATATATATGGCATGATACCAAGAGCAAATATGGTTAACCGCTGCATGGCACCGCCGGAAAACATGTTCATTATGCCTAACAGCGTTCCGCCCTGTGTCTTCGCAATATTATCAAAGAACTGCGCCAACTGCTGACCGTCTATACCCGGCGTCGGAACAAAAGCGCCTATCCTGTACACGGCTATCAACCCGAGAGTGAACAGGATCTTTTTTTTCAAATCTGGAATTTTGAAAATATTTACAAAAGCGTCAAACACCCATTACTCCTATCTCAAATCTCAAAAACAACAGATGACCAATCGTTAAATTCAAATGACAAAGCACAAAATCCAAAATAAATCCAAAACCTCAAATCCAAATAACTAAACATTTGTTCCTTATGAGTTTTGTCATTTGTGCTCATTTTGTGCTTTGAATTTTGTCATTTGACATTATTTATTGCTTTACCGCCGGCTTCTTCAATGGCTTTTTTCGCCGCCAGTGAAAACGCATCGGCCTTCACGGTTATCGCCTTGTCTAATCTTCCTTTTGCCAGAACCTTGAGCTGTAATCCTTTTTTTCGGATAATCCTCTTCTCAAGCAAAAAAGCGTTATCAATAACCGCTCCGTCCACGATCGCCTCGACCCTCTGCAGAGTGCCTGTGTTTATAACATTTTTTGCCCGTCTAAACTTGTTCGTAAACCCTCTCTTGGGAATGCGTCTCACCAGAGGCATCTGTCCACCCTCAAACCCGGGATTGTAAACGCCGCCGCCGGATCGCGATTTCGCCCCTTTGTGCCCGCGGCCACTGGTCTTTCCGCGCCCTGAACCTATACCGCGTCCTTTGCGTTTACCCGGCTTTTTTATTCCCCGCGGTCTCTTGATGTCTTCTATTCTAAGTGCCATCTATCCACCCTTTTTAATGCAATGTTTAAATAACCAATAATCAAGAAACAAGATACAAATAAATTCCAATAATCAATAACCAAACATAATACTGTCAACAACTATTCAAAATTTGCCTGGGACATTGTCATTCTGAGGCCTCGAAGAGGCCGAAAAATCCAATCCTCTAGATCCTTCGTCGCTTCGCTCCTCAGGATGACGGCTTGGCTTCGTTTCTTGTTTGATTATTTGAATTTGGTTATTGATCATTGTTTGTCTCTTGTCTCTTGTTTCTTGTATCTTTATCTATTATCTTGTCTCTTCTTCTCTCTGACCGCAGCTGTTCAAGTCCACACAGAGCGGCTTTAACAACATTTATGGCGTTTCTTGATCCGAGACTTTTCGTGAGAATATTTTTTATGCCTGCCGCCTCACAAACCGCTCTCACGGGTCCACCTGCGATTACCCCTGTTCCCGGCGAGGCCGGCTTCAAAAGTACCCTCGATGCCTTGTACTTGCCTATCACTTCATGCGGTATGGTATCGCCCTTTAGATTAATCGAAACAAGGTTCTTTTTCGCCTTTACCACGCCCTTTTTTATTGATTCCACTACTTCATTGGATTTTCCGAATCCCACACCGACGCGTCCTTTACCATCGCCCGTAACAACAAGAGCGCTGAAAGAAAAATTTCTGCCGCCCTTTACGACCTTTGATACCCTGTTTATCTTCACGACGTGTTCAGGGAATTCCTTGTCGGTTTTTTTCCCAAAACCGCCCCCGCCTCTTGAGGGCCTTCTTGCCGGTCTATTTTTATTTTCGCGGCCCGCGTCTCCGGGGGTTACAACAGGTGTTTCTCCGGGTGTTACGACGGGTTTTTCTTCTTTGTTCTGCATCTATCCTCCTGGCGAAAAGCCTAAAATTCCAACCCTTTTTTTCTTGCCGCTTCGGCAACAGCCTTCACAACCCCGTGATACTGATATCCCGATCTATCAAACACTATTTTTTTTATGCCCTTTTTTGTAGCGATGTCCGCTATTTTTTCGCCCAGAATTTCTGCGAAATGCGCGTTCTTTCGCGTATACTGACCGGGCTTGTCCTTTGAGGCCAAAACGGCGGTAGATACGCCGCATAGCGTTTTGCTATTCACGTCATCCACTACCTGAACATAAATGTTCCGATTGCTCTTATGCACACACATCCGGGGTTTTTCAGGCGTACCGGAAATTTTTTTCCGTATTGATTTTTTTCGTCTTTTTCTTTGTTTCGCCGCATCCATTTTTACACCGCAACTTTCTTAAGCCACACTCTTACCCTGTTTCTGTCTCACATATTCGCCTTCATACCTGATTCCTTTACCCTTATATGGTTCGGGAGGATAAAACTGGCGTATCTTAGCCGCAACTTCACCGACCTTCTGTTTGTCTACCCCTTTGACCGAAATCTCTGTGGGGCTCACGATTTCCACCTTTACATCTTCCGGCGGAATATAATTTATACTGTGCGAAAAACCCAAATCCAGAACCAGCGTTTTACCCTTCATCTGCGCTTTATATCCTACGCCCTGAATCTTAAGCTTCTTCTGAAAAGCAGTTTTAAGCCCCGTAACCATATTCTGAATAAGGCTTCTCGTCGTGCCATGCAGCGCCCTCATCGTCCGCGAATCGGAAGGCCTGACAATAATGACCTGATTATCCTTGAGCTCTGCGATAAACCCCTCCGGTATGGTGTGTTCAAGGGATTTTCCGCCTCCCTCAACCTTTACCAGGGTTTCTTTTATTTCAATCTTTATCCCGGCCGGAATATCAATCGGCCGTCTTCCTACTCTTGACATTTTTATTTACTCCTTATGTCATTCCCGCGCAAGCGGGAATCTATCTGGTCCTTTTCATTCTGGATCCCCGCTTCCGCGGGGATGACAGAGCCTTTGTTACCATATCTTACAGATAATCTCTCCGCCGAGGCCAAGCTCACGCGCTTGGCTATCGGTCAAAAGACCTTTGCTTGTAGAAAGAACTGAAATTCCCACACCACCCATCACGCTTTTTACTTTTTTTGCCGAAAGATACGTGCGGCGGCCCGGTTTTGAGATCCTATTCAGTGTATTCATCACCGGGGTTCCGTCCTCAAGACTCTTCAGATACACCTTTATTTTCCCCTGCCGGGTATCTTCAATAACCTTGTAGTTCTCGATAAAACCCTCTTTTTTCATTATCTCAACGATTCCCTCTATAATACCGGATCGCTTTATGATAACATCTTTTTTGCCGGCCATGATGGCATTTCTCATCACTGTCAGCTGGTCTGCAATTAAATCCGTGACACTCATGTATTACCTTTCCTGATTATTTCTCAACCGTTTTCTCCGGAGCTCCGCTTTCCTCGCGGAACTCTACCAACTTGCCTTTTTAACACCCGGGATATCACCGCGCGAAGCCAATTCCCGGAAACAGATACGGCATAATTTAAACCGCTTCAGATATCCCTTCTTTCTTCCGCAGATCTGGCATCTGGTGATGACTCTCGTTGAGAATTTTGGTTTTCTTTTTGATTTTTCTATAAGCGCTTTCTTAGCCATATGATTTTCTTTCCCATTGCGACACTGAATGCACTGAATTTTGCAGAGAACACTGGATTCAGTGCCGTCTATCCCCTTCAGTATCCTCTGTGTTGCATTCTTCAGTGTCCTCTGTCTTTTTCTCAGTGTTCTCTGTGTTACCGCTTCTCAAAAGGCATTCCGAACCCCTCAAGCAACGCCTTCGATTCTTCTTTAGCACAGGCAGTCATAACAAAACAGATATCCATACCGTGAGTTACCGGCACCTTGTCCAGCTCCAGCTCGGGGAATATCGTCTGTTCTTTTATCCCTAATGTATAATTTCCCTGCTGATCAAAAGATGTCACGGATACACCGCGAAAATCCCGTATTCTCGGAATAACAAAATTTATCAGCCGGTCCAAAAATTCATACATGCGAACCCTTCGCAATGTTGTTTTATATCCAACGGGGGCTCCTATACGCACCTTAAAATTGGAAATCGCCTTTTTGGTTCTTCTCAGAGAAGGTTTCTGCCCGGTCAAAGACGCAATTTCATCTCTCAACGGCTCTACCAAATCTTTCTGCTGGGACATCTCGCCCATTCCTACGTTAACCACAATCTTTTCGAGACGCGGAACGTTCATTCTGTTCTTGTATCCGAATTTCTTCATCAACGCAGGAACAATATCCTTTTCGTATAAATCTTTAAGCCGTGCTGTGTTTGTTTTTTTATTATCTGTCATTTTATAACGCCTCTTTACATTTCTTGCAAAAACGGGTCTTACTGCCGTCCTTTAGTATGTCTTTGCCTGTCCTGGTGGGGCGGTTACAGCCCTTGCAGAGAATGGCCAGATTCGAAACATGAATAGAGGCCTCTCTATGCATGATACCGCCTTCCGAGTCCTGCTTCGTCTTTTTGAGGTGTTTTATCGCAAAATTCACCCCTTGCACGATAGCGCGCTTTTTTTCAGGGTTAATTCTCAACACTTTTCCGGTTTTTCCTTTATCTTTACCGGCCATAACTTTTACTGTATCGTTTTTTATTATATGTCCCATAACATTCCTCGTTTAAATAACTTCCGGCGCCAGAGATACAATCTTCATGAATTTCTTCCCGCGAAGTTCGCGAGCGACCGGTCCAAACACGCGCGTTCCGCGCGGATTTCCGTCTTTATCAATTACTACTACGGCGTTGTGATCAAATTTAAGAACCGTCCCATCCTTGCGCAATATCGGATAGGCCGTTCGCACGACCACGGCGCGAACCACTTCGCCTTTTTTAACCTCCGCGGCGGGCGTAGACTCCTTGATATTACACGTAATCACGTCGCCTATCGTTGCCATGTATTTTCCGGATCTCCCGATAACACCTATCATAGAGGCTTTTTTAGCGCCGCTGTTATCAGCAACATCCAACCTGCTGCCCATTATAATCATAGCCGATCAGCCTCTCTGCTTTTTTTCCAGAATTTCCACGAGGCGCCAGGCCTTGTTCTTGGAAATCGGACGCGTTTCGATTATCCGGACCATGTCCCCGGCTTTTGATCTATTTTCCGCATCATGCGCCTTAACCTTCATACGCTGTTTTATGAATTTTCCGTATATGGGATGTCTCTTACGAGTTTCCCATCCAACCGTGATGCTCTTATCCATGCTCGCGCTTATAACCGTGCCGGTTATTTCTTTTTTATTGGGTCTAGTGCCCTTCACTATTCTTCTCCTTCAAAATGGTGTAACATCTGGCTATATCGCGCCTCAGGGAACAGAAACGGTTCGGTCTCTCTATCCTGCCGGTCGTAATCTCCGCCCTCAGTTTGAACAATTGCTCTTTTATATCCAAAAGCTTGTGTTCAACCTCGGGTACGGTCATGTTCCTTATTTCGCTCGCTTTCAAGCCCGTCCTCCTCTTGATACAAATTTTGTCTTCATCGGAAGCTTATGCGCCGATAACCGAAAGGCCTCCCTGGCCATGTCATGCGGAACACCTTCCACTTCAAAAATAATCCGCCCTTTTTTCACGGGGGCAACCCATCCAACGGGAGAGCCCTTCCCCTTGCCCATACGTGTTTCCGCGGCCTGTTTCGTTACGGGCTTATCGGGAAATACCCGAATCCACAACTTGCCGGCTCTTCCGGTCTCCCTCATGAGAGCCACTCTTGCCGCCTCTATCTGTTTGTCGGTTAACCATGCGGTTGCCAAAGCCTTGAGCCCGAATTCTCCAAAATTAAGTTTTGAAGACAAACTCGTGCCTTTGCGCCGGCCCCTCTGTTGTTTCCTGAATTTTACCCTCTTGGGCATTAAAGCCATAATGTCGCCCCTTAAACAATAATCAAGATACAATAAAATAAATGTCAAATGACAAAATTCAAAGCACAAAATAAGCACAAATAACAAAATCCAAAACACAAATAAAAGTTTTGTTATTTGAATTTAAGATTTTGGATTTATTTTGGATTTTGTGCTTTGTCATTTGAATTTTGACGCGTTATCTTCCTTTTTTCACTCTTTTTTCCAGAACCTCAGTAACGCCTTCACCTTTGTTTCTTCTTTTTAACGTCCGTTTCTTCCGGCTCTACGGGAGCATCCAACTTGTCACCTTTGTAGATCCACACCTTCACCCCGATTATTCCGTATGTGGTGCGGGCTTCACTGAACCCGTAATCTATGACGGCCCTTATTGTCTGTAGCGGGATCTTGCCCCACTTATAACCTTCAACTCTTGCTATTTCCGCGCCCCCCAGACGTCCGGAACACTTAATCTTTATGCCTTTCCCACCGGCGTCTTTGTGCGCCTGTATGGTTTTTTTCATCGCACGCCGGAAAGCGATCCTTTTCACGAGCTGCAGTGCGATATTATCAGAGACGATCTTCGCGTCCAGTCCGGGATTTGCCACCTCTTTGATATCAATAAAAAGTTTTGCCCGATCCCCTACGATATTCTGTACGGATTCTTTAAGCAGCTCGATCTGAGCACCCTTCCGCCCTATCAGTATTCCCGGCCGTCCGGAAAAAATAGCAACACGCACGAGGTTACGCGTGCGCATTATATCTACATGAGATATCAGAGCCGCGAACATCTCTTTTTCTATTAATTTGCGTATTCGCGTGTCCTGCAGCAGTTTGTCCGCGAACTCTTCTTTCGTGGCGTACCAACGACTGTTCCAGTCACGTCCCGCTCCCAGACGAAAACTTATCGGATTGACCTTCTGCCCCATGCTATTTACTCCCTGACTTTATTTTTTTGTTTTTCTTAGCAGGCACAACTGCCTTATCCAGTTCAACCCGAATATGCGTTGTCCTGTGCCTTATAGGCGCGGCGCGTCCCATTGTCGCTGCTCTGAAACGTTTAAGCATGTAGGCGCCGTCTGCCATTATTGTTGAGATCATCACGTCTTTAGCAAGTAGTTTCTCCTGCCGCTTAAAATTTGCGTTGGCAAAAGCCGAGTCCAAGACCTTCCTTATAGGCACGCAGGCACTCTTCGGGGTATTATCCAGAATAGCTCTCGCCATTTCAATCGTTTTGCCCCTTACCAGGTCAACGACCAGTCTTGTCTTACGTGTCGATATCCTGACGTATCTGGCTTCCGCTTTTGCAATCATTATGTTTTCTCCAATGAAACTTTCGTCGCTGCTCCGTGGCTGCGAAACTTACGCGTCGCCGCGAACTCACCCAATTTATGACCTACCATATTCTCCGTTATAAACAGAGCGATGAAGGTCTTTCCGTTATGCACGGAAATTGTCAAACCTACGAAATCAGGTAATACAACAGACCTTCTGGACCAGGTCTTTATCGGCTTCTTGCTGCCGGTTTCCGCCCTTTTTCGCACCTTTTTCAAGAGACTCTCGTCCACAAAAGGGCCTTTTTTGGTAGAACGCGACATATCTTACTTCCTCCGTTTGATTATCTTACTGCTTGACGCTTTCTTCTTTTTCCGCGTCTTTAAACCTTTGGTAATCTTACCCCACGGCGTAACCGGATGTCTTCCGCCGGAGGATTTTCCTTCACCGCCACCCATGGGGTGGTCAACCGGGTTTTTTACCACGGCTCTGGATTTCGGCCGTATTCCACGATGTCTTGATCTACCGGCTTTTCCTAAAGAGATATTTTCATGTTCGGCGTTTCCCACTTTTCCGATTGAAGCGTAACATCCCTCGTTAACCAGCCGGACTTCCCCGCTCGGCATGCGCAGGTGTATGTTTTTTCCGTCCTTTGCGTCAACCATGGCGCCATTGCCCGCTGATCTGGCTATCTTCGCGCCGCAACCCGGTTCCATTTCAATACAATAAACTTCCGCCCCAAGAGGAACATTTTTGAGCGGCATTGAATTCCCTATTTCTATCTTCGCCGTGGGACCGCACTGAATTGTGCCGCCGACCTTGATCTGCGCAGGCGCGATTACATACATCAGTTGCCCATCCTCATACTTCACTAGCGCGATACGCGCCGAACGGTTCGGATCATACTCCACCGCCGCAACAACTCCCTGAATGCCTTTTTTCATATAACGAAAATCTACGAGACGATACCGTCTCTTGTGACCGCCCCCTATGCCTCTCGAGGTTATACGGCCACGATTATTTCTTCCGCCCGTTTTCCGCAGCGCTCGCGTGAGAGATCTTTCCGGACGTTTTTTTGTGATATCACTAAAATCAGAAACGTTCCCGCCGCGGGTGCCGGGTGTCATTGCTTTATATTTTCTTATACCCATAAGTTATGTTACCTCTATCGTGCTTCCGGATTTCAGCGTCACAATGGCCTTTTTCCACGAGGCCGTCATACCCTCGTGAAGCCTTACCCGTCTTCTTTTTCCTTTGATGTTCATCACGTGGACCTTATCCACTTTAACGTTGTAAATCTCCTCCACAGCTTTTCTTATCTCCACCTTGTTGGATCGTTTATCAACCTTGAATAGGTGCTTGTTCTGCGAACCCATCCCTGACCCTTTTTCGGTCCGTAATATATTTTTTATGACATCGTGTGTCGTTCTCATTTTAATTTTTCACCCAAGTTTTCAAGCGCCGTTTTTTCCACCAAAATACACCCGTTCAACAAAACATCTCTCACATTTATATTCTTTCCCTCTTTCAGGCTCACCCGTTTCAGGTTGCCTGAAGAACGTTTTACATCCTTGGTTATGGCCTCAACCACAACAAGCACTTTTCCTTCCACCTTCAGATTATCAAGAATCGCCTTGAACGCACTGGTCTTGGGCTTATCCAGCTTGATTTCTACCACCGCTTTCACCATATTTTCGGACAGTCTGGCGTTCAGACCGGATATCAACGCTTTTTTCAGCGCTTTTTTCGGCATGGAATACGAAAAATCACGCGGTCTCGGACCAAATGCCACGCCGCCGTGACGCCAGACAGGATTTCTGGAGGACCCGACCCTGGCTCGACCGGTACCTTTCTGTTTCCATGGTTTTGCTCCGCCGCCCGAAACCTCGCTCCTCGTTTTAGACGAAGCAGTTCCTCGGCGGCAATTCGCTTCATACATCTTCTTCGCTTCATAAAGAAGCGTTTGATTAACACGACCGTCAAACACCTCTTCATCCAGCTGTATTTTATCAACGGCCTTGCCATCCAGACCAAAAACATCCAGCCTTGTATTAAACTCTTTTATTTTCCGCTCTTTATTTCTTTTCATCGTTCGGCTTTTCTGCTGTTTTTTCTTCTGTTTTTCCCTCGGCCTTTTCTTCTTTCTTCTCGCGCGCCGCAAGGGTTTTCTTTTTAGCGTACCGAAGAATAAGATACGTGCCGTTCGCTCCGGGAATAGCGCCTTTAACCGCAATCGTGTTATTGGCGGCATCCGTCTCAACAATCTGGACATTCTGAATTGTAGTTCGCACGTTCCCCATATGACCCGGCATGCTTTGTCCTTTAAAAACGCGCGATGGATAAGAACTGGCGCCTATGGAACCCGGCGCGCGGTGCGACATTGATCCATGCGACTCCGGTCCACCGTTCCAGTTGTGTCTTTTCATGCCACCCTGAAAACCTTTTCCCTTTGAAAGGCCGGTGATATCCAGGAAATCGCCTTTTTGAAAAATCCCGAGCGTTACCTCATCTCCGACTTTTACTTCCAAATCTTCGTCACACCTTATTTCCCGGACAAATCCCTTCGGTTTCAGATTACGGGCCTTGAGATCTTCTCTCTGGGGTTTTTTAAGACGTTTTTCCTTTACGTCTTCATACCCCATACAAACGGCATTATATCCGTCTTTCTTCGGGGTCTTTACTGCCTGCACGGAACAGGGGCCCGCTTTCACGACCGTAACAGGCGTTCTTCTGCCGTCTTCCCCGAATATCTGTGTCATGCCTATTTTTTTTCCAAGTATTCCCGGAACCATTCAATTACCCCACTATTTTAAGTACAAATATCTTCTTAAAATTCAAATGACAAAGCTCAAAATTCAAAATAAATCCAAAATCTTAAATTCCAATGCCCAAACTTTTATTTTGTGCTTTGAATTTTGACATTTGTCATTATTTTATCTCTACATCTACACCGGCCGGAAGATCCAGCTTGCGCAAAGAGTCTATCGTCCTTGCTGTGGAATCCACGATATCCAGAAGCCTTTTATGCGTTTTGAGTTCAAACTGCTCCCGTGATTTTTTGTCCACATTCGGCGACCTTAAAACAGTATAAAGCTCACGTCTGGTCGGAATCGGCACCGGACCCACCACGGTTGCACCGGTTTTCTTGACCGTCTCCACTATTTCTGCCATTGACACGTCAAGAAGCTTATGGTCAAACGACTTCAAGCGTAAACGTATCCTTGCTGTTTTTATTTTCTTAGCCATTTTATCCTCGCTCCGTTATCAGGCAATCACTTCCGAGACTACTCCCGCTCCTACAGTGCGGCCGCCTTCACGTATCGCAAATCTTAACTCTTTTTCCAACGCTACCGGCGATATGAGTTCCACTTCTATCGTGACGTTATCTCCGGGCATTACCATCTCTACCCCTTCGGGTAGCTTTGCCACTCCCGTTACATCCGTTGTCCGGATATAAAACTGCGGCCGGTATCCGTTAAAAAACGGCGTGTGCCGCCCGCCTTCTTCCTTGCTCAATATATATACTTCCGCTTTGAATTTTGTATGCGGTGTGATCGTTCCCGGCGCCGCAAGCACCTGTCCTCTTTCCAGGTCTGTCTTCTCTATGCCGCGCAAGAGCACTCCCACGTTATCTCCCGCTTGACCTGAATCCAACAGCTTACGGAACATCTCTATTCCCGTTACCGTCGTCTTCCTCGTCGCGCCGAGACCCACTATCTCAATCTCTTCGCCCACTTTTACCTGGCCCCGTTCTATCCTTCCGGTGCCCACTGTTCCTCTTCCCGTTATGCTGAACACGTCTTCAACGGGCATCAGAAACGGTTTGTCTATATCTCGCACCGGCTGAGGTATAAACGTGTCCACCGCGTCCATAAGCTCGCCTATAAACTTGCAATCCTCACTGTCCAACGCGCCTTTCGCTTCCATCGCCTTTAACGCGCTGCCCTTGATTATCGGCGTATCATCGCCCGGGAAATCATATTTGCTTAAGAGTTCCCTTACCTCAAGTTCTACGAGGTCCAGAAGCTCTTTGTCGTCTACCATGTCCACCTTGTTCATGAACACAACCAGCGCCGGCACGTTTACCTGTCTGGCCAGTAATATGTGCTCTCGTGTCTGCGGCATCGGACCGTCAGCCGCCGATACCACCAATATCGCTCCGTCCATCTGGGCCGCTCCCGTGATCATGTTCTTGATGTAATCCGCGTGCCCGGGACAATCTATATGCGCATAATGTCTTTTATCCGTCTCGTATTCCACGTGCGCTACCGCGATTGTTATGCCTCGTTCCTTCTCTTCGGGCGCCTTATCAATCGTATCAAACGCGCGTATTTCCGCCTGCCCCTTGTTCGCCAGGTACATCGTGATCGCGGCTGTGAGTGTCGTCTTGCCGTGGTCTACGTGCCCTATCGTTCCAATGTTCAAATGCGGCTTTGTTCTCTCAAATTTTTTCTTGGCCATTTTTTGCCTCCTTAAAAAGTCGTTATATGCCGTCTCTCTTATACTTACACTATAAAAACACTATTTTTCCGGCGTGCCTGTAATAACCTTCTCCATTATGTTTTTAGGCACTTCCTTGTAAAACGAAGGCTCCATTGTATACGTTGCCCTACCTTGTGTCAAGCTTCTTAAGGCCGTTGCGTAACCGAACATTTGCGCAAGCGGAGCGGCGCCGGATATTATCTTTGTCGTCGCTTTCTGCTCAATGTTTTCTACCTTAATTCTTCTCATATTCATGTCCCCGATAACGTCCCCGAGATACTCATCCGGCGTTGTTACTTCAAGCTGCATTATGGGTTCCAGAAGAACAGGTTTTGCTTGCTGAACCCCCGCTTTCATCGCTATCGATGCGGCGCTGTTAAAGGCCAGTTCCGAGGAATCAACATCATGATAAGACCCATCGTAAAGAACGACTTTAATGTCGGTAACGGGATATCCCGCGATGGCTCCCGTCTTTGCGGCGTTTCTGACGCCCTGTTCAATCGCCTTGAAATATTCCCTCGGAATGCTGCCGCCTTTTATCTTTTGCTCGAATACGACGCCTTCGCCTTTTTCTGACGGCCCAATTTTCAATTCAACGTGCCCATACTGACCGTGTCCGCCTGTTTGCTGTATAAACTTGCCCGTTGACTCAACCTGTTGGGTTACGGTTTCACGATATGCCACCTGCGGACTGCCGACGTTCGCGCCTACCTTAAACTCCCTTTTCAACCTATCAATAAGAATCTCTAAATGAAGTTCACCCATACCGCTGATAATCGTCTGTCCCGTCTCCTCGTTATATTTGACCTTAAAGGAAGGGTCTTCGGTCTCAAGCTTTTTAAGCGCCATTCCCAGTTTGTCCTGATCAGCCCTGGTCTCCGGTTCTATCGACATAGAAATAACTGTCTCCGGATATTTTATTCTATCAAGCGCCATCGGATGCTTTTCTTCGCAAAGTGTATGCGCTGTGGACGTCGCCTTAAGCCCTGCCAGACCGACTATCTGGCCCGGACCGGCTGACGTAATAATCTCTCTCTGGTCGGCATGCATGCGGACAATCTTCGCCACCCGTTCCCGTTTTTCCGTAGTCGTGTTAAAAACATACGTTCCCGACTCCAGCTTGCCCGAATAGATACGCACGAAAGTCACTGACCCCACGAAAGGATCCGTCATGACCTTATATGCATACGCGCAAAGAGGACTTTTCTCTTCGGGAACTATTGTGATTTCCTCCCCCGTATCGGGGTGCACAGCCTTCGGAGCTGCCACATCCAGCGGAGACGGCAGATAATCACAGACGGCATCCAGGACAAACTTCATGCCCTTGTTCTTCAGGGCGGATCCGCACATGACGGGAATGAATTTATTTTTGCTCGTAATCCTTCTTATATGTTTCTTGAGATCCTCGGGATAGATACCCGTATCTGTCAAATAGAGTTCTTCAACTTCAGAGTCCACGTCCGCAAGTTTTTCTATGAGATTGTGTCTCCAGTGGCTGGTAATCTCCTTCATGTCCTCGGGAATTTCCTGCTCCACCGCATCCTTGAGATCCCCCTCTTCGTCAAACATGTATGCCTTGCATTTTATAAGGTCTATCACCCCGCAAAATTTATCTTCTTTTCCGATCGGTATCTGTATCGGTGTCGCATTGGCGCCCAGCTTTTTATGCATGTCTATAATAACCTTGTAAAAGTCGGCTCCGACACGGTCTATCTTGTTTATAAGCGCTATCCGGGGTATGTCGTAATGGTCGGCCTGACGCCATACTGTTTCTGTCTGCGGCTGAACGCCGCCAACGGCGCAGAAAACGACAAGCACACCGTCAAGCACCTTGAGAGAACGCTCTACCTCAATCGTGAAATCCACGTGCCCGGGTGTATCTATAATATTAATATTTTTGTCCTGCCACTGACAGGTCGTAACGGCGCTGGTTATGGTAATGCCCCGCTCCTGTTCCTGCTCCATCCAGTCCATAACCGCCGTGCCGTCGTGGACTTCACCCATCTTATGAATCTTACCCGTATGGAAAAGCACTCTTTCCGTAACGGTTGTTTTCCCGGCGTCTATATGCGCGATTATTCCTATATTTCGTATATCTTGTATATTTCCCATAATCTTCCGTTCTTACCACCTGTAATGAGCAAATGCCTTATTCGCTTCGGCCATCCTGTGCGTGTCTTCGCGTTTTTTCATCGTTGGCCCTTCCCTCTTGTAAGCGTTCATTATCTCGTCGGCCAACCTTACCTTCATTGATTTGCCTTTTTGCTGTCTGGCAAAATCCCGTATCCATCTCATGCCTATGAACTGCCCGCGATCAACCTTAACCTCAAGCGGCACCTGATACGTGGCGCCCCCTATCCTTCTGGACTTGATTTCCAAGAGCGGGCGCGCGTTCTCAAGCGCCTGCAGAAATACTTCAAGCGGATCGGCATCCTTAATCTTTTCCTTGATAATATCCAGCGCGCCGTATACGATCTTTTCGGCCACTGATTTCTTCCCGCTTTCCATTACCATGTTCATAAATTTACCCAAAACTTTACTTTTGAATTTTGGGTCCGGTGATGGTTTGCGTTTTTCCGCTCTGCGCCTTCTCATTTTTTATCCTTTTCTGTTACTTCGGCCTCTTGGTGCCGTATTTAGATCTGCCTCTTCTCCGGGATTCCACGCCCGAAGCATCCAATCTTCCCCTGATTATGTGATACCTTACGCCCGGTAAATCTTTTACCCTGCCGCCCCGTATCGTCACGATGGAGTGCTCCTGAAGATTGTGCCCCTCTCCGGGAATATACGCCGTGACCTCAAGGTTGTTCGTCAGACGCACTCTCGCGATTTTTCTCAGGGCCGAATTAGGTTTTTTCGGTGTGCGTGTCTTCACCTGAAGACAAACCCCTCTGCGCTGCGGACACCCGACGAGCGCCGGCGACTTTGTTTTCGTCCTGATAGCTTTTCTTCCCTTACGTATCAATTGGTTTATTGTCGGCATTTATTGCTCCTTTGCAACACTGAGAGCTCTGAATTTTCTGAGAACACTGAATTCAGTGCTCTCAGTTCTTTTCAGTGTCCTCAGTGTTACCTTCTTCTACTTTTTTTATTTCTTCTTTTAATACCTCACGGACCAGCGAGATTTTTCTGTGCTCTTCATATCCCGTTCCCGCTGGTATCAAATGCCCCATGATGATATTCTCTTTCAGTCCCGTCAAATTGTCCGTTTTTCCGGCTGCGGCCGCTTCCGTCAAAACCCTCGTGGTTTCCTGAAAACTCGCGGCCGAGATAAAACTTTCCGTAGTGAGCGAAGCCTTCGTTATGCCCTGAAGAACGGGCTCGGCAGACGCGGGTTTTTTCTTCTTCTTTATCATTCTCTCGTTCTCTTTTTTAAAAATAGTCTTCTCCACTTTATCACCGTCGAGAAAAATGGTATCCCCGGAGTCCGTTATTTTGACGCTCCTGAGCATCTGTCGGATAATCGTTTCAATATGCTTGTCGTTTATCTGTACGCCCTGCAAACGGTATACTTCCTGAATCTCATTAAGAAGATATTCCTGGAGTTTTTTCTCTCCGGAAACCCGCAAGATATCCTGCGGTACCACAGGTCCGTCAACAAGCTGTTCCCCCGCTGCAACGACATCCCCGCGATATACATTGAGATGCTTACCGTGCGGAATAACATATTCTTTTCTCATCCCCGCTTCACTTTCAACGATTATCCTTTTCTCACCCTTTTTCGATTCGCCAAACTCAACCGTTCCCGCTATCTCACTGATAATGGAAGGATCTTTCGGTTTTCTGGCCTCAAAAAGTTCAGCCACACGCGGTAGACCGCCTGTGATATCCTTTGTCTTTGTCAACACCCTGTGCATCTTGGCAAGTACGTCACCGGCTTTGACCTCTTCCTTGTCCTTGACCGCAATATGAGCATTGACCGGAAGAGGATAAATCGCCTCAACATCACCCTTTTTGTTCAGGATAAGAAGCTGCGGGTGATAGTCGCCTTTCTGATCGATCACGACTCTGTTTTTCACGCCCGTTGCCTCATCCGTCTCAATCTTCATCGTAATATCTTTTTTGATGTCCTCATACTGAACCTTACCGTTAACTTCCGTCAATATCGGAATCGTATACGGATCCCACTCGGCGTATTTCATCTTTTTCTTTATGCCCGCGCCGTCCGCATAAAAAACAGAGGACCCTTGCGGAATTATCTGCCGCTCTATCTCGCGGCCGTCAATCTCGTCGATGCTTATCTGGCCGCTTCTGTTAAGAACAACGAACACGCCCTTCTCCCTGCTCTCAACGACTTTAAGGTTGTGATATTTTACAACGCCCGGTTCCTTGTTCTTGAAAAAGGACTGCTCTATTATCCTGCTGGCGGTTCCTCCGATGTGAAACGTCCTCATCGTAAGCTGAGTGCCCGGTTCCCCGATGGACTGCGCCGCAATTATACCAACGGCTTCCCCGGCATCCGCGATCTTTCCGGTAGCGAGATTCCGTCCGTAACATTTTGCGCAAACTCCCTGTTCCGCTTCACACGTCAGAACGCTTCTGATACGCACGCTTTCCAGCATGGGTATTTTTTCTATTTCCTCGGCCTGTTCATCGCTTATAACTTCGCCTGATTTAATAACGCTATTCCCTGTGAGGGGATCCGCAATGTTATCCAGCCCGACTCTGCCGGAAATACGTTCCGCGAGGGAAGCAACCACTTCATCGCCTTCAATTATGGCCGAGACGGTGATACCGTTGAGTGTTCCGCAGTCAGGCTCACGAATTATAACATCCTGCGCAACGTCAACCAGCCTTCTGGTAAGATACCCGGAATCCGCTGTTTTCAACGCCGTGTCAGCCAGTCCTTTACGCGCGCCGTGAGTGGAAATAAAATATTCCAACACTGTCAGGCCTTCTCTAAAATTCGCGGTAATGGGAGTTTCAATAATCTCGCCGGAGGGCTTGGCCATGAGTCCCCTCATCCCCGCAAGCTGACGAATCTGCTGCCGTGATCCTCTGGCCCCGGAATCGGCCATCATGAAAACAGGGTTGAAACTGTCAAGATGGCGAAATACCAGGGCTGAAACGTCTTCGGTGACATGCGTCCATGTGTCAATGATCTTGTTATATCTTTCACCGTCGGTTATAAGCCCTCTCTGGTATTGACTATGGACCTTATCCACCTCGACTTGCGCAAGAGCCAGTTTTTTAGCCTTTTCCGCGGGAACACTGAGATCGGAAACAGCCATGGAAGCCCCTGAAAGCGTGGATTCTTCAAACCCAAGCCTCTTGATTTCATCCAGCAACTCAACTGTCGCCGCGTGCCCCTTTAACCTATAACAATCGGAAATAACCTGACTCACGGCTTTCTTATTCATCGGTTCATTGTAAAAGGGCATCCCTTCGGGAAGGATATCGTTGAAGATAGCTCTTCCGACGGTGGTCTCTATGAGTTCCCCCTTCACACGGAGTTTTATCTTGGCAAACTTATCAACCTCTTCGTCCTGATAAGCCATTATGACTTCTTCTTTATCCGCAAATATCTTTCCTTCCCCCTTGGCCTTCATCTTCATTTTGGTGAGATAATACACGCCCAGAACTATATCCTGTGAAGGAGTTGCTATCGGACGGCCGTTCGCGGGCGAAAAGATATTATTAGCGGCATTCATTATAAGCCGGGCTTCCATCTGTGCTTCCATAGACAGAGGTAAATGTACCGCCATTTGGTCGCCGTCAAAGTCCGCGTTAAACGCGGCGCAGACCAGCGGATGAACGCGTATAGCTTTACCTTCAACCAGTTTGGGCTGAAACGCCTGTATTCCGAGACGATGCAGGGTCGGAGCCCGGTTTAGCATTACGGGATGGTCTCTGATAACGTCATCAAGTATGTCCCATACCTCGGGGTTTTCCTGCTGGACCATTTTTTTCGCGCTTTTTATAGTATGGACAAACCCTTTTTCTCTCAGTTTTCTGATAATGAACGGCTGATACAGTTCCAGCGCCATGACCTTGGGTAGTCCGCATTCATTTAGTTTAAGTTCCGGTCCAATCACGATAACGCTACGTCCGGAATAATCCACGCGTTTTCCGAGCAGGTTCTGCCGGAAACGGCCCTGTTTGCCTTTAAGCATATCCGCAAGCGACTTTAACGGCCGTCCGCCGGATCCCACGACTTCGCGCCCATGCCTGCCATTATCAAACAAGGCATCAACGGCTTCCTGCAACATCCGTTTCTCGTTCCTCACAATAACTTCCGGGGCTTTCAGCTCAAGAAGCTTTTTAAGCCTGTTGTTCCTGTTGATCACTCTCCGATAAAGATCGTTAAGATCGCTTGTCGCAAATCTGCCGCCTTCCAATGGAACAAGCGGCCGAAGATCGGGAGGAATAACCGGAACAACATCAAGTATCATCCATTCCGGTTTATTACCACTCTTTCGGAATGTCTCAATGACCTTCAACCTTTTCATCAACCTTTTTTTAGTATTCAAATCTTTTTTCTCGCTCATTTTCGCGATTAATTCCGCGGATATGGCGTTAAGATCCATCTCTTTCAATAATTCGCGAACACCATCAGCCCCCATCATGGCTTTGAAGCCGTTTCCATATTCTTCTTTCGCCTTGATGTACTGATCTTCTGTCAGCATCTCTTTCTTTTTAAGAGGCGTCTCGCCGGGATCCGTCACCACATACTGCTCATAGTAAAGAACCCTCTCCATGTCCCTCATTTTCATGTCAAGCATATTGGACATGCGGGAAGGAATGGCCTTAAAAAACCACACGTGTGAAACGGGCGCGGCCAGTTTGATACAGCCCATTCTTTCGCGGCGAACATTTGATTTGATTACTTCAACGCCGCAACGGTCACAGACAATGCCCTTATGCTTTATTCTCTTGTATTTGCCGCAGTTACATTCAAAATCCTTGGTAGGACCGAATATGCGCTCGCAAAAAAGCCCGTCTCTTTCAGGTTTCAATGTCCGGTAATTGATCGTTTCCGGCTTCTTTACCTCAAATAGCATGCTCCTCGAGCCAATCTTGCGCGTGGCCCAAGCCTTGATTTTTTCAGGAGAAGCTATCTGTATCTTGACCTTGTCAAATCTGTTTACCTTGCGCAACATATTTTTTACACTCCTTGGGAATATTTTTCGCTTTGCTCAAAATTGACATCAAGACCCAAACTCTGCAGTTCCTTGACAAGAACATTGAACGACTCCGGGGTGCTCGGTTCCAGCATGTTTTCCCCCTTGACTATGGTCTCGTATATCTTTGTGCGGCCAACCACGTCATCGCTCTTGACCGTGAGAAGCTCCTGAAGTGTATACGCGGCGCCGTACGCCTCAAGCGCCCATACTTCCATTTCCCCAAACCTCTGCCCGCCGAACTGGGCTTTCCCTCCAAGGGGCTGCTGGGTAACCAGCGAATATGGCCCTATGGATCTGGCATGCATCTTATCATCGGCCAGATGCGCCAGTTTCATCATGTATATATATCCGACCGTAACATGCTGATCGAACGGTTTCCCGGTAAATCCGTCGGAAAGCGCCGTCTTACCCGTTTCCGGCAGTTTAGCTTCTTTCATTATATCGCGTATGTCTTTTTCATTCGCGCCGTCAAAAACGGGCGAGGTAAACTTCCTATTCAGCACTTTTGCCGCCCACCCAAGCTGTGTCTCCAGCAACTGTCCGATATTCATTCGGCTCGGAACCCCGAGCGGATTCAGAACGATATCCAGAGGCGTGCCATCCGGAAGATACGGCATATCTTCTTCCGGCACTATTTTGGCAATAACCCCCTTGTTACCGTGTCTTCCTGCCATTTTATCGCCGGCCTGAAGTTTTTTCTTACTCGCGACAAAAACGGTTATCCGACGCAAAACCCCGGGCGGAAGTTCATCGCCGTGTTTTATCCTGTCCAGATCCCTTTCCTTCTCTATCACTGTCTGCTCAATCTGGCTGTTGGCAGTCGCAACGATATTGTTAATCCTTATCTGGAGTTTTTCGTCGTTATCCACGCAAAGGTCATCCAGTATCGCCTGCTTAAACTTTGGAAGGTCTTTCTCTGTTATCCGTTTCCCTGCTTTTATTAGGATCTTTCCCGTTTTAAAGTCTTCAATTCCGTTTACCAGTTTGCTCCCGACCAAACGCTGAAAAATTCTCTCGGCCTTTTTGAGCTCCAGCTGTTCAATAATGTTACGATAGCCTTCTTCAACAATCTTTCTCTCCTCGGAATCGCTTCTCCGCTGTTCCCTTGTCAGAGTTTTTCTGTTCTTGCGCGAGAGTTCCTTGACATCAACAACTATGCCGTTAATCCCCGAAGGGACCCGAAGCGACACATCCTTAACATCACCGGCTTTCTCCCCGAAAATCGCGCGCAGCAGTTTTTCTTCCGGTGAAAGCTCGGTCTCGGATTTTGGAGCGACCTTTCCTACCAATATGCTTCCCGCGACCACTTCCGCGCCAATGCAAATAATACCGTTCTCATCCAGATTTTTGAGAGTTTCCTCGCCGACGTTGGGAATGTCTCCCGTCACTTCTTCGTTGCCGAGTCTTGTATCGCGCGCTTCCAGCTCAAATCGGTGTATGTGAACGGATGTAAACGCGTCTTCCTTCAGCAGATTCTCGTTTATGAGAATCGCGTCTTCAAAATTGTATCCCCGCCATGACATGAAACCGACCAGAACGTTCTTTCCGAGCGCAAGTTCACCGTTATCCGTTGAAATGCCGTCAGCAAGGAGATCCCCTGCTTTGACAGTTTCTCCGAGTTTCACGACCGGTCTCTGATTAACGCTTGTTCTGGCATTGGTCCTCTCAAATTTCTTGAGGGGATATTTTTCTCCGGACACCACTATCTCTTTTCCGTCAATCCTGGTAACATTTCCGCCCTTTTGCGCAATGACCAGCGCGCCGGAATCTTTCGCCGTGCGATATTCCAGTCCCGTTCCGACAAGCGGAGCCTCGGGAAACAGGAGCGGAACAGCCTGTCTCTGCATGTTGGACCCCATGAGCGCTCTGTTTGCGTCGTCATGTTCCAGAAAAGGTATGAGCCCCGCGCAGATACTCACGAGTTGAAGCGGGGAAACATCCATATACTGAACGTCAGCGGCTGAAGCAAGAATAAAATCGTCCTTAAACCGACAGAATACCTTATCTTCTTTAAAATGTCCCCGTCCGTCGAGCGGCGAGTTCGCCTGGGCGATAATGTATTTATCCTCTATATCCGCGGAAAGATACTCTACGGTATCCAGAACCTTTTTTTTCTCTACCTTGCGATAGGGCGTAACCAAAAACCCGAATTCATCAACTCCGGAATAGGTGCTGAGCGAATTGATAAGGCCGATATTAGGACCTTCCGGGGTCTCAATCGGGCATAACCTGCCGTAATGCGAATAGTGAACGTCACGAACTTCAAAACCGGCGCGTTCACGGTTAAGACCGCCCGGACCAAGCGCGCTCAATCTTCTGAGATGCGTCAGCTCGGCAAGCGGGTTCGTCTGGTCCATGAACTGAGATAATCTCCCCCTTGCAAAAAAATCATGAATCACGCTCGTGATGAGTTTCGTGTTGACGATATTATGCGGCATGACTTCGCTCATCTCGTAAACGCTCATTCTCTCCCTGGCCACTCGTTCAACACGGGCCATGCTTATGCGTATCTGATTGGAAAGCTGCTCACCTACGCATCTTATACGTCTGTTGCCAAGATGATCAATATCATCTATGCTTCTTTTTCCCGACTTTATTTCAAGAAGGGCTTTGATTGCCTGAACCAGCGTTTCGCCGTCAAGCAGTTGAGCATCAAGCGCGCGGTTCATCCCGAGTTTGCGGTTTATCATGCGCATGCCGACATCGGTGAGATTGTACCGTCTCTTGTCAAAAAACATCTGAGCAAGCAAATCCTTGGCGGCCGCAAGGGTCGGAGGATCACCCGGACGAAGCTTGCGGTAAACATCAAGATATGCTTCTTCTCTGGTTTTTGTTCCGTCGTGCTCCAGCGTGTTTATTATCTCTTTGGGGATTGACTGCAATAATTTGACTTTTCGGACCTTGTTTCCCCACATCCGTTTCGCGATAGAAGGCGTAATCTGTTCCATCTGTTGGGCCAGTATGGAGGACGAATTCTCGTCAACAATATCTTCAGCAAGAACGCGGTCTATCAGCTCTTCGCACTGTTTCTCGCGCGTTAACAGCACTTCTTCCACGCCGCCGAACGCCTTGAGAATCTCTCCGTCGCTGGACAGACCGAAAATCCTCAGAAATGTCGTGGCCAGAAATTTTCTCTTGCGATCAATATATACATAAAGCAAATCATTCTTATCAAACAGAAACTCTATCCACGCGCCTCTGTCAGGGATAAGCCGAGCCGAATAAATCGGTTTGGTGCCGGGCGAAGTGCTTTCCTCAAACGATATCCCAGGTGACCGGTGGAGTTGACTAACGACGACCCGTTCGTCACCGTTGATAATATAGGTGCCAACATCTGTCATGAGGGGAATCTCCCCCATGTAGACTTCCTGCTCTTTTATCTCGTTTTCCAGCCGCAGGCGCAGTTTTACCCGAAGAGGCGCCGCATACGTGAGAGAACGGTGCTTGCACTCCTCCGTATTATATTTTGGACGAGCTATATCGTAATACAGATATTCAAGCCGATACACGCCGTTCTGGCTCGTGATTGGAAACACTTCACGAAAAAGACATTCCAATCCGCGATTTGCCCTTTTTGTCTTCGGCACAAAACGCTGCAGGAACTCCGCGTACGAGTCAACCTGGATCTTGAGCAGATTGGGAATATCATAAACCTGTTTCAGCCTGGTGTAACTTTTTCGCGCGACTTTAACAGTCATTCTGCACTCCGTCCTCTTTTTTTGTGTTACCAACGTTCCGGAGACCCCATAAAAAGGTCAAAGGCCCAAGGTTCAAGAAAAACCTTTAACCTTTAACCTCTCGGAACTCCCAAAGTATATTTACTTCAGCTCGACTTTTGCACCGACAGCTTCAAGCTGTTTCTTCATTTTCTCGGCTTCGTCTTTCAGCAAACCTTCTTTGATCTCTTTCGGAGCCGCTTCTACCAGGTCTTTTGCTTCTTTAAGCCCAAGATTCGTCAAAGCCCTGACCTCCTTGATAACATTGATCTTTTTCGGACCAATCTCGGCAAGAACAACAGTGAAGACATTCTTTTCTTCCGCGCCAGCGGCTGCCGCTCCTGCGCCTGCTGCCCCGGCGACTGCCATGGCCGCTACCGGAGCGGCGGCACTGACATCAAATCTGTCCTCAATGGCCTTTACAAGATCGGAAAGCTCAAGAACACTCATTTCTTCTATATTCTTGATAAGCCCTTCCATCTTGGCTGAGAGCTTCACCTTGGGTTTTTTCACCTCGGCTTTTTTTTCGGCTACAACGGTCTCGGTTTTTTCCGGGGCCGGTGTTTTTTCAGCAGCCGGCGCCTTTTCGGGTGCCTCAGCGGCTTTTGCCTGTTCTTTTTCTTTCTTTTCCTCTACCATTTTTCCTCCTTTGCAACACTGAATATACTGAATTTTGCGCCACTGAATACACTGAATTTGCAGAGAACACTGAATTCAGTGCCCTCTATCCCCTTCAGTGTCCTCTGTGTTGCATTCTTCTGTGTCCTCTGTGTTTCTATTGTTGACGTAACAAAAATCAGCTGTCGCTCTTTTCTTTTTTTTCTTTCACTGCATCCAACGCATACATCACACTCTTTATGATGGCTGCTAACACGCCGGCAAACCGCGTTATCGGAGCGTTCAACGTGCCGGCGACCATGGCAAGAAGCTGTTCGCGTCCGGGCAGATTGGAAAGCTCTTCTATTTTTTTTGCCTCAAGGGTCTGCCCGTCCAGGTATCCTCGCAAAACCACAAAACCCTTGTTCCCTTTTGAGAACTCCATCATGAGCCTGGCAACACACACGGGATTGTCGTTTATTATCCCGAGGCCAAGAATTCTTTTTTCGCCGATTGTTTCGGAAAGACCATCATCTATTCCGAGATCCTTGAGCGCAAGAGAGGCCAGACGGTTTTTAACGACCATGTACCGCGACCCTGATTTTCTCATTTTCTTGCGGAACACGTTCATGTCAGTAGCTTTCACGCTCTCAATGCCGGCAACCACAAAACCCTTATTTTTCGAGAAGACATCCTTCATCTCGGCGGTCATTAACTCTCTGACTTTTCTTCCGTATTTTACTGCCATAATATTATCTCCCTAAATACTCAACAATACTCAACCTTGCCTGAACTGGCTCTTGTCCAGCCTGAGCCCGGGACCCATTGTTGAACTAATGACTGCCGACCGCAAGCTTTGGGTCTTCTGTATTTTTGGATTGGCTGTCAAAACCGCCTTTATAAAAAAATTGATGTTTTCTTTCAGAACCTCTTCACTGAAAGAAAGTTTTCCAACGGGTGCTTTGATACCCGACTGTTTATCCAGTCTGTATTCAATTTTACCGGCTTGCAATTCCCGCACCGCCTTGCCAATCTCGGTCGTAACCGTTCCGGATTTTGGGTTCGGCATCAGCCCGCGCGGCCCAAGCACCTTGCCGAGTTTCGCAAGTTCTCTCATCATGTCGGGTGTCGCAACCGCCACGTCAAAATCCATCCATCCGCCGGCAACTTTCTGCACCAATTCGTCGCCGCCTACATAATCGGCGCCCGCTTCTTTGGCCTGGTCCACGAAATCGCCCTTGCAAAAAACCGCAATACGGGTCTTTTTTCCCGTGCCGTGCGGCAAACTGACGGTTCCTCTTATGGGATTGGCTGCCTGATCCAGCGAAATTTTTATCGCCACTTCAATCGTCTGGTCAAACCCGGTCTTCGGACCGTTCTTTAACACAGAAACAGCTTCTGTCAGCGTGTATTCTTTTTTGCTATCAACAAGTTCTTCTATTTTTTTTCGTCTCTTGCTTGTTCTGGCCATCATTCAACCTCTATCCCCATGCTTCGGGCGGACCCCTTTATGATCTCCACTGCGCCGTTCATGTCAATCGCGTTGAGATCCTCCATCTTTTGCTTCGCTATCTCCTTGACCTGATTTAGAGACACCTTACCAACCTTCTCCGTTTTCGGATTCCCGCTTGCTTTCGCGATTCCGGCCGCTTTTTTCAGAAGAACGCTTGCCGGAGGGCTTTTTACGATAAACGAAAACGTCTTGTCTTCATACAGGCTTATCACGACCGGCAGAGTCAGACCCTCTCTGTCTTTTGTTGCGTCGTTAAACTTCTTGCAGAAATCCATTATCGGAATACCGTGCTGACCCAGCGCCGGACCGACCGGAGGGGCCGGAGTTGCCTTTCCTCCCGAACAATAAAGCTTTATCGTAGTTTTGATCTTTTTTGCCATTTATCTACCGCTCCCTATATTTTCTCTATCTGCCAGGCTTCCAGTTCCACCGGCGTGGTTCTGCCGAAAATCGAAATCATTACCTTAATCTTTCCTTTTTCCATGTTAGAGTCCTCAATGGTTCCGGAAAAATTCTTAAACGGACCTTCCTTAACGCGAACCGCCTCTCCCTGTCTAAAGAGCACTTTCGGAACCGGTTTTTCCTTCGCCTCTTTCGTCTGCTGCAGAATCTCTTTCACTTCACTCTCAGCAAGCGCCACGGGCTTTGTCTTGGCACCGACAAACCCGGAAACTCCCGGGGTATCTTTCACGAGATACCAGCTCTTATCGTTAAGCTCCATTTCTATGAGGATATAACCCGGGAAAAATTTTCTTTCCGTTATTTTTTTCTCACCTTCACGGATCTCGGATACCTTTTCTGTTGGTATCAATATCTGGCTTATGAATTTTTTGTTTTCGGGGTCGCTTTCCAGCCGTCCCTCAAGGGCCTTCTTTGCGGTATATTCCTTCCCCGTCAACGTATGTATCACGTACCATTTTTTCGCCATCAGAAAACCCCTCGTATCAGCACATTAACAATGCGCGAAATAACCACATCGCACAACCCAATAAACACGGCAAGCATGAGAGTTGTTACAAGCACGATAATCGTGGAATTGAGCAGTTCCGGCCGCGACGGCCAGGCAACTTTTCGCATCTCGCCTCTTACCTGTCCTATAAAGGTTCCGATTTTTATCATACGCTTATACCTTCATGTCTCTCTGATTCTCGTGGCAGGAGAGACAGGTCTCGAACCTGCAACCCCCGGTTTTGGAGACCGGTGCTCTACCAATTGAGCTACTCTCCTTCTAAAAACACGCCTATACCGGGATACTGCTGTATTCTTCTCTTGTTAGTTCTTCGCTTCTTTATGCGGCGTATGCTTGCGCTCAAACCTGCAATATTTACTCCGCGTCATACGATCCGGGTTGTTTTTTTTGTTCTTTATTATCGTATAATTACGCTGCTTACAGTTTTCACATTGCAGCGCTACTATTTCTGTTGAGCCCTTTTTCTTAGCCATTTTATCCTCGCTCCGTTATCAGGCAATCACTTCCGAGACTACTCCCGCTCCTACAGTGCGGCCGCCTTCACGTATCGCAAATCTTAACTCTTTTTCCAACGCTACCGGCGATATGAGTTCCACTTCTATCGTGACGTTATCTCCGGGCATTACCATCTCTACCCCTTCGGGTAGCTTTGCCACTCCCGTTACATCCGTTGTCCGGATATAAAACTGCGGCCGGTATCCGTTAAAAAACGGCGTGTGCCGCCCGCCTTCTTCCTTGCTCAATATATATACTTCCGCTTTGAATTTTGTATGCGGTGTGATCGTTCCCGGCGCCGCAAGCACCTGTCCTCTTTCCAGGTCTGTCTTCTCTATGCCGCGCAAGAGCACTCCCACGTTATCTCCCGCTTGACCTGAATCCAACAGCTTACGGAACATCTCTATTCCCGTTACCGTCGTCTTCCTCGTCGCGCCGAGACCCACTATCTCAATCTCTTCGCCCACTTTTACCTGGCCCCGTTCTATCCTTCCGGTGCCCACTGTTCCTCTTCCCGTTATGCTGAACACGTCTTCAACGGGCATCAGAAACGGTTTGTCTATATCTCGCACCGGCTGAGGTATAAACGTGTCCACCGCGTCCATAAGCTCGCCTATAAACTTGCAATCCTCACTGTCCAACGCGCCTTTCGCTTCCATCGCCTTTAACGCGCTGCCCTTGATTATCGGCGTATCATCGCCCGGGAAATCATATTTGCTTAAGAGTTCCCTTACCTCAAGTTCTACGAGGTCCAGAAGCTCTTTGTCGTCTACCATGTCCACCTTGTTCATGAACACAACCAGCGCCGGCACGTTTACCTGTCTGGCCAGTAATATGTGCTCTCGTGTCTGCGGCATCGGACCGTCAGCCGCCGATACCACCAATATCGCTCCGTCCATCTGGGCCGCTCCCGTGATCATGTTCTTGATGTAATCCGCGTGCCCGGGACAATCTATATGCGCATAATGTCTTTTATCCGTCTCGTATTCCACGTGCGCTACCGCGATTGTTATGCCTCGTTCCTTCTCTTCGGGCGCCTTATCAATCGTATCAAACGCGCGTATTTCCGCCTGCCCCTTGTTCGCCAGGTACATCGTGATCGCGGCTGTGAGTGTCGTCTTGCCGTGGTCTACGTGCCCTATCGTTCCAATGTTCAAATGCGGCTTTGTTCTCTCAAATTTTTTCTTGGCCATTTTTTTTTTCCTCCTTACGGCTTAGATTCAATTCCAATTCCGCGAACTCTATTCAGGCCTTTTAACGTAAGACCATACATTGCTGGAGCCCACGGCCGGAATTGAACCGGCGACCCCATCCTTACCATGGATGTGCTCTACCAGCTGAGCTACATGGGCCGTCTTGCCGAATAAAAAAATTTTCACCCGGCCCTCTTTCGAAAATGACAATAAACTACCCCATTAGCTTGGCTCGTGCAAGCGATTTACATAGGAATTTACTATAGTAAAACCAATACTATGAGATGTCGGAATATTGATTCTACCAAAAAAGTTTTTTATGTCAAGCGTTATTTGTTATTTCTTATATATATGGGGGAAACGTAAAAAACCGGCTCTTAATTGGAGCCGGTTTTTTAATTCAACTGGAGCGAGCGATGGGAATCGGCGCCTCCGGGCTCGTATTATTCTACCGGCTCTCGCTATCGCTCATGCCGGAAAATATTCTCGCCCTCCGGTCGGCCACCCGCATCTTCGGTTGTGCTCGTTTCCTCCTATCCTCGGAAACTTCGCTTTATTAAAGGCTCAGATGCTCCCTTCGATTCCCTCTGTATACCCGATAGATAAAAAAGCCGGCCATGAAATCATGGCCGGCTTTTTAATCTATGGAGCGAGCGATGGGAATCGAACCCACGTAGGAAGCTTGGAAGGCTTCTGCACTACCATTGTGCTACGCTCGCTCCGTATGAGTTTTCCGGGCTATCTGTTCGCCGGCTGGAAGACCACTACTGTCTTATCTGTATCTTTTCTGGAACTCGCCAGTACGATTGGCTCCTTTGATATTATGGATATCTCAATATCGTCGTTCATTCTATCCGTCGTCCGAAAAGTTGACTTGAGCATGCCATCCGCAAGAGCTACATGAGATGTTTTCTTAAAAGCCGTTTTGCCGAAAGTTTCCGCGATTTCGTTACGCACTTTGAGACACACCGACGCAACACCGACGCGGTATTTCCATGCCGCATAAATACCTCCAACAAGAGCGATTATAACAAGCAGGATGATTATTTTTTTCATATTATTGCTTCTCCTCTTTTTCGGATTCTTTTCTCTGAATGGCGTCCAGATAGCTGTCAACTTCTTCCAAGCTTTTGAAAACAGCATCTTTCGGCAAAAGTTTAACAATCTCAAAAACCTTATTAATCTGCGGTTTGAGGTTAGTCATTATAAAAACACCGCCCGCGACCTCAACAATTTTCCTCGCCTGAAATATTACTCCGATACCCGCGCTACTTATATAATCCAGCTTATTCATGTCAAATATCAGGGCTTTTACGGGTTTGTCCAAGAGCGGCATTACACCCTCTTTGAACATGGGATACGTGGTGGAATCCAAACGGCCTTCCGGTCTGATTAGATAAACACCGTCTTTCTGTTTTTTTATGTCAACACTGAAACTCATTTTTCTTCCCCGGGCGAGCCCGGAACGTCTTTCTTTTCGCCGGACAACACTTTTTTTATCTGTTCAAGCAGCGCTTCGCCGCGGTATGGTTTTGCCACGTACTGTTCCGCGCCGAGCTCCATCCCGTATTCTTCGTCAAACTGGCCCCCTCGTCCGCTCAGCATGAGCACGGGGATATCTTTCATCTCCTCATCTTTCTTAAGGTTTATGAGTACGTCCCGGCCGTCCATGTCGGGCATTGCGATATCCAGTATCACAAGATCGGGTTTTTCCTGTTTAACGACCTCTAACCCTTTCTTGCCGCCGAACGCGGATATCACCTCAAAACCCCTTTGCTCCAGAAACTCCTTTATGGTATTAACCAGTTCTTTTTCATCGTCTATTATAACTATTCTGATTTTTGCGGCACCCTCATCCATAAACACTCCCCTTTTTATTTAGGCTGTCCTATCAGGGCGTTTTGCCTGGTTAACCAAAAAAGTTTTCTGCCCGAAAATCTTATCGTTGGAGTAAATCCTGAATTCATATTTCCCCGGATGCGCAAACTTGAGAGCCCCGAGGTTAAAAACAAGATCATGGATCTCAAGAGGGCTGCAAATCCTAATTTCCTTGGGTATCTCCGCCCTGCCGATAACGGAATCATTCTCCAAATCAACCAGTTCCAGGCAGAAACGATATTTTCCGTTCAGATCCGTGAGTTTTATATACACGGCAAGAAAATGATGCACGCACGGAAACTTGAAAGCCGAGATGTTCTCAAAAATTCCGATAAGACTTTTTTTGTTCGTGCCGGCTTCCGTTATAACTTTATCGCATACAAGCATCGCATTCACTACCGGTTTGGTAACACTCGCCATTCGTTCCTCCATATATTTTTATATAACGAAAACCGTGTTAAAGCGTCGGATGTTCATCCTGCTCAAGATCCGGCGACGCCCATTTGGAATAACATTCATCAACAACTCTGATTATTCGTTCTCTGTCTTTCTTCGTAATCTCCGAAAAAATCAACGCTACGAGAAATAGATACGGCGCCCGCAGGTCCTCAACCCGTATCACCTCTCCCACACAACTTATGGGATCTTCTTCCGGTGAAAAGTTTACTTTGAGGTCAAGCAGCGACCCGACCTCCACTTTTTTGTTGTAATAGAAAAGCGCCCCGCCGGCCCCTATATCCAAAACGGCCACCATATCCCACCCCTCAAACGCCTTCTTGCGCCCCTTATGTTCCTTGATCTGAAACCCTATAATGAAAGGTTTTTTTACCCTCTTATATTTTCGCCGCTCTTTTCCCTTAAACATATCAGCATATCCCCTTTCATAAAACGAAAAACCGCATATATACAGGATAAATACTATTATACCCGTCCGCGCCGGATATGCAAGCGTCTCCTTGCCCGCTCGTCCCGTAGCAGAACAAGAATCACCCGCCTCTCCGTCTGTCATTCCCGCGGAAACGGGAATCCATTCGATATGAGAAATATGCAAAAAACGGCTGTTTTTCGTGCTCAGGGGTGTCCCCAAAAGGCATGTCCCCCGGATGGATGTCCCCCCGGATGGAAATAGAATTCGTAGGGGCGAATAATTATTCGCCCGTACGTCTTTTATTTTGAATTTCCCGGGAACGGAACGCTCTGGCCAGATGAAAGAAAAAGAAAGTAAATACTTGTATTTTCTTTCTTTTCGTGATATCCTTTAGTCAAAAGGGGGCAATAAAATGACTGTACAATTATCGACCAGAATAGATTCTAAGGCAAAACAGGCGTTAGATCAGCTGCACAAGAAAACCCATGTGCCTATATGCGTTCTGACCGAAAAGGCGATCTTTTTGCTCAAGGAGAAATACGAGCGCATAAGTTCGGTGGGAAAAAAGGGCGCGGTTGATGAAGTATTTATGGGCTTACTGGACCACAGCATGAAGAAACACGATGCCACATACAAAAAACTCGCCGATTGAGCCGGTTAAATATCTCAGATTAGAACAAGTGCTTGCCGTTCACACTACCCTTATCGAGCGCTACGGAGGAAGGCACGGCATCCGCGATAAAGGACTTGTTGAATCCGCTGTCTTTAGACCACAAACTACGGTTTTTGGCCGGGAAGCTTACCCCGATTTTTTCGGGAAATGCGCTGTCCTGGGATATTCCCTTATCCAAAACCATCCTTTCATCGACGGCAACAAGCGAACAGGTTTTGCTGCCATGCATCTTATGCTACTTATGAACGGCTATGATCTGACTTCCTCCACCACAGAGGAAGTCAAAATGGCAGAAAAAACAGCTTCCGGAAAAATGAAGGAATCTGAAATAGCCCTCTGGCTCAAAAAACACTCCAAGAAGAAAAGACCAAAGACAAAATAATGATTACACTCCGGGTTTGTACACTCCCGGAGTGTAATTTCTGGGCCTGCTCAAAAGTGTAAAGGATGTCCCCGGGTTAAAGTGTAAAGCATGTTCCAGTTGCACAGTTCTAGATGTCCCCTGTTCTAGAAGGGGGCATGTCCCCAGTTCTAGAATATACAGGGGTGTCCCCAAAAGGCATGTCCCCGGTTATTACATTAGGCGGTGAGTTAGGCTGCGGACCTGATATTCTTTTTTATGATTCCATTCAGTATTGGGATTATATTAACATCCATTTTTCTGACGGGCAGGCGGAACAGGAGCTCTTTGGCCAGCTGGTTAATATCCGTTGCTTTAGTCGTCCAGTCTTCTCCCGTGAGAGTCCGATAAGCGCTGAGAAGCTTATTCATATCACCGGTTTCGAGAGCCCGAAGAGCCATCATGATACCTTCAACTTGGATTATATCGCCTTCTCCATCTTTAGTGAAGGCGAGAGCTTTCATGCCTTTGGCCTGTACCTTTTCAACAAGTTCTTTTCCAGGACAGGCAACATCAAATTGGACCTTGTAATTTTGATACTGAGATTCTATCTGCGTTTTCAATGTTTCTAATTTTTCCATAAACTCTTCCGGCTTGACTGAATCCGCCATTGAGAGTGATACTATTTTCTCGCCATATTTTTCGTCTCTCATCTCCTGCTCAAGTGTTTTAAGTATATCCCTTTGCTGAACAGGTAGTATTGAATCTGTAACTATGTGGCAGATAATCGTCTTGTCCGGAATACTCGGGGTAAGGCTGAGGTTTTCGGTGTGTATTTTATCGGCTTTTTCTACCTCACGCGCATCGCTGGAGCATAGCAACTCTACAAGCGCCTTCGTATCTCTAAAATCGGGCCGTGTAAAGTCGGCTAAAGCCCCGAACTTCGCCGGTTCGCCTATACCCAAACCTAAAGCGCGTCTCATTGAGGTTTCTGTTTTCGCGTATTTTAAATCCTCCGGGGAGTCACCGATCATGACAACTTGATTGCTTTTCAAGCCGTATCTCTTTTTGACGGCTTTAATAACTTCAGATTTTTTGACAGGAGACCCTATAACCCTGGAAGAAAGCGATTCGCCCTCTTTGAGCACTTTATCGCGAAGTATTTCACCTATCTCGGTCTCGCGAACCGCCACATCCAAAACGTCTTGGGTTATGCCGCTGGCGATATATATCTCAATCCCGTTTCTTACAAGCTCTTTTATGAATTCAACTGCACCCGGTATGTACACCTTCGGCCTGCTCTGGATGTATATAATCTGCAACCCGTTGTAGGCAATAACGAATCTCTTGGCTATATCGGGTTCGGCTTGAATGCTGTCTATCTTTTCCTGACTTAACTTGAATTTGTTCGCCAGTTTTACGGCTAACTCCGAAAGGTCTTCGTCACTATGCCCGTTCTGTTTCGCTATACCAATCAACATATGCATCTGCTCTATACAAGGCCTGCCGGTGGTCTCACCTACAAATTTGTAGCCCTCTTTCAAATCTTCTTCCTGAGACGCATCGTCAACAGTGCAATGTGTAATATACCACCAGTTTTTAGCCCACAGCTCTTTCTTCCAGCTCAATGTCTCAAGCATAGTCCCATCCCAGTCAATAACAGCTGCTTTTACATCCGGTTTAATACGCGCGTTAGCGGTGGGATTTTTTGCCGGTGTCTGGGTATTCATCTTAGGGTGGACGGATAAATCCACCTGTTCTGCAAGCCCTATTTCTCTAATCGATTTTTCAGCTAAATTTTTTGCTCTTTGATTTGGGCGGAAAATTAAATCAAATCCTGTTTGCTCCGGTAAAGTTTCAGGAGCTACCCCTGTTAATAGCAACTGTTCAATTTGAGGATAAATTTCTCCAATTCTATTCAACAAATCTAGCGGACTTGATAAACCTAATTGGGCATAAGAAACTACACCCGCAAAGGGATAAGCTTCTTCGTCTGGCAATACTACTTCAGCTACAATTCTTTCCCTGGCCATGATTTTTATAGCTCTTAATGGTAATTTTGATGCCTCTAACTTTTTATAATGTAGTTCGTTTTCTTGCTTAAGGTCCTCAATTTGATCCTTTAGTGTCTCCGCGCTCATTTCTTTTCTCTTTGGGGGCTCAGGAGTGTGCAAAATGGTTTCTAGGTCAGTTATTAAAAATTCATTAAGCGCTATTTGTCTAGTTAGCGTAAATTCTACTTCAACGTATTTAGCCGTTTCTTTTCGTACAAATTCAAGAAACTCTTCTGAAGTTGGGTCTACAATTCTAACACTTATCCTGCCTACAATAGGCTTAGTACTCATACCAATGCCATTCACATAGTCTCTAATTTCTAAATCAACTCCAGGCACAAAGTAAGCAAGTCTTCTGTGTTTGTCTAACACTTCATACACCTTAAGTTCTTGCTCCCTTGTCAAGTCTCCGTACAAATGGAAATTATTAGGCTCTTCCTTTATAAGCAATTCTTCTTGTACTATGCCGCTTTCATCAATGTAAAAGTTATCAATCAACTCTTCCCATAGCACACTCACATCAGATACTATTTCACTAAAATCCTCTTTTTTGACTGGAAGACTATCTCCTTTTGTACGAATTTTAAGTGAGAGCAAAGCCTCTTGAGAATCATTTACTTGACGTACCAGTCTGAAATTATAGCTACCTGTAACCCTCATCGGGGATTCTAACATCCAACCGCTTGTGTGATGATGAAAGTCGTAATAAATAAAACTGGTTGAGAATGGAGACTCTCTTTTTTCTGATTCACTTTTAAAACGCCTGGCTAGATTCACATAACGATGCGTGACTTCCTGTAGTGTTGCCCCAAGTACATCAACATCGGAGATAGCTGCTATACCTAAAAGCTCTTTCTCTAAATCTCTGCTTCTTTGCTCAACATCTTCATCAGGTTGACTATCAAAACTCAAATCCATATAAGCATCTGAGCTAACTTCTCCCCTAAAGGGTTTATGTTGAATAGAATACACATCCTCTAACCAACTGGTATCCAGAGCAAGTATCGTAGCTTGTTTCTCGTCTTGCACGTCGGCTTCGGTTTCTGGCTTTGTTTGTTGTAAATGCTTTCTTAAGAGTGTTTCATATTGTCCGGAAACTACATCATAGAATTGGTTTATCCACTTTTCGCTTTTTTCATCCAATTCATGATTCTTCTCTTTTCCCGTTGTTTCAATAAATTCTATTGCTTCTAAATAATTAATTTTTTTTCTGTCGTCACTAATCAAGTTTAGATATATGCTTGCGACAATTAATCGCATTAGAACTGTTCTGTAACGTTTCCTATCTGTTTCCTCACGAAAATAAGTTTTATTTAATCTTTGGGCAGCATTGTTAATAAGCGAAAATGTTATTGGCAAGACATTTCCGAGCGGTAATTGCGGCTCAACGAAGTCTTCACCCCAAAGAACGAAATTTCGGAATAATAATTGCGCTCTTGTACTATTAATAACACTGGCAACATCCCCGATATTTTTTCTTTCAGGGCCATTATAGAAATCTCCCCTTACAAGATTGTCTTCGCCTATAACGGTAATATCTATACCGCTTATGCCATTTCTTCCTTCACCACAATCTTTTGGGAATATTTTCGAAAAGTTTTCAATTTCTATATGCTCCATGGACTCACATGCATTGCCTTTAACGATAATATCCAGATCAATATCATTGGGATTATCGCTCCAGAGAAAGCTTCCAAAAACTGAAATGTTTTTTATTTCGTACTGCGGATAGTGTTCTTTAAAATAATCTATAATAGATGCTGTTCTGTTCGCCAAAACGTGACAGGAAGACAATATCTCTTCTTGTTTTTTTTGCGGATTACCTGCATAAAAGAGATTACGTTGTAGTCTTTTTCGCAACAAATCTCTGTGCTCAGCTTCAACTTGCTCACCTGAAAAAACTTTTGCGGGAAATTCAAACTTAAAATCTATTGGCGTGGGGAATTCAACTTGCTGCTTGTTCCCGTGTAAATCATCTAAATGCTCTTTTATTACCCTTTTCACTCCACTCTGGCTCAAGCCCATCTTCTTAACTCTATCTCTCAATAGGTTGAAATATATTATTTCAGCCTCACTTTGAAAGTTGTCCCGAAAAATACTTCTGGCATCTTCATTTAGCTCGGTGATAACGACATTACCGTTTGTTGTCTTTATGTCAACTACTGGATTGAAGAGAGATTGTATTGCCAAAGCTGAAGTAATTGGACCCTGAAGGGAGTAACCCTGCCCGGTCATAGAAAAGGCAAGAATCACTATTATTGATATTACCCGCAATAGATAATTATGATTATGGACGTACTTACACATGTGGGTTAGCATAACAAAAGCGTTGTTAATAAGCAACTTTTGAGGTTATAACACGGGTCCTCCGATGAGGGTTCGGAAAAACGGGGTATTCCCGTGCTCAGGGGTGTCCCCAAAAGGCATGTCCCCGGTTATGGGTTTTCCAGGGGTGTCCCCAAAAGACATGTCCCCGGTTCTGGATGTCCCCGTCCCGGACCGGACGGTCCCGGGCCGGAAATGGGGTTCCCGCCCTACCGCCGCGCGGGATCGCTTGGGGCTGTTGTTAAGAGGTAAATGTTTGTTTTGGATGTGGGGTGTTAGTATGGGGTTACTTCGATTTTCGGGGGCTGACCCCGTTTGTGTGATTTGCTTCTCTTGTATCATATGGTATAATTTAAGTAGAATACTGTGAGGGCTTATTTAGTTTGACATATGTTTTTTTCGTGGTATACTTACCGCACTTTCTTGAAAAGGCTTGGGTAATAATTTGAGATGTCAATCCCAGAATTGACTATCGCTATCAAAATTATCAACCTGAGCCTTTCTCTTTTTTAGGCACCTCTTTGGATTGTTTTACATACCTGATATTAAACTTATTCCTTATTTTGACCGAAACTTTTTTAGAAGCTTCTACCCAAGTATTCACAGTTAAATCTCTTATGCCTATTTTTTTAACTAAATACTCTCTAACCAAATTTTTATTCATAGACCCTTTGTTTTTACTTCCTTTTATTGGAAATAGATTGTTTAAAATACATCCTTGCAATAAATCGCAAACACCCATAAGCTCATATCCCTCGGCTCCAGAAACCACATCTTGTATGTGTCTTATGCGAGGTCTTGTTAAACCTTTAGAATATACATTATCTGGTATACAAAAATTTTGTTTCAAGGTATTCATGAATTGTTTTGGATCACATCTAGACATTTTATCCAAAAAAAGTACTGCATCGTCGACTTCTCTCATTTCTTTGTTTAATAAATGCTCAGCAAGAGTACGATAAACTCTCTGTCTTTTTATTTTATCTGGCTCTGTTGCGTCACCATATCTATGCAATTCAAGCGAATTATCCGTTCGGATTGCTACAGCAGCAAAGTAGCTATCGCTATCGATAAATTTATCAATTACTTTTTCATATACTTCTCTTGTTTTTTTTGTATAACACCAATTATATTTAATCTCTCGAAGTCGACCATTTGGTAAAATAAAATGCTCTTTCATTAGTAATTTTTTAATTTCATTAAAAAACTTTTTATGGTGGGGATTGAATAATCCTCCTAAAATAAGCCATGTATGGTTATGGTCATATGTTTCATCTAAATATATTTTCACAATACTGCTCCCAACTTTCGCTTTATCTTTTGTGGTTTCCAGCAAAACGTGTTAGACGCTTTGCCGAAATCACGGGTCTCCCTCAGAACCTCAGCAACGCAATCTTAAGCCACAAGGTTTGTCTTAAGCTTTTTTCTTTTAAGCTTCCCCGTTTCCATGTGTTCATCGATACACTCATCACATTTTGATAATCGATCAAATGCTTCTGCAATATTTTCCGCTCTGTGAGATTTTATTAATCGTACATAATCGTCATGAAACGACTCCCCCATTTTTCTCAAAAGCTCCCTGTATACATCAAGGATTCTCCCTGTCATTTGAGATAAAGAGCGATCATCACTTTCTGCTAATCGTTCCAGAAACTTTTTGCTTTCTTTCGTCAGCCTAATCTGTATTCTTTCATCTTTTTTCATAAGCTTCATTGTACGCATTTGTCACCATTTGTCAACCCCCTTCCAACCCGCCTCGAAGAATCCCCCGGTGCCTGCCCTTGCGGGGCTTAAATTTCCCGAACGGGCAGGGTTCCCGAAGGCCGAAAGGCCTGAGGGGGAGCGAGGGAAATTTCAGAGGTCAATTTCCTCGCTGGGGAAATTGACCGTCCCCGCGGGGGCAGGTGCCGGGGGATTCTCGTGAGGGGACAACACAAAGGGCGGGGGAACCCCGCCCCTACGTCTTTTATTTTTGTTTTTACGTTCCCGATTCAATCGTGGGCGGACAACACAAAGGGCGGGTTTGGAACCCGCCCCTACGTCTTTTATTTTTACATTTAATCGTGGCCGGACAACAAAAAGGGCGGGCACGAGGCCCGCCCTTAGGGATTTTACTTTATTGGTCCCTCGGCGCGTTCGCTTCGCTCACTTGCTCGGGATCAATTTTTGCGGAGCAAAAATTGGTGGGGAGAGAAGGATTCGAACCTTCGAAGGCAGAGCCGACAGATTTACAGTCTGTTGCGTTTAACCACTTCGCTATCTCCCCACGAGAGAGGGATTCCGGAATGTATTGTAGAAAACCGGAATGCGTTTGTAAAGAACTATTAGTATTAGCAATGGATTCCCGCTTTCGCGGGAATGACATCTTAACAATGGATTCCCGCTTTCGCGGGGATGACATCTTAACAATGGATCCCCGCTTCCGCGGGGATGACATTTGAAACTGGAGCCGGCGGAGGGATTCGAACCCCCGACCAGAGGTTTACAAAACCCCTGCTCTACCCCTGAGCTACGCCGGCTCGCTCTGCACCATCACCCCTTCGGGGTTAGGTGCTGGGGTTATAAACCTGCTTTATCAAACGCTTCGGGCATGTATGTTAGAATGTCGGAAGCGGTCATGCAAAACTGTCCTTTTTTATCGGCGGCTATGTCGCCGGCCAGGCCGTGGATGTATACTGCGGCGACTGTTGCGCTGTAAGCGTCTATACTCTGCCCTATGAACGATACGATCATTCCGGTCAGAACGTCGCCCGTGCCGCCCGAGGCCATGCCGGAATTACCGGTCTTGTTCACATAAACTTTTCCTTGCGGATCCGCAACGACGGTTTCGTGGCCTTTAAGGCATACGATTGCGCCGGTTAGCTCGGCAACGCTACGCGCGATGCTTTCCCGGCTCGCCTGCACTTCATCCGCGACCTTACCCGTCAGGCGCGCCATCTCACCGGGATGCGGCGTAATGACTGTTTGCGCCTGTCTGGCTGTTAAGGGACTAAGATCACCCTCAAGGGCATTTATTCCGTCGGCGTCCAGAACAACAGGCATCGTCAGTTCTTCAAGCAGTTCTCTGACGAGTTTCTGCGTTTCATTATCGGTTCCCAGGCCGGGGCCTATCGCAACGGCATTACATTTCTTCGCGAAATGCAGTATCTCTTTTTTCGCCTTGAGCGCCAAAGATAAATTCTTCGTCTCCGGAAGAGGCAGAGTCATGACTTCGGTCAGCTTGGTCTCCATTATTGAGTTCAATAATCGCGGGATACCGTTCGTGACAAGACCGCTGCCCGAGATGAGCGCGCCCTGTGACGACAGAAACGCCGCGCCCGTCATCCCCCGCGAACCCGCGAGAATTAATACCCTGCCGTAATCACCCTTGTGAGAATCTTTTTTGCGACCGGAAATCTTCTTTATATGTTCATGCACCATCTTTTACCCCCACTGCGCTGGATATTGCAAGATCTTTTGTATGAGAAATACTTATAAAGACCCGTGAAAGGCCGTATTTTTTCTTTAATCGTTCGGCTTCGCCGTGCAGAACGACATATGGTTTACCATCAGAGTCGTTCAATATCTCAATTTCCGGCCAGTTGAGCCCTATACGCGCGCCTTCAGGAAGCGCTTTTTTCACCGCTTCCTTGGCGGCGAATTTACCGGCCATGTGCGCCGGCGCCGGGGTTGTTTTTCCATTGGCATGAGCCAGCTCTTTTTCCGTGAATATTCTCTTCAGAAAATTCATGCCGCGCTGATCTATCACCCGCTGAAACCGTTCTATTTTTACGGCATCCACGCCTATCCCTAAAACGCTCATTTTATAAGATCCTTCATCTCTTTTACCGCCGCGGATATCCCCACGAACACCGCTCGTGATATTATTGAATGACCGATATTGACCTCATGCATGCCTACGATACGCGCCACAGGAGTTACATTAAGATAATTCAACCCGTGCCCGGCGCATGCTATAAGCTCTTTACTTATAGCATGTTCTGTCATGCCACGCAAGATCTCAAGCTCTTTTTCATGATCGCCGCCTGAGTTAAACACTTCGGCGTATCGGCCGGTGTGAAACTCTATCATGCCGGCGCCTGTCTTGCGGGCGGCTTGTATCTGCGACGCCTCCGGATCAATAAAAAGGCTTACCTCTATACCGGATGCCGTCAGCTTCTCAACGACCTCTTTCACTCTATCAAAATTACCCGCAACGTCAAGCCCGCCCTCGGTAGTTATTTCCTTGCGGTTCTCGGGAACAAGCGTCGCCCGGCGCGGCCGGGTTCTGCACGCGATATCAACAATCTCGGAATCTACCGACATTTCAAGGTTTAGTTTTGTCGTAACGGTTTTTTTTAGAGCCGCCAGATCCGCATCGTTTATGTGACGCCTGTCTTTTCGGAGATGACAAACGATTCCATCGCATCCGGCTTTTTCACAAAGAACAGCCGCTTTTACCGGGTCGGGTTCAAACGTTTTACGCGCTTCCCGCACAGTAGCAACATGATCAATGTTTACTCCGAGTTCAACCATTGCTCTCTTTTTCCGCCGGAACGGCGGCAGGGGCCGTGGATTCTACCGGAAGATAAACTTCCACAATCTTTTCTTCAATCTGCAGAAGGTCTCTGTCGGAATGCAAGCCGAGGTGCAGTGTTACGGTGCGGGTATGTTCATTAAGGTTGATCGTATCGGTCAGAAGTTCTTTCATGTCGTAGACAACGTCCTTGGGACCATGAATCGCTAACCGCGGCGGAGTTATTTTAACCTTGCTAAGAATCGCGCGATACCCTTCCGGAGATTTTCCGGAAAAAAGCGGCTTTATCGGAAGTTCTTTAGTGATGAACGTATACTTGGAGAAAACGTCTTCAGCCGTTTCTTTCCTCTTAAGAAAAAAATCATTGCTGACAAGGTCAAAAACATAGAACCATGTCGCAACCGCCAAAACGAGCGAAATGACCTTCGGCCAGAAATTACTAAAAATGACACTCCACAGTTTCATGATATCCTCAGGGACGCATTCCCTTGCTTTTTGTTAAAAGTCTTTTCAGAACCGCCAGAAAAGACCGTTTTCTTATCTTGGGCATATAGGCCTTTTCCAGCATTTTTGACACATCTTTATGGTCGTCCACTTCCTTTATTCTGCCGGCCTCAGCCAGAGAAATACGTCCGGTCTCGCCGCTTACCGCAATTACGATAGCGTCCGTCTCCTCGCTCAATCCCAGGGCCGCTCGGTGTCTGGTTCCCATCGTCTTAGGAACATTCGGATTCTGCGTCAGAGGAAAAAGACATGCCGCCGCTTCTATGCGTTGTTCCGCCGAAACTATGATTCCGCCGTCATGCAGTGGCGCCCGGGGCGCGAATATCGTGTTTATCAGCTCGCTTGTAACCCTGCTGTCTATGCTTACGCCGCTTTCAACATAACGCCGCAGGCCGGTTTCTCTTTCAATCGCGATAAGAGCCCCTATTTTTTTCTTTGATAATATAACCGCCGCTCTTGCCACTTCACTAAGCGTCTCTTTCTCCCCGGAGAATATTCCAAACCGCCCGATGCTGGCCAAACCGCGCCGGACCTCAGGCTGAAAAATAACAAGAAACGCTATAACCGAAATAGCCAGAAACCTCGTCAACATCCAGTTGATAATATCAAGGTTCAGCCCTCTTGTCAGCATGATGACCGCCGTGATTATGATTATGCCTTTCAGCACCTGTTCCGCAACAGTTCCCTTCAAGAGCAGATATATCAGATAAAAAGCACCCCAGAGGATAAGCACTTCAAGTATTACTTTTCCTGAACCAAATAAAAATACCATATTTATGCACCTGCTATCGCGTCCGTGACACGCGTTACATCGCGCATCATATCAACATCATGCACCCTTACGATATGGGCGCCGTTCATTACAGCCGCCGCAAGAGTCGCCGCTGTTCCGAATACTCTTTTTCCCGCGTCTTTCCCGGTAAGCTTTCCGATAAACGATTTGCGCGACGTGCCGACCATTATGGGTTTATCCAGCACCCCCAGACGGCGCAAATCCCGCAGTATCTCAAGATTCTGTTCCAGAGTTTTACCAAACCCGATACCCGGATCAATAATGATCTTGGCCCGATCTATTCCCGCCTCTGTCGCCAAAGCAATGGCTCCCGATAGATACGATGCTACCTCTTTCATCATGTCTTCATAAAAAGGCTTATCCTGCATGGTTTGCGGCTCGCCTTTCATGTGCATGAGAATAACCCCGGCATCAAAACGCGCGATCGTGCGCGCCATGTCGCGATCTCCCCTCAGCGCCGTGATATCGTTTACAATAGCAACCCCTTCGGCAAGCGCCGCCTCGGCTACCGCGCTTTTCCACGTATCAATAGACAACGGCACATTCACGACGTTCCGCAGCGCCTTGATAACCGGCATGACACGGCCAAGTTCCTCTTCCGCCGTGATACGTTCCGACCCGGGACGGGAAGATTCCCCGCCGATATCAATTATATCCACACCTTCGGCGGACATCGCAAGGGCTTTTTCCACCGCGCGTTCCGGATCAAGATACATGCCGCCGTCACTAAACGAATCGGAAGTAACATTCAATATACCCATGATACATGTGCGTTCACTGATCGGCAACACGTGGTTTTTCAGGTATATATTTTCAGGCATTATCCTCAATGTCTTTCTGCTTTTTCTCTTTTTTTTCTTTTTCTTTTTTTTCAACGGGAAGGACAAAACCGAGAAGTTTCCGCACTTCGGCTTCGTTCATTGTTTCTTTTTCCACCAGCTTAACGGCCAGCATATCAAGCTTTTCCTTGTTTTCGGATAACCTGCTTTCGGCAACCTCATAACAGTGGCCTATAATCCGCTTAACTTCTTCATCAATAATACGCGCGGTTTCTTCGCTGTAATTACGTTCTTCCGATATGTCCCGGCCGAGAAATATCTGCGCATGCCGTCTTCCGACAGTGATATGCCCGAGCCGGTCGCTCATGCCATACTGCGTTACCATGTCACGGGCCAGTTCCGTTGCCTTTTTGATGTCGTCCTGGGCTCCCGTGGAAATCTCGCCAAATGCGATGCTTTCCGCGGCGCGGCCGCCGAGCATGCCGGCGATTTTTCCGATAAACTGGGTTTTTTTGTAAAGATATCTGTCCTCCCGGGGCAGCTGCATTGTATATCCCAGCGCCATGCCGCGGGAAACAATCGTAACTTTATGCAGGGGATCCGCGCCGTCAATAAGATATGACATCAACGCGTGACCCGCTTCATGATACGCTATGATATTTTTTTCTTCATCGCTTATTTTTCTGGATCTTCTCTGCGGGCCCGCGAGAATTCGCTCCATCGCTTCCTGCAGTTCTTCAATGCTGACGGCATCCTTGTTCTTTCTGGCCCCGAGCAGAGCGGATTCGTTTATAATATTCGCCAGATCCGCGCCGGAAAACCCCGCGGTCTGCTGAGCGATCTTATACAGGTCCAGACCCTTTTCTATCTTGATATGCTTGGCGTGCACTTTTAGTATCGCGTCCCGGCCGACGATATCGGGCAGACCCACGACTACCTGCCTGTCAAAACGACCCGGTCTCATCAGAGCCGGATCCAGAACGTCGGGCCTGTTCGTTCCCGCGAGCAAAATAACCCCGGTTCCCGTGTCAAACCCGTCCATCTCGGAAAGAAGAGCGTTAAGCGTCTGTTCTCTTTCATCGTGACCGCCGCCTATTCCGGAAAATCTCTGCCGCCCTACCGCGTCTATCTCGTCTATGAATATGATGCAGCCCTTCTTGCTCATATTGACTGATTTCTTCGCTTTTTCAAAAAGGTCTCTAACGCGTGAAGCTCCCACACCGACAAACATCTCCACGAAATCGGAACCCGAAAGACTGAAAAAAGGAACATCGGCTTCACCGGCAACGGCCTTCGCGAGCAGTGTCTTACCCGTCCCCGGAGGGCCCATCAGCAGCACCCCCTTGGGCATTTTTCCGCCGAGTTTCTGGAACTTGGTCGGTTCTTTGAGAAACTCAATAACTTCTTTGAGTTCTTCCTTGGCTTCTTCAATACCGGCGACATCGTCAAAAGTGACCTTCATCCTGCCTTTTACCGCAAGTTTAGCTCTTGACTTGCCGAACGACATCATCTTGCCTCCGCCGGACGCCGCGCCTCTGTAGATGAAAAACCACAGAAAAAGCATGAAGATCAGCATCGGACCCAGCGAATAAAACAGGTTGGACAAAAAGGTTTGCGGCGGTTTGATGTCAAACTCCTGGACATTCTCCCGCAAGAGCTTAACCAGACCGGGATCTTCCTGCGGTTCCGGGATATTTACGATAAAAGTTTTTCCGTTGGTGAGTTTTCCTATGATACGAGACCTCATTTTAACAGCCGACTGAATTTCTCCCGTCGTGCTGTTGGCCTCAACCATCTGGTAGAACGACTTGTAGGTGATTTCTCCGGAGGACTCTTCAATAGAGGAAAAAACCCATTGAAAAACCAGAAAAAGCCCCACGACAATCATTATCCAGACAAACCTGTCAGGGATATTTTTCTTGTTCTTCGCCGGATCCTTCCGGTTGCCCGGGTTTTTCCTGGATTTATTCTCCATCTTGTCCTTCGTCATGCCCCGCCTACATATAGTAAATAATCTTAATATTGATGCTATTGTAGCATACGCATTAGGCTCAGTCAACACGGTCAAACACTTACTTAGACGGCCGGGAACGCTTAACGAACATTATTTCGTCGGCAGTTCGTTTCACTTTCACGCCGCCGGGAAGATCCAGAGACATATTTTTTGACGCCGTTCTTAAAAAATAATCTACGTCCATCCAGTGACGATACGTGAGGCCCTTTATGTCTCCACCCGCTTTTCTGAAAAGTTCTTTGAAGAGTTCTTTTCTGAGCACGGCGTGCTGAAGCAGAATATCTTTCAGCTTCATGCGCGCGAATGCGCCGGAGTCGGAACCGGACGTATATTTTTGAATGGTTCTTTGTTTTTGGTCGTGGGAAAACTCGAGATCTTCCCTCAAAATATCCGAAAGGTTCACGAGTGAGCGTTTTAGCCGCGGATTGTATTTTTCCAGAAACGGCAGTATTTCATGCCGGGTTCTGTTGCGTTGAAACTTCATGTCCGTATTGGAACTGTCTTCGGCGTATCCCAGGGCTTCTTTTTTTAAAAATTCAAGGATATCCCTCCGCGCGGTTCTGATCAAGGGCCGCACGAGACGCCGCCCGCGTTCTTCCCTCACGGGAGGAATGCCGGTTATGCCGGCAAGAGACGAACCGTTGATGACCCGCATTAAAACTGTTTCGGCCTGATCATCCATCGTATGCCCCGTTGCGATAACGTTACATCCGTTCGCGGCGGCCGTTTCCGATAAAAACGCGTATCTTTTTTCCCGCGCGTGTTCCTCTAATGAAGCGTTCTTTTTTAAAACGCTCTTCAAGTTTATTTTACGGGATACGCATACAAAGCGCAGTTTTTCGGAAAACTTTTTTACGAACGCCGCATCTCTTTTGGATTCGGCGCCTCTCAGTCCATGGTCCAGAGTTCCGACGACAATATCTATGCCCAGTTTTTTTCGCATGTCAAAAAGCGCTTTTAAAAGACACACCGAGTCCGCTCCTCCGGAAACAGCAACGAGCACTTTATCCCCCGGATGCAGCATGTCATAATGTTTTATGGTGTCGTTCACCCTTTTTAGAAAGGCGGAACGCGACAGGTTTTTTTTGCGGGGTGTTTTCATTTTTGTTTTCATCTTACGGACGTTTCGGGCAGACACATGGGTCTGCCCCTACTTGTCTTTTTGTTTTTTATTCTTTCGTAATTTGTCTTCTAAGCTGTAAATACATCCGCAGTAATTCTGGCGATATAGGTTCCACTCTTGGGATAACTCGGCGGCTCTTTGAGATCCGCCTTTTTTTCTGAAGTCCACGGCCATGAAGCGGTCCCCGCCTATCGCGCGCCCGATATCACTTATGAGTTTCGCGTCTTTCATGGGGCTCGCCGCCAGCGTGGTAGCGAAGGAGTCAAACATGTTCTTTTTAAGATATTCATACGTCTTTTCTAAACGCATCCGAAAACATGCTTCACAGCGAATTCCTCCCTCCGGTTCATACTCCTTGCCCTTGACCATTTCAAACCATTTCTCCCGGTTATACGGGCCTTCTACCAGCTCAAACGACAGCTCGCGAGATACCTGCCGCGCCGCCTCAAGACGTTTCGCGTATTCGTCTTGCGGGTGAATGTTCGGGTTATAAAAAAACCCTGTTACGCGGTGCCCTTCGCACATCAGGCGCTCGGCCGCCGGTATCGCGCATATTCCGCAGCATATGTGTAGTAATACTTTCATTTGTTCCGCCTCAATTGGTAGGTCACCCTAAAGGGTGACCTACGACTTTTCTCTTTGCTGGTAGGTCACCCTAAAGGGTGACCTACGACTTTTCTCTTTGCTGGTAGGTCACCCTAAAGGGTGACCTACGGCTTTTCTCTTTGCTGGTAGGTCACCCTAAAGGGTGACCTACTCTGTGGATAATTTCCACCCGCGGACCGACTTGCGCAATCCCTCTTCGGTGGAGATTTGCGGATCGTATCCGAGAAGCTCTCGCGCCCGCGAAATATCGTAAACCCTGTCTTTGAATATCCTGTCCGCTTTTTTTTGGAAAAACGGAGCAAGCATGAGTATCTTCACTATGGGCGCCGGCACGACCGGCGGGCGGGCCTTGCCTAACTCATCATACAGTATTTCCAGGAGTTTCCGCAAGGTTATGATCTCTTTATCCGCAATCATGAAGGTGCCCTCGGCGGACTCGTCTTTTTCAATCGCGAGTATCATCGCCTGGACGAGATTTTCAATATATACCAGGGCGAGTCTGGAATCCATGCCCGGCACATTGAGCACCGGCAGGCGCCGGTGTTTCACCAGTTGCAGTATCTTTCCCAGCCCATGAGGTTCGTCCGCGCCGTAAACGATGCAGGGGCGTATCACAGACACGCAAAGGCCTTTTCCCCTGAACCCGATAACTATACGCTCGGCCTCAGCCTTGCTCCTGCCGTAAGCGTCAGAAACCTCATATGGCAGATCATCAGTGAGCGGACTATCGGGGTTACCGCTGACCACGGCAACAGAACTAAGATAAATAAGTTTTTTAACGCCATAATCAAGGCATGCTTTGCATATAAGGCGAGTTCCCTCAATATTACTTTCACGAAGTTTTTTTTCATCGCAAGTCTGCACACTCCCGGCGCAGTGAAAGACAACATCCGGTCTAAGACGACCGAACACGTTATCTACTTCCCCAGCATGGGCTATATCACCATAAACAAGCGGTATGCGCGCTTGACGCAAAAAATCAATCTTGCTTGTCTTTCTGACCAGACAAACAAGGTCGCTCCCGTCTTTCGCAAGACGCGCCGCAAGGTGCCTTCCAATAAACCCGGTCGCCCCGGTTACGAGTATTTTCATATTATCGCCCAGTAGGGGCGGGGTTCCCCCGCCCTACGCCTCGCTTTTCACCGTATCTCCCATTATCTTCTTCACCACGATAAACAAGCACAAAATGATTGAGACACTGTTCGCCAGTATAAGCGGAAATTCTCTTATAAGAAGACCGTAAACCAGCCATAGCGCAATGCCCAGAGACAGCACCAGATACATACAGAGCGATATGTCTCTCACGTGTCCCGTCTTAAGAATCTTTATTATCTGCGGAATAAACGACACTGATGTGCAAATGCCGGCGATAATACCGATGGTTCCGATATGAAAATCATTCATTTTTCCCTTCCTCTAATGTTTTCCGAAGTTCCGCAATCTGATCACGAAAGAATATTGCCTTTTCAAACTGCAGATTCCTCGCCGCCTTTTCCATTTCTCCTTCCAACTCGGACATGACTTCAAGAATATCATATTCTGCGTCACTTTCACCGGTAACTTCTTGCGTTATCTCTCGCGCAAGTTTATGGGTTTCTATTCCACCTTTTATCTCATTCCTGATCGTTGCCGGCGTGATAGAGTTTTCCTCATTGAACACAAGCTGTTTTTTTCTGCGCGCATCCGTGATATCAATGGTTTTTCTCATTGAATCGGTTATACGATCGGCATAGAGCAGCACCGTGCCGTTCACGTTTCTCGCTGCCCTGCCGGCCACCTGTATGAGCGCCGTCCAACTGCGCAGAAAACCCTCTTTATCGGCGTCAAGAACCGCCACGAGAGATACCTCCGGTATATCCAGTCCTTCCCGGAGCAGGTTAATTCCGACTAAACAATCAAATTTCCCCCGTCTTAGATCTCTCAATATCTCCACCCGGTCAAGCGCTTTTATCTCCGAATGAAGATACCTAACCCTCAGCTTCAACTCCGAAAGAAATCGCGCAAGTTCCTCTGCCATTCTCTTTGTCAGCGTGGTCACGAGAGACCTCTCGCCCTTGGCGGCGCGTTTGCGAATCTCCTCCGCCAGATCATAGACCTGACCTTCCGTCGGCCGCACCGTAATCGGCGGATCAAGCAATCCCGTCGGCCGTATAATCTGTTCCGCCATGACCGGGCTTCTTGAAATCTCATACTCACTCGGCGTGGCCGAAACAAAGAGAATCTGTTTTGACTTTTCCATGAATTCCTCAAACTTCAGAGGCCTGTTGTCCAGAGCGGAAGGCAGACGAAACCCGTAATCCACGAGTGTCTGTTTGCGCGCGCGATCCCCGTTATACATCGCGCGCAGCTGAGGAAGGGCCACATGGGATTCGTCTATGATAACCAGAAAATCATCGCCAAAATAATCAAGCAGACACCACGGACGGCTTCCGGGGGGCCTGGCCGAAATATGCCGCGAATAGTTCTCAATACCGTTACAATATCCCAACTCGCTCAGCATATCCAGATCATACCTCGTACGCGTCCCAAGCCGCTGAGCCTCCAGAAACTTCTCTTCTTTCTTAAGTTCGTGAAGACGTTCTTCCAGCTCCGAGGATATCGTTTTTACGGCTTTTTTTATCCTGTCCGGGCCGGTAACGAAATGCTTTGCGGGATAAACAGCTACTTTATCAAGAGCAGCAAGTATATCCCCCGATACCGGATGTATCTCGGATATACGCGTAACCACATCATCGGAAAATTCTATCCGGAAAGCCGTTTGTTTATATGCCGGAAACACCTCAACCGTCCCACCGCGGACCCGGAACATGCTGCGCTGAAGATCCGTATCGTTGCGCGTATACTGAATCGCTACCAGTTTTTCAAGAAACTCCCTTCTGGTCATCCGTTGGGACAGTTCCACCCGCGCCAGCATTGTTGAATAGTCCTCCGGCGAACCGAGACCATAAATGCATGAAACACTTGCCACCACCAGAACATCGCTTCGTGAAAAAAGAGAACTCGTCGTTGAAAGCCGCAGGCGGTCAATGTCCTCGTTGATTGAAGAGTCCTTCTCTATATACACGTCGGTCTGTGGAACATATGCCTCCGGCTGATAATAATCGTAGTAACTAACAAAATACTCAACGGCATTCCGCGGAAAAAACGCCTTGAATTCCGAGTAAAGCTGCGCCGCGAGCGTCTTATTATGAGAAATAACCAGAGTGGGCCTGTTAAGCTGTTCCACGATGTTGCCCATCGTGAAGGTCTTACCGCTGCCAGTAACTCCCTGAAGGGTCTGAAAAGGGTTCTTTTTTCGGATAGAAGCGGTAATCTTCTTGATTGCATCCGGCTGATCCCCCGCCGGTTTCAAGTTGGTTATAAGTTGGAATTTTTCCATTGGATTAAAATTAAAAGACGCAGGGCGGGGAAACCCCGCCCCTACATGTTTCATCCTTCGTTTCGGGCGGGCACAAGGCCCGCCCCTACATTATTTCTAAACTGAAATCAAGCGGTGATATGGTGGAAGTCAGGGCACCGATTGAGATGATATCAACGCCTGTTTTCGCGTAACTCTTGATGTTTTTATTTGTAATGCCTCCCGAGGCCTCGTATAGCACTTTTTTTGCGAGACCCATCTTTTGCCGCAAAGTGATTGCTCTACGAATCTGGCTGCAAGACATGTTATCCAGCATTATAACGTCAGGCGCCCCGGAAAGCGCTGATTCACATTCTTTCAGGGTCTCCACCTCTATTTCTATCTTGATACCTTTCGGCGCGGCACGATGGGCGCGTCTTGCGGCCTCTTTAATAACAGCTTTGTTATCAGAGATCTTCATCTGCGCGCCCAGCGCCTTCAGGTGATTATCTTTTATGAGAATCATATCCCACAGGCCTTTTCTGTGATTATACCCGTGGCCGATCGCAACAGCGTATTTTTCCAAATATCGGTTAAAGGGAATGGTTTTCCGGGTATCATGCACCCTGACGCGCGTATCCTTAACCAGATCCGTGATATCGCGCGCCGCTGTAGCGATACCGCTAAGCATGCCGATAAAATTCAGAGCTGTTCTTTCCGCCTTCAGCACGGAAGAAACCTTTCCGTTAATAAACGCTATTTTTCGGCCGGGCGTAAGGCGCGAGGCGTCTTTCGCGGCGTAACGGAAACTTACCCCGCCCCCGGCCGCGGCAAAAACCCTTTCCGCAACGGGCATTCCGCACAGTATGCCCGAGCCGCGTGATATTATAACGGCATTAACCTTCCGGGCGCCGTTAAGAACGGCCCGGGTGGTAATATCTCCGCGGGCGGCATCTTCTTTCAGCGCCGCGCGCGCGATAATGTCTATTATTTTCCTGTCCGGTTTTACGCTATTTCGCATTTTTCCTCAAGTTTTGCTACTTCTTTTTTTGTAAGGCGTCTGAACGCTCCCGGTTTCAGGCTTCCCAGCTCAAGCCCCGCATACCTAAACCGCTCAAGCTCCAGAACTTTTGCTTCCGCCGTTTCAAACATCCGCTTTATCTGCCGATTTCGGCCTTCATGCAGTTTAACCGTATAAACGGCGGCGCCGTTTTTCTCGCCGATGAATTTTATACTGCACCGGGCAGTAAGTTTGCCGTCAATTTCTATTCCGCGTTTCAGACGTTTCAGATCCACATCTGAAAGACGCGGAAAAGCCGTTACCCGGTATTCCTTTTCTATCACGTAACTTGGATGAGCGAGCCGATGCGTAAGTCGGCCGTCATTCGTCATTATCAAAATACCGGTGGTGTTCTTGTCCAAGCGCCCAACGGGATAAAGCCGCGCGTCTATATCTTTAAAAAAATCAGTTACCTTGCTGCTTGCGTGCGTATCCTGCGCCGTGGAGACAACGCCGGCCGGCTTGTTGAATAGAAAATAACACTTCTTCTCCTCACCGGGAAGACGCTTTCCTTCTACAACTATTTCATGCATGTCCGGATCAACCCGAAATCCTCTTTCGGTAACGCACCGGCCGTCCACCGTGACTTTGCCGCCCTCAATAAGAGCAGCCGCATGTCTCCGCGAAGCCACGCCGGCATGCGCAAGAATTGTCTGCAGACGTTTTTTCATATTGAATCACCCATGAGGGCGGGGTGACCCCGCCCCTACGTTCCGGGCGGGCACAAGGCCCGCCCCTACGCGAATGCGGAGAGGTTGTCTTTTAGGAAACTTAGTTCTTCTCCGGACTTTCGGCGTTTTTCTTGTT
>CAZGOZ010000001.1:70077-76840 GCA_964528025.1 uncultured Planctomycetia bacterium
AGGTTGTCTTTTAGGAAACTTAGTTCTTCTCCGGACTTTCGGCGTTTTTCTTGTTCTTTCTCTACGGCGTTTTTTGGGGCGTGAGCTAGAAACTTTTTGTTCTTGAGTCTTTTGTCAACGCTGTCAAGATACTGTTCAATATCTTTTATCTTTGTTTCTATCCGGGCTCTTTCTTTATTAATATCTATAACCTCGCCGAGTGAGACGGAGAGTTTTATCTTTTTCGCGAGAACCGAGACAGCTCCTGCCGGTTTACCCTCTGCGATTCGGAACTTGCACCGGCTGAGCCGTTCAATATAAAGAGCGTTTCCCTCAAGCAGAATCTTGTCGCGCTTTGTCCCGGCGTCTGCCTGAACCTGCAGCTCGGCGGTATGCGGCACATTCCAGAAAGCCCTGATATTTCGCACGGCAGAAATAACCCCTGTCAGTTTCTCCATGTCTTTAACCGCTTCGGGATCGTCATATTTTTTCTCGGATACCGGCCAGGGCGCTTTTATTATCCACTTGCCCGTCTTTGCCGGCAGGGCCTGCCATATCTCCTCGGTTATAAACGGCATTACCGGATGCAAGAGACGCAGGGACCCACTCAACACCTTAAGCAAAACACCGCGCGTGACGGGTTTATTTTCGGAAAGTTTTGAGATCTCCAGATACCAGTCGCAGTATTTATGCCATATAAAATCATACAGCGCAGCGGTCGCATCGTTGAACCTGTACGCCTCAAGGCTCTTAGTCACCTTTTCCGCCGTTCTGTTAAAACAATCCAGTATCCAGCGATCCGCGACACTTAAAACTTTTGGATCAATTTCAGCGATGGGAATATCCTTATCAGGGCTCATCAAGACAAACCGCGCGGCGTTCCATAGTTTATTCGCGAAATTACGGCCTGTTTCAAACTTTTCTTTTGACAGAAAAACATCCTGCCCCTGAGAAGTTATTGAAATAATACTAAACCGCAACGCGTCGCTTCCGACTTCTTTTATAACGTCAAGCGGATCAATAATGTTTCCGAGCGATTTCGACATTTTCGTGCCGGTGGAGTCGCGCACCGTCCCGTGTATATACACGTCCCGAAACGGTATCTCGCCGCGGAATTTTAAACCGGCCATTATCATTCTCGCAACCCAGAAAAATATTATTTCCTGAGCCGTGACCAGAACGGCCGTGGGATAAAATTTCTTCAAGAGGCCGGTTTCTTCCGGCCAGCCCAGTGTTGAAAAAGGCCATAGCCATGAACTAAACCATGTGTCCAGCACATCGCTATCCTGTTCCATGCCACCCGTTCCGCACGCGGGACATTTATCCGGCGGCTCGAGACCCACATATACCCCTTTTTTCCCCGGACCCGTGAGCGCAACGTCGCGCATATCATTGTATTTCAGACATTTGCGGCAGTACCAGACCGGAATACGGTGCCCCCACCATATTTGGCGGGAAATACACCAATCCCGAATATTCTCCACCCAATTGAGATATACTTTAGTCCATCTTTGGGGATAAAATTTTATATCCCCCTTCTTCACGACCTTAACGGCCTCTTCAGCCAGCGGCTTTATCTTCACGAACCACTGTTTTGACAGGCGGGGTTCAACAACGGTATGACAACGGTAACAATGTCCCACGGCGTGAACATGTTCCTCCGCTTTTACAAAAAGCCCTCTTTCTTTCAGGTCTTCCACGATCGCTTCGCGGCATTCAAACCTGTCCATGCCCTCGTAGTCGCCGCCCAAAGCGTTTATCCGGCCGTCCGGATGCATCACATTTACGTTTTCAAGTCCGTGTTTGCGTCCGAGTTCAAAATCTACGGGATCATGCGCCGGCGTGACTTTAAGCGCGCCCGTTCCAAACGCCGGATCCACTCCCATGTCTGATATTATTCTCAACGGCTTGTTGAGCACCGGCAATATCAGCGTCTTGTCCAAAAGAGACAAATACCGCCGGTCCTTCGGATTGACGGCAACGGCAACGTCCCCGAGCATCGTTTCCGGACGCGTGGTCGCCACCACCACGTAATCCTCGTTCACTTTTTCAAGCTTCTTTTTTCCCTCAACGGGATACTTGATATAATAAAGCATGCCCTTGACTTCACGGTGTTCGGCCTCTTCGTCGCTGAGCGCCGTACCGCAGCGCGGGCACCAGTTTATGATGTAGTCGCCTTTATATATCAGGCCGTCTTCGTATAACCGCACGAAAACTTCCCTAACGGCGAGAGAAAGACCTTCGTCCATCGTAAAACGCGTTCGTTCCCAGTCACAGGAACACCCAAGCCTCTTCAGCTGGTGGATAATCGTCGTGCCGTATTTCTCTTTCCACTGCCAGACCTTTTCCAGAAACTTTTCCCGACCCAGATCACACTTCTTGAGATTTTTCCGGGCGAGCTCTCTTTCAACAACATTCTGCGTCGCTATTCCGGCATGATCCGTTCCGGGCATCCATAACGTCTCAAAGCCCTGCATGCGTTTCCATCGCACCAGAATATCCTGAATGGTATTGTTCAGGGCGTGCCCCATGTGGAGAACTCCCGTGATATTGGGCGGGGGAATTACTATGCAGTAAGGTTCCTTCGCGCCGGAGGGCGCGGCATGAAAAAGGCCTTCGCGAGACCATGCGTTATAGATCTCTTCGTCTCTTTTTTGGGGTTCGTACCTTGCGGCGAGATCTTTCATCTGCGGTGCTTCTTCTTCTCATCTTTCATGAATTTATATTCAATGGAATCTCTGAGGGCCAGCCAGCTTGCCTCTATGATGTTCTCTGAAACGCCGACTGTCCACCATGAATCCGTTTTATCCTGGGATTGGATCAAAACCCTGACCTTGGCGGCTGTAGCCGCTTTTTCGTCAAGCACCCTCACTCTAAAATCGGAAAGGCGCATCTCTTTGATAGACGGGTACACCACCATGAGCGCCTTGCGAAGCGCGCGATCAAGGGCATGAACGGGCCCGTCGCCGAGAGCAACGGTATGTTTATGCGTGCCGCCCATTTTAAGTTTCACGGTGGCCTCCGAAACGATATTATCTCCCTTGCCGCGTTTTTCCACGATTACCCTGAAATCTTCCATCTCCAAATGTTTCTTGAACGTCGTTGACGCCTTTTTCATCAGAAGAAAAAGCGATGCTTCGGCCAGCTCAAACTGATAGCCCTGATTTTCCATGTCCTGCACGCGGGCCAGAATCTCTCCGGTTCTCTTTGAGCCCTTTTCCATCCGGATACCCATCTCTCCGGCCTTCTTGACTATGCTGGATTTGCCGGAAAGCTCAGAGATAATCATGCGCCTCTGGTTGCCGACTTTCTCCGGAGCCATGTGCTCGTAAGACCTGTTGTTCTTCAGAATCGCGTTAACATGCACACCCGCTTTATGAGTGAACGCGCTCCTACCTGTATACGGCTGCGCGTCGCGCTGCTTGATGTTTGAGATCTCCGCTATGTAGCGTGATGTCTCTGTCAGTTCCTTGAACGCGGAAGAGCTCATGCAATCCAGACCCAGTTTAAATTTAAGCGCCGGCATGATCGACACGAGATCGGCATTGCCGCATCGTTCGCCGTATCCGTTAAATGTTCCCTGAACTTGAGTGCAGCCTGCCTCAACCGCCGCAATGGAATTCGCCACGGCCATGTCAGCATCATTATGAACGTGGATGCCGAGCACGGCTCCGGTCTTCGCTTTTACTTTCTCAACGATCCGGGCAAGACGGCTCGTGAGCATTCCGCCGTTGGTATCGCAGAGCGTTAACACCTCAGCGCCGCCTGAGATAGCCGCTTTCAGCGTGTCCATGGCGTATTGCGGATTTTCTTCATACCCGTCAAAAAAATGTTCGGCGTCAAAGATCACACGGCGCTTATTTTTCTTCAAATAACCGATAGAAGCCTCAATCATCCTGAGATTTTCCTTCATCGTGGTTCTCAACACGTCGCTTACATGCAGATCCCAGCTTTTACCGAATATTGTTAAATATCGTGTTCCGGCCTCGAGCAGGCCTTTAAGTATTGCGTCCGACCCCGCGCGGGCGCCGGGTCGGCAGGTACTGCCGAAAGCTACAAGCGTGGCGTTTTTCAGCTTAAGGGATTTAGCTGCTTTTTTAAAAAATGCGTTGTCTTTCGGATTCGCGCCGGGCCAACCGCCTTCAATAAAATCCACGCCGAACGCGTCTAATTTTTGGGCGATACGGATCTTATCCTGCACCGAAAAAGAGATCCCTTCTGACTGGGCTCCGTCCCTTAATGTCGTATCATAAACATATATCTTTTTTCCCATTTTGCCTCACGCTCCTCGTTCCTGTTCTTTATCGTTTCCGAGAGGGGGTTTTCTTTTTTCCGAGACCGAACGCCTGGTGAACCGCACGCACGCCTTTATCGGCGAATTTTTTTCTCACCACACAGGAAATCTTGATCTCGCTCGTAGATATCATCTCAATATTGATTTTCTTTGCCGCAAACGCCTTGAACATTCTGGCCGCGACCCCGGAATGACTGCGCATTCCTATTCCGACAACCGATATCTTGGCAATGCCTCTGTCAAACGCAACTTCCCCGGCCTTGATCTTGGCAGCGGTCTCCTTGACCACACGCTGGGCCCTGTGAAAATCCTTTTGCTCTATGGTGAAGGAAATATCCGTTAACTTCGTCCGGGATATATTCTGAATTATCATGTCTACGTTTATACCGGCCTGCGCCAGGTGTTCAAATACTCTGCAGGCTTCTCCCGGCCTATCGGGAACATCGCATATCGTGACTTTTGCTTCATTTTTATTTACAGTCACGCCGCGCACCAAGACGTCTTCCATATCCTTGACCTCCTTAGTTATCAAAGTTCCTTCCTCTAAAGAAAAGCTTGAACGCACACACATCGGCACGTTGAATTTGCCGGCGACCTCCATGCTCCGCGCCTGCATGACCTGAGCGCCGAGAGACGCCATCTCCAGCATTTCCTCATAGCTTATGCTATTCAGTTTTCGCGCGTCGGGCACTATCCCCGGATCAGCCGTGTAAACGCCCTTGACATCCGTGTATATCTCGCACATTTTCGCTTTCAGGACTTTCGCAAGCGCCACCGCCGTCATGTCTGACCCGCCTCTTCCGAGGGTGGTAATCTCCTGGTCCAGATTAATACCCTGAAAACCGGCGACTATGACTATTTTTCCGCGGCGCAGTTGTTTCTTTATCCTTTCCGTAGAGATATCTATAATCTTTGCTTTCGTGTGAGAAGAATCCGTGATAATACCTATCTGCGCGCCGGTAAAAGATATGGCTTCCTGTCCGAGTTCTTGCAACGCCATGGCAAGAAGCGCGACAGAAACCTGTTCGCCGGTTGACAGAAGCATGTCAAGTTCTCTTTCCGCGGGATCTTTGCTGACCCGTCCGGCAAGGTTAAGCAACTCATCAGTCGTACCTCCGAGCGCCGAAACCACGACAACCACGTCATACCCGGACTTTTTACGGGCAATGATTCTTCGCGCAACCTCCATAATTCTTTCCGGGCTGGCCACGCTGCTTCCGCCGTATTTCTGGACTATGATTCCTTTTTTTTTCATTTTTTCAATAAAAGTTTCATGAGTTCCGACCCGTTATCAAGCGACATGCTGCCCATTTTCGCCGACGCTTCGGTAAACACCACCACGTCATCAGGAATTATACCGCTGCCGAATAGAGCAAAAGGCACCGGGTCGGCCGTATGGGTTCTTGTTAACACCGGCGTTGGATGATCGGGAAGTATCAATATCCGGAAATCAACCTTACCGGAAAGCACTTCCATGATCCTGCCGGTTATCTTGCTGTCAAAGTTTTCGATTGCCTTTATCTTTGCTCTGATATCTCCGTTATGCCCGGCTTCGTCCGGCGCTTCCACGTGGACAAAGACAAAATCATTTCTTCTGAGAATATCAAGCGCAGCCTCCGCTTTCGCCTCATAATTTGTATCGTAGTATCCTGTCGCGCCGGAAATGTCGGGCGTTTCAAGCCCGAGAATACGCCCCAGACCCTTAATTAAATCAACCGCTGATACAATCCCTCCCGAGATGCCGTAGGTGTCCTTAAAAGAAGGTATATCATGCTTTTTCCCCTGCCCCCAGAGCCATATCATGTTAGCGGGATTTTGCCCAAGGTCTATTCGCACTTTATTAATATCATGGCCTTCCAATATCTCCTTTGACTGTTCCATAATCTTGACAAGCTCGTCATTCTTCGGAAAATGTTCCGCTACGGGTTTATCCAGTATATCGTGCGGAGGATAGCACCGCACTTTTGCCAACTCATCGGCCTCCTCGACGCTGGAACAATGCACGACCAACAGGTTCCTATAACTTGTCCCGGTATGAAAATGAAACTTTTCATTTCCGAGTTTCGCGCTCAATCCCGCTACCAGCACTTCCGTTTCTTTCGTCGTGATATGGCCGGCGCTGTAATCTACCATCTTACCGTCGGAAACCGTCGCCATGTTGAATCGGAATGCCACATCTTTTTCAGAAAGATTTATCCCGAGATTGGCGGCTTCAAGAGGCCCGCGGCCGCAATAATATTCCCGTGGATCATACCCCAGGATTGAAAGGTTTGCCACGTCGCTGGCGGGAACCATGCCGGCGGGAACATTTTTAGACGTGCCGACGACTCCTTCACGCGCGATCGTATTCATGTTAGGAGCATTGGCTATCTCCATGCAAGTATGTTCATTGAGTTCTTCAAGTGGCAATCCGGCCATACCGTCAGGCACCAATATTATATATTTCATGTCTTCTCCAGTTTTTATTGATGGTAGTTATCCACAGAGTAG
>CAZGOZ010000002.1:0-5990 GCA_964528025.1 uncultured Planctomycetia bacterium
CTTCTACAATAAGATGTTTTTGCTTAACAGGACAATCGTTCTCGCAATATGGCTCCATAAAATTCTTTGAACACCCTAACTTCATTTTTTTAGCTTTTAAGACATATTCCCATATTTCTGTCAATTCGACACCATTTAATGGTGGCTTATTTCTTTGATTCCATTCTTGAAGGACTACCTTAACGGAGTCTGGAGGTAATTTCCTCTTCAGATAGTTCGCAAGGCGTAATCCAATATTATTTCGCTGCCCTTCTTCCACTCCTTCCTGCAAAATTTTCCTAAAACAAGGTAACGTATCATTGCATTCCTCACTCTCAGAAATATTTTGTTTGTGGTTTGTGGAATGTGCTTTATCTTTTTTTTGTTGAAATTTTTCAACAATGGAGTCAACTTTTTCTAATAGAATTTTGTTGGTGTATTTTAGATGCGGATACCACTCATCATCTTTTTGAAAGTCATCGGTTACGACACAGCTTCTTTGCTCTGATAGTTGATGTATTCCGAACGGCAATTTTATTAAACTACCATATCCGGATTCTCCCACGATTGCTTGTTTAGGAAAAATTTCTATCTTCTTCAGATCCTCGGGGGAAATCCCACTTCTGATTTTTATGGTCTCGCCCAAAACTTTTGCTTTTTCCGCAAGAATAGCCTCATCGTAAAATAACCATACGTGATACCCTTTTCTCCCTGAATAAACACACAATCTCTGGTTTTTTCTTATTCCAATCTCTTCGACAGCCCTCAGAATAGCGTGTAGAATATTCTTATCCAATAAATCAATATCTATTACGGTTGCATAAACTCTATCCGGAGGAACTATCAAATATCCTCCAAATGTTTTATCACCAGCTAAATGAGCAACTATATCATCATCTGTTAATGACCTTTTTATAGGTCGATAAGCTTGTTCCCCGTACTTATCGATATACTGTTCCGCAAAGACATCATGCCTCATCTTAAAATATTTCTTGTATTTTATTATTTGCAGCCTTTCCATTCTCGTTTGTTCCAATTTTGCAATATTAAGCCCCATTATTTTCTCCTTTCGTTAAAACACCAACAAAAACACCAACAAAAACGTCTAAAATGGCGTTTTTCTACACAGAAATACCTTGATTACTATTGATATACCTTGATACAGAAAGATTTTATTTTGGAGGGTTTATAGTGGTTTGTAGCATTTGTTGAGGGTTACCAGAATTGGTTGGTGCCGAATCCCCTTGGGGCTACCAATTTCCGCGACCGCGGAAATTGATCCTGAGAGAGCAAAATAACGCGATGACCAAGAGCATTATTTTGCGAACCGAAGGACCAACTTCTCTTCTCTCGTCGGAAACGAAATCAAAATAAAAGACGCAAGGGCGAATGATTATTCGCCCCTACGAATTCTATCTTCCCTCACCGGGAAACAAAATCAAAATAAAAGACGTATGGGCGAATAATCATTCGCCCTCCGCCCTTATTTCAATCCCCCTGATCAAAATCGCTGAAGCGCTTGCCGGCACAAATTCACATCTGAGCGCACTGACGCACTCAAGGTCAAGATGATTGCGCGCTTCGGCGGTATCCATGCTGAAGACCTGCCATTCACTGGTCGCCTCTCCCAGACGGAAAGCCGGTGAATTCTTTGCAGTTGCGTCCCGCAGAATCAATTCAATAAAACCATCCCCGGCGTCTCCTTTGACCTCAAACCGAATTGACGCGTTGCGCAGATCTCTCGGTTTGGTGAAGATTACCTCAAGAACGCCGTTTTTTCCCTCAATGTCCTTCAGCTCAACTGGGTTTTCATCCGTGACCGTTACGGGCCGTTTCCCTGACGAAGTGAAAACGAACATGCGCATATCGTCAGCGGAAGAAAAGACCGTCTCTTGCCCCGTACCCGCGCCTCGAAGGGGCGAGTGGTTCGGGGGCATAAGATTTTCCGCTCCTTGAGGATTAAGTGCACTGTACGCTTTTAGAATACCCTTAACCGGAGCGCTATCAGTTGGGACCAGATACAAAGAATAGGCGAGTTCTTTTATGGCGAGTTCCGGCATTCCCATTTCTAAAAACGTAACACCCTTGTTATAGTAAGCGCTCTGGCACATGCTATCCAGAGATATCACCTTATTGAGATATTCAATCACTTTCTCATAGTTGGATTTTGCATATTCAATGACAGACAGGTAATAGTACGCCTCAGTATAAAAGGGATCAAGCAACACGGCTCTTTCAAAATTTTTCTCGGCATTCTTCATGTCTCCTTTTTTATAATACACAAACCCGAGATAATACGCGGCCTCCGCGGACGCGGGATAGAGTGAGGCAATCTCCTCAAAATAGTTCACGGCTTCCCCGTAAAGACCCGTATCTAAATAGACCTTGCCCTTGGATACAATCTCTTCCCAACCGGAGGAATCAACAACAGAAATTCCTTCTCCCGCCGGATAAACCGTATCTGTCCAGGCGCCCGCCAATAACAGACAAACTATGAATATTGATATTGTCCTGCTCATCATTGGTATTATATTGAATTTGGGGGGAAAAGTGAAGCGGGTATTTTAAGCCCTCAGAATACGCAGGGGCGAATAATTATTCGCCCCTACTTGACGAAAACCCGGTCATGAAATACAATGAATCCTTCTGAGAAGCCAAAAACATATTGCGCGAGTGGCGGAACGGCAGACGCACCAGCTTGAGGGGCTGGCGAGAGCAATCTTGTGCGAGTTCGAATCTCGCCTCGCGCACCATACAAAAAAAAGACCCTGTTTTCAAAGCCGGGTCTTTTTTTGTACGGTACCTTTTAAAAAGTTATTCGAATCGCAAAAACAAAACAGCCCGGGAATAAAGCCATCTGAAAACTTCAGGCTATCCCGGGCTGTTTATGCACATGTCCGCGTATTTTATTTTTTGGCCGCTTGCGCCGGACTTTTCGCCTTCGCGATTATAGCGGACTGTGATTCCTTTATTATCTGCTTAGCTACTGCAGAATCCTTGTCCAGGTTTCCCAGAACATAACGCGCTATATTGATGGCTCCCTGAAAATCCTTTGCCTTATAGAAAGCATTAGCCTGTCCTACCAGGTAGCTCGCCTTCTTAGCCGGAGTTTCAAGGATCTGCGCCTGTTCTATTGCCGCCTGAGGTGTCGCAACTTTCTTTACACCACAGCCCGTCATAGCAATTCCGGCAATCAGACACGCCACCATGGTAACAGTAATAAGCCTTTTCATTCCATCCCCCCCCTTTTTTCTCATTCTTGCTTCATCATGTCTATCTCTTCATACCTATAAGGTATACCTGTAAAGGAGACGATTGGCAAGTTCGTAGAAGCTTTTTTTAGGACCGGCTCTTGTATTTCCTTCTCGCACGATGTAGAATTAGTCCAGACAGGAGAAAAACACATGAGCGTATTGCGCTACATCTTTAAAATCTTAACTCCGAAAGCAAAGGCATTTGAAGATGCTACCCGAGACCCCATCAAGGCCCAAAAAAAGATTCTACTTGAATTTCTGGAGCGTAACAAAAACACGGAATACGGCAGAAAATACGGTTTTTCCGGCATAAAGACCGTAGCCGAATTTCAGCGCCTCGTTCCGCTCTCCGACTATGAACAATTGCGTCCGTACGTGGATAGGATGACCGGAGGCGAAAAGAACGTTCTTACCTCCGATGACCCTGTTTTCTACGCCATCACCTCGGGCAGCACGGGCCCGGCGAAACTCGTACCCGTCACAAAATACTCTCAGGCAAAGAAGAGAGATGTCATGGACCTGTGGCTTTATTATATATCACGTGACCACCCCAAATCTTTTGACGGAAAAGTCCTCGCAATAGTAAGTCCCGCTGACGACGGATTAACTGAATCCGGCGTGCCCTATGGAGCGGAAAGCGGACACGGGTACAAAAGCCTTCCCCGATCCGTGAAAAAGATCTATGCCCTACCTTATGCGGTTTTTACTATCCGTGATTATGACGCCAGATATTACGCCATATTGCGGGTAGGCATTGAAAGCGATGTTACCAACATCGCCACCATGACGCCGAGCACTATAATCCTGTTGTGCAACAAGATTGAAAAGATCCAGGATGACCTGATCAGAGATGTACAGGAAGGAACCCTTAAAAAGGATCTTAATATCCTTCCCGATACCAGAAAAGCAATCGAGGAAACCCTGAAACCTAATCCGAAAAGGGCCGCTGAACTCCGTTCAATTCTCAAAGAAAAAGGCTGCTTATTGCCCAAATATATCTGGCCGCGATTATGCCTTATAGAATGCTGGAAACAAGGCACGGTGGGATTATATTTAAAAAGTTTTCCCGAGTTTTTCGGGGATATTTCTGTCAGAGATTTCGGGTATTTTTCGAGCGAAGCGCGTTGCTCAATACCCATAAGCGACCAAGGCGCCGGAGGGATATTGGCCATCAAGGGTAACTTTTACGAATTTATTCCCAGAGAGGATATTGAAAAAAAAGAAAAACGAATCCTTCTGTGCGACCAGCTCGAAAAAGGCATGGAATATTTCATAATATTGACCACCCCGGGAGGGCTCTACCGATACCGGATAGACGACGTTATCCGGGTTGACGAGTTTTTCAATAAAACTCCCGTGATTGAATTTGTGCAGAAAGGGCTTAATGTTACCTCGGTAACCGGCGAAAAGCTTTATGAATCTCAGGTGGTGAAGGCCGTGGATCATGCGCTGGATGAGCTCAAGTTAGGAGTAGAGTTTTTTACTGCCCTGATCCAACTCGGAAACATCTCCCGATATGTCTTCCTGGTAGAATTCAATGCCCCGCCGTCTGATTCCAAGAAAAAAGAATTTTTGTCGGCCGTAGAACGCGAGCTTTGCCTGCTGAATGAAGAGTATAAATTCAACAGAACGGCTCAGGAGCTGGACTGCCCTGTGTTAAGAATAGTCCGCCCCGGAGATTTTGAAAAGTTCAGAGAAAAGAAAGTACAAGAAGGAATGCACGACGGCCAGTTTAAAATTCCTCAATTGACAACCGATCCCAATTTCCAGAAAAACTTTACAATTGAAGAAGAGATCTTCATGGATAACCCGGCGGATTAGACCAGAGCTTGCATGATTTTTAGATTGGTCTGTTCATTCACCGCCGTTACGTAAGATTCCGGAAGTTCCCTGGCGGAAAAAAACTTCGGGTGATTAAGAAAAGAAACTGCTTTTTTGCTTATCCCATCAACGCGAATTTTAGAATAGTCGCCGGTAACATCAACACCCGCTACATCCAGGTTTTCCTTTATAAGTCTCAGCATCAAAAAAAGTTCCTCCATGGAAAACTTTCCTTCCCGCCAATTCGTCAATGCATGCTGTTTTTTCAGACAATCCTTATCAATCGTGACATAGACGCGTTTTGTGGGAAGCCGCTTGATCACATCCAGAAAAAAAGAGGCCAGATCAGCGCCCTCAAGCCCTTTCCAGTAAATCCTGGTAAAGAGTAGATTCCCTTTGCTGTTTATAGAAACGCTTGGCGGCACACGTTTAAAAAAAACTGTGGAAGGACGGGCGGAATATGGATATATCTCCACGCGGTTTTCGCGCAAGGCCTTTAAATTGCCCGTCTGAAGAGAAAAGAACGTCCCGGCATCAAAAGAAGGTCCGAGCATTACATGTTTCCTGACATGCCCGTTTCTAAGCGTTTCTGTAACCCATGACCCGCAACCGAGGCGTGGCGGAAGCGTGTTCCAGTCCGGATGAAGATCAAATGCGATAACCGTAATCTCCTCTCCAAGGCTGTTTATCAAAATACTGCTTACATGATGGAAGTCGCCTGAACCCAGAAAGGTAACGGATCTCTTAGATGAAGAACTTATACGCCTTTCAATCTCATCTCTATCCTTAGGCTTCATCCAGAACCTTGCCTTCGGACCGACATTCTTCAAATCAATGATATCGGCCTTGTATCCGGAAAGCAGCCTTTTCTGCCTTACGATGCTACCATCAAAATCCAGCACACGGATTGAACCATCCAGCATGTTGTCCCTTCTT
>CAZGOZ010000002.1:6090-13253 GCA_964528025.1 uncultured Planctomycetia bacterium
TATCCCGTAATCTCGGTTTTGCGGTCTTGGAGATCAATAACGAAAATTCGTGGATGGGGGCCCTTTGGCGCCTCTACCCTCTTAAGCATCAGCATGACTGCCTCAGAAACGGCGATGGAGGTCCCAAGATGCTGCGGCATTATAATATTCGGAATATTAATCTGCCCCGCTACCACCTTACCGGCCATTTCCGAAGTAACGTAACTCGGCATATAAGGCGCGAATTTCCCGGCGGGTATCTTAAATTCCTCAATTTCCTGCCGGGAGAGATTCTCCGGCAATCCGACATATTTCTCAATAGACGCCGTCTTCGGGCCAAAGACCAGAATACTCGCTCCGAAACCGACAGCATTCGGGCTAATCACGCAAAGATTCTTTTTTCTCGCAGCTCTGTGAAGCATGACCGCATGATAGAAAGCGGTGTAATCAATGCCGTCTATAACTACATCCGCGCCATCAACAAATTCTTCCGCGTTCTCCAGCTGTACGCCTCGCGGAAAGACCTCGATACAAGCTTCGGGATTTATCTCTTTAAAATACCGCGCGAGGACCGAAGCCTTCTGTTGCCCCACATTGCGGGAGGTTGAACCGCATTGACGGCTCAGATTGTGTGTTTCAAAATTATCAAAATCCGCTATCTTGACATGCCCGACACCAAGCCGAATCAGCTGTTCCGCCGACAACCCCCCCATGCCGCCGCATCCGGCAATAGCCACACATGTTTTCTTCAGCTGATTCTGTTCCTCGGCGGAAATAACGCCGATATTTCTATCCACCATTTGTCGGTAAAAATCGCTCCATTTTTTCATATCTATTCTCCCGGACTATCTGATAAGAGAGGTTCAATTCCTTTGATTATATCCTTTACGGTAGAAGCCTTCTCTATTATACCCTCTTTTATTTTTATATTGAATTCTTTTTCAAGACTTGACGCAAGTTCAGCCCGCCCGACAAAATCTATGCCAAGATCCAGCTCCAAAGAATGTTTCGGCTCAATATTTTTTTCTTTTGTATGCGCCTCAATATGCTCTATTATCCGCCTTGCAATGGGATTTGCTTCCGGGTGTTCTCTTCTTTCCGGATGTCTTTGACCCGACGTCTTCGCAGAAGCCGTCTCGCCGGAAGAGGGGTCTTCAAAATACATTTCTCTGATGCGATACCGTTTTATCTTCCCTAATGAAGTTCGCGGAAAACTCCCGGTCGTAACAGAAAAACCCATGATCCGTTTATGTGCGGGAAGTTTTTGGGCTATCTTCTCAAATCTTCCTTTTAGTATTTCTTTAAACATCTTTTCGCCGTATTTCCCGAAAGGTTCGGGCTTGGGGATAACAACCGCCCAAAGCACGCGGGTTTCTTTTTCGCCGCCGAACGACGGAACATCAAACACACACATCTCCTGGACAAGCCCGCCCCGGGCATAGACGTTCTCTATTTCCTTGGGGTGAATGTTCATCCCCGAACTCAACACGATTATATCTTTCTTTCTGCCTGTTATGAACAAATATCCGTCCTTATCAATATGTCCCAGATCGCCGGTCCGGAACCAGCCGTTCTGTATGACCTCGGCAGTCAGATCTTCTTTTTCATAATAGCCTTTCATGATGTTCGGCCCGCGCGCAACAATCTCACCTACTCCGTCTTTGTTCTTATTCACAATTTGCAATTCCACACCGTCAAGCGCAGTTCCCACCGAGCTCTCTTTAGTTTTTCCGAGCGGCATCAAGGTCAAAATCGGCGCTGCTTCCGTAAGACCATACCCTTCCATTACCGTAAACCCCAGTTTAAACAAATCTCTTCCAGCTCTTTCATCAAGTTTTGCTCCACCCGTTATAAACAAACGCAGAGCTTCCCCGAATTTTTTGTGAATGTCACGGAACAAATACCGCGCAAGGTTAATCCCGGTCGCCTTCCTTATGACATAGAAACATTCCATCATTGTTTTTATCAGGATACGGTATGGTAAAAACATTCCCTCAATAGCTTCTTTAACCTTGCCTTGAAACGGATAAAACACCTGCGGAACCGCAACCAAAACCGCGGGATTCGTTTCGCTCATAGCCGCCATTATGGTTTCCCTCCGCATCGAACCGGGATATATTATTTTGACACCGCCGCCGAAAAGCAGAGGAATCAACATTGTCACTGTCAGAGGATACGTGTCATATAAGGGAAGTATGGACATAATCGAATCTTTTTGTTTCATAAACCCCCGCTTATATATGGATTCACAATTGGAAAGCAGATTCCCGTGCGTGAGCATGACTCCCTTGGGGCTATCGGTAGTACCTGAGGTATACAGAATAGACGCCACGCTGTGCTCATCAATTTCTTCATTTCCCGCCGGGGCCCGCCGTTTTTCAACCGCATCCCTGAACATCTCCGAATCCACGGAAATAACGTCTCTCATGAAAGGGAGTTTTCCACTGCGCATCTCCTCCTTGAAAAAGTGAGAGGCATCGCCGGAAAAAACAGCCCTGCATTTCGCATTGTTCAATATATTCTTGACCTCATCCATGCCGGCCACGGGATTTATGGGAACGACAATCGCTCCGATATAAACAGTGGCAAAAAAGATCATCCCCCATTCCGGTCTGTTTTCCAGAAGAATACCAACCGTATCGCCGCTCCGTATACCCTTGTTTGACAAAAAAACGGATAATGATTCAATCTTATTCTTAAGCTCACCGTAAGAAATATTGACCCATCTGTCCCCTTTTTTATACTGATTCGCGATCGCGTCGGTGCATTTTGATGAAGCATCTATGAATCTGTCTCTCAAATTTCGTCCCATGGTAAAAACTCCTGTTTTTGACTCCACTGGCTATGGTTTCAGGCTATTCATTAGGAACTTGACTATAATATTCCAGTCCTCTTGAAAAACTTTTATTGTGATATTATCCCGACCTATACCGTTGTTTATTTTCCGTTCAAATGGTTTTCCCAGCTGCGCAAACCACGACCCAAGCAAATTGGCGGTGCGAAGAGCCGGATCTTTACTCCCGCAGATTATCAGCGTTCTGGTCGGCAGGAAAGCGGCGTTTTCCTTTCCAAACCCGGCATGCAGCGAAGCGCCATTTACCGCGAGCGCCTTAATTTTGGTATCAAGGGAGGCTGCTTTAAGCGCGATATCCCCGCCGTAAAAATATCCCACAAGGGCGATATTTCCGGCATTGGCGTTCCGGATACTTCTGGCATGCTTTGCGGCTTCTACAACCGCGCGCACGTGTCTGTCAAACCTACCCTTACTGTCGCCTTTAGAGTCAAGATACTGAACGTTAATGGCAATAATACCTTTTCTTTTCAGGTCTTGAGCAAAATCCGGGCCTCCGAGCGCCGTGTCTGTCTGCCCTGCCGGGGCGCCTAAAATAAGAAGAACAACCGGCCGGGATGATCCGCCGGGATCATATATATCCAACCTTATATTTTCCCCGGCATATTTCAGGTTGTCCGTTCTGTCCGCGGAAATTTTGGGTTTGACCTGCGGGTCTTTATCTTCAAATTCGGTCTCCACCGCTACTTCCGGTTCTTTTTGCGAGACAGGCGTTTTATACTCCCGATTCTGTGTTTCCCGCTTTTCGCTTCGATTCGCGGAAGTTACTTCTTCGCTCGCATGTGATTCTGTCACGCTTGCCAGCGCTTGAGATTCCTCGGGCGACAATTTTTTTATGGCCTTTATCCGGTCGCGTGAGATAGCAGCTTCAAAAGCTCCGTCCAATTTGCTTATAACGACAACATCCTCTGATTCCTTTATTACCTGTCCGGCAATCTTGTCACCGTTTTTTAATTCAATAATATCCGCCGAAACGAACACTGCAAAAAAACACATCAGCGCCGCTCCAAAAAGTGGAATTATTCCTTTTCTCATTCGGTCACCTTTTCTATAGTAACTCTCACGCTATTCGTTTCCCCTATATAGTAATATACACCGAAAAAGTCGCCTTGCAAAACTAAGGGGCGTCTTCCGAACCTACTCCGGAAAACGCCCCTTAGTTTTAAATCAAACAATCCTTATTTCTTTATTTCTTTTCTTTCGCCGCTTTATCCAATTTCGCTTGTTTCTTTGTTGCCTTTTTCTCTTCCCTCAAAGCTTTCATCTTATCAACGACGGCTTTCTTGGCGTCTTTGTAAGTCGCAAGGAGTTCTTTTTGTTTACTTTTTTTGTCCTCAAGAATGGCTTTTTGGGTCTTTTTGTCTTCTGCTGTTTTACCCAAAGCCTTTATTTTTTCCTTTGTGGCCTTTGACAGATCTTTTCTGTCCTGCACATAGTTCTTCGAAACCGTCTTCAGCTCGGCTTTCAGCTCTGTAATCTTTGCCTCATAATCTCCTGCCTCGGCAAAGCATGCAGCGCATGAAAAAAGCAAAAGAACGGCGACAGCAAGTGCTACTGTTTTCCTGAACATAATCTCCTCCTTAAAATTATTATTTCTGTACACCCAAACTATTCAGTTTCTACTCAACAATTGCCCTCTTTACCTAATATAGTTTACTGGAAATCCGACACAAGGCAAGAATCTGGCTCATTTTTTACCGGACCGGGTTTTTCCTTTTCGCCGCGGGCCATGTTTGCCCGTAACGCTATATGCCATAAGCTTTTCCATTACCAGAATATTTTTTTCGCCATGGCGCGTATATCTTACTTTATCCATAAGACTGCGAACAAGATGTATACCAAGGCCTCCCGGGCGTCTTTTTTCCACGGCCACATTAACCTCAGGCGCGGGTTCGGCCAGCGGATTAAAAGGCTTGCCGGTATCCTCAATTTCCAGAAGCAGGCGTCGGTCGCGAAGCCCTATCCTGAAAATTATTTCGTGCTCATTCTTATCGTCATACGCATAAGAGATAATATTTACGATAATTTCCTCCACAGCCAAATCCACATCGTGTAAGGCCTCCGGAGGCAGATTATTTTCTTTCCAAAACCCGTTCATGAAATCTGCCACTCGCCGGATTTCCAAAACGCGGTTGGTTATGACAATCTTTTTCTTGTCTTTGCTTTGCGCTTTTTTTACGGAAGGGTGAAAATATTCCAATGTCAGAATCGTCATATCATCCGACATCGGGATGTTTCCGGTAAACGATTTTACTTCATGCAGCACTTTCTCCACCAGCCCTTTAGCGCCGCCCTGATGAAAAGACCCTACGGCTTCTTCAAGCCTTTCATCCCCGAACATCGCCCCTTTGCCGTCAAAGGCCTCCGTAATGCCGTCGGTATATACACATATCAAATCGCCCGGCGCAAGAACCAGCTTCGCGGTTTCGTATGACGCATCCCCTATAACCCCGACCGCCGGGCCGCCGATCGCCGGCAGAAACTCGGCGCGTTTCTCCTCGGCGCGCATGATAACAGGGGGATTATGCCCGCCATTGGTATAACACATCGCGCCTGTCTTCAGATTGAGCATGGCGCAAAAGATCGTAACGAACATGCAGGATTCATTATCCCTGGACAGTTCTTTATTTACCATGGCCATTGCTTTATCCGGATTTTTAAACTGGCAGGCGTATATTTTTATCAGCATCTTTGTCATGGTCATAAACAATGCCGCAGGAACGCCTTTCCCCGAAACATCGCCCGCGACAAAACAAATTTGTTCATCGTCAATAAAGAAAAAATCATAGAAATCGCCCCCCACTTCTCTGGCCGGTTCCAAAACGGCATAAATATCAAACTCGTCTCTCTCCGGAAAAGGCGGGAACGTCTTCGGCAAAATGCCCATCTGAATATTGTGGGCTATTTTCAGCTCGCTCTCCATCCTTTCCTTGTCTCTAGTTGTCTGCGTCAGCTCTTTTATGTATTTTTTAAGCGCCCCTCGCATATAGACGAACGAACTCGCCAGGCGCCCGACCTCATCGTTTGACCGCACACGGGGCACTTCAAAATCCAGATTCCCTTCCGCGATATCTCTGGTTACCCGATCCAGAACTCTTAACGGTCTGATAATCGAATTGGATACCAGCATGATAACGGCCAGAAGAACTATCCCTCCGGCCAAAGCAAGCGCTACCACGGTTCTCGAAAGAGCCGCAACATCGGCCATGAGTTCGTCTCTCGGAAAAACAACCGCCAGTGACCACCCGGTCGAAGGCAGGGGGGCATACGCTATGCAAAGTTTCTTGCCTGTGGCAGTATCCTTAAAAGAAACAAATCCGGTCTTCCCCGCTATCATGTCTTGGCCTATCTCACCGAACCTCTCATCTCGCCGTAAACTGGCCAGGCTGAATATTGTTTCTTTCATGATCAGCTCCTGCCGAGGATGCGTAACTATCCTTCCGGTTTTGGAGATAAGAAACCCATATCCCGTCTTTCCTATCTTGATAGAAGCCACGATTTTTTCAAGCCAGACCAATGAAACATCAGCGGTAACAACACCTTTGAAATCCTGTTTTTTCACGGCATCGCCATAAAATGGAACGGAATACGTGGACATCAAAATATTCCCCCCGCCTTCATCATAGTAGGGTTCGCTCCACACCGGCCGGCCGGATTGTTTTGGAAGACGATACCAGTCCCATTCGGTATATCTATAGGTGGCTTTTCCAAGATCGGTGAATTCCAGTCCTTTTTCACTTTTATGAAAATACGGCGCGAAATATTGGACATCTTCCTTGAACGCGTATTGCGCAAAAGCAATGGTTGACCCGTATATTTCGCTGTTATTCAGGATTACTTTTCTAAGCAGCGCCAAGAGCTCTTGGCTGTTGACCGAGGTTAATTCTAAAAAATAGGCAATGTGTTCCGGAACCTTTTCTACGGGGTTCAGCACAGATTCTATCCGGTTTACCGCCTCGAGAGTTATGCTTCTGGCATTGTCCTCTATTTGCTTTATGATAATTCTGCGGGAGACCAGATAATTATAGCCGAAGACAAGCACGAAGATACCAAGCGAGCTGAGGAGAATAGAAACGACAAGCTTAAAAGTAATACCCCTGGATTTTAACGCCATATTATATCCCTTTTTTTAAACTATTCAGGTACCCCGGTACCCCGGCTAAGGGCCGGTTGGCATGCTTCCGTACAGGGAGGATCCACACCGGGCGGAGGGGCCCTGGTAGGAAGCATGCCAATCGGCCTTATCACGAGTTACCCGCTAAAGGCCGGTTGGCATGTTTCCGTACAGGGAGGATCCACACCGGGCGGAGGGGCCCTGGTAGGAAGCATGCCA
>CAZGOZ010000002.1:13353-35749 GCA_964528025.1 uncultured Planctomycetia bacterium
TTCCGTACAGGGAGGATCCACACCGGGCGGAGGGGCCCTGGTAGGAAGCATGCCAATCGGCCTTATCGCGAGTTACCAGAGTAGTTACCCCTTATATACATATACACTACCCAAGCTGTTTTTGAAACCTCATCGAGCTGAACGTTATGACAATCGTTCCCATAATCGCTAAAATAAGCACCTGCGCCCATAGGGTATCAATGCCGACCCCTTTCAGAAATATCCCCCTCAAGATAACGGTAAAATATCTCATCGGATTAAGATACGTTATGTATTGAACCACTCTCGGCATGTTATTTATCGGGAACATGAGACCGGAAAGCAAACTCATCGGGAAAAATATCAGAAACGTTGACATCGAGGCCTCCTGCTGAGTGGAAGAAAGCGTCGAAATGAACAACCCTATCCCCAGAGTGGTTACAAGATAGACAAGTGTGGAAAAAAATAAGAGCACCAGGTTCCCTCTGAGCGGAACTTTAAACCAGAAAACAGCTATCATGATCAGCGTCGTGATGTTCACCAGCGCGATAACAGCGAACGGCAGCGCCTTTCCAATGATAAGCTCGATCGGCCTGATTGGACTTACCAAGAGCTGTTCCATCGTGCCTATTTCTTTTTCCCGCACGATGGCCATTGAGGTCAGGAGAAGCGATACTATTGTTACTATCATCGCCATGACACCTGGAACATAATAATTTTTTGACATGAGATTTTCGTTGAACCACGCGCGATCACGCGGCTCAATTCTTGGATACGTCGGTGTGATCTGTTCCAGAAAGATCGCGGATCGCTCTTTCAGCGCCCGGTCAGCATAATCAGCAACTATTATGCCGGCATACCCCAGAACAATATTTGCGGTATTTGAATCCGTCCCGTCAACGACAATCTGAACGGGAGCACTCTTATTCCCTCTGAGCTTTCTCGCAAAACCGCGGTTAACCCGGACAACCGCGCTGACAAGAGATCTATCCATCAGGTCATTCTGTTCTTCATCGGTAGATATGTAATATTTTTCCACGAAATATTTTGAATAAGTAAACGCCCTGATAAGATCACGGCTTTCCCGCGTGTTATCCAGATCATAGACGGCAGTCGGTATGTTGTTGATATCGGTAGTTGCCGCATAACCGAAAAGAAAAATCTGCAGAAGCGGAGAAACAAGGATAACCGTCCGCATTCGCGGATCGCGCAGAACCTGCAGAAATTCTTTTACGATAATGGATTTTATCCGTTCAAACATAGGTTTATCACGCTACTTTTTTTCTGAATTTTTTGTTCGCCAGGAACACCACGATCACGGTGAACAGCAGAAGAAACGCTATCTGTGGGAACAGCACTCTTATCCCCACGCCTTTAAGGTAGATCCCTCTTAAAATAATTATGAAATACCTCGCCGGAACAAAATAGGTTACTGCCCGTACGGCTTTCGGCATGTTGAAAATAGCATACATGAACCCTGACAACATAAAAGTGGGCAGAAATGTCCCCATGATCGCCGTCTGGCTTGCCAAAAGCTGGCTCTTGGTAATAATTGATATTAACATTCCCAGCGTCAGCGCCCCGACAAGAAAAAGACCGCTCACACCGAAAAGAAGCGCAAAATTTCCCCTGAAGGGCACAGAAAATACGAACTGAGCCATGACAACGGCTATTATAAGATCAACGAAACCTATAACAAAATACGGCATGAGTTTTCCAAGAATAAGTTCGCTGGGCTTTACTGGAGTAGAGATCAGCTGCTCCATTGTTCCTCTTTCCCACTCTCTCGCAACCGTCAGAGATGTGAGAAGCGCGGAAATTATCATTATGATAACCGCAATAAGCCCCGGAACAATAAAGTTCGTACTCTCCCTGTTTGGATTAAACCATGTCCGCGGCCGGTATTCAATCGGAACCGGGTTAATTCCCCCTTCCTGCGGGAGCACGTTCCTGAGAGACCGTTCGTTATATCCGGATATGATGCTGTATATGTAACCCCTTGTGATCGTGGCCGTGTTGGAATCACTCCCGTCTATCAAAAATTGCACGGGAGCCGGATTGCTTGACTGAATAAGTTTTGAAAAATCTTTTGGTATAACCATGGCTACGAGGATTTTATTATCATTAATCAACTCCTCTATATCCCCATAGTTATCATAATACCCGGTGATCATGAAATACTTTGAGTAATCAAAATCACGGATGAAGTCACGCGCGTTCTTTGATTTATCCTGATCCCAGACGGCCATGGGAACATTATCCACGTCAAGCGTGAGCGCAAAACCAAAAAGTATAAGCAAAAGCACCGGTATCGCAATAGCCAATCCCAGGCTTCTGGGATCACGCATTACCTGAATCAGCTCTTTCTTAAAAAGCGCGTTAGCTCTTCTGAGATTCATGTTCCGAGTCCGGCTCCTTGTAATTTTCGATCAGTGAAACAAAAACATCTTCCAGTGAGGGCGGTATTTTATTCACGTTATACTCTTTTACCCCCGCCTCATCAAATGCCCTCTCTATGCCCGTTCTGGCACGCGTGGAGTCCGTAACAACCGCGTGGATACCCGACCCGAACAGGGATGTCTCTTTAACCCCATCCAGCGATGCTATTTTTTCCGACCATGGTTCCGGGTCCGGCGCGTAAATCTCCAGTATTTCGTTCTTCATGAACTTTGTTTTCATCTCCACCGGAGTTCCCATCGCGATAATATTCCCCTTATAAATAAGCGCCATGCGATCACAGTTTTCCGCCTCATCCATGTAATGCGTTGTTACAAATACCGTCACTCCCTTTTCCGCGAGTCCTTTTATGATTCCCCAGAAAGTGTTTCGCGTGATTGGATCAACGCCCGAAGTGGGTTCGTCTAGAAATATTATTTTCGGGCGGTGAATTACCGAACATACCAATGCGAGTGTCTGCTTCGTCCCGCCGGAGAGGGTCTTCGTAAGTTTCCCCATGCGGTTTTCGAGCTGCGCTTTTTTTACTATCTCTTCCTTGCGCTTTTTCTTGTCGGGAACATTGTAAATGCCGCTATAGAAGTTGATATTCTCCTCAACCGTCAGGTCGTCATAGAGCGAGAATTTCTGCGACATGTACCCGATGTTCTGTTTTATTTTCTCCTGTTCATTCAATATATCATATCCGCCGACGTTGCCGGACCCCGAAGTGGGAGAAAGTATCCCGCAGAGCATCCTTATCGTAGTGGACTTTCCCGCCCCATTGGGCCCCAAAAAACCGAATATTTCTCCGCGCCGGACATCAAAGTCAACATGATTGACCGCCGTAAAATCGCCGAACTTTTTCTCCAGGCGACGAACACTGACCGATATATTATTTTCCATGCTCACATTCATTTATTATAGAAATAAAGGCCTCTTCCAGAGTCTTTGCATTTTGTTCTTTTCTGATATTGTCGGGAACATCGCATTTCAGCAATTTTCCGTTATTGATAAGCCCCACCCTTTTACATCGTTCTGCCTCGTCCAGATAAGAGGTGGAAAAAAGTATCGTCACTTTCTCTTTCAATAGCTGATAAAGTATCTTCCAGAAATCCCGCCTTGAAACCGGATCTACACCGTTAGTCGGCTCATCAAGAAAAAGAACTTTCGGGGTATGTATTAGAGCGCAGGCAAGGCCGAGTTTCTGTTTCATTCCTCCCGAGAGCTTGCCGGCCATCCGTTTTTTAAAAGGTATGAGGCCGCTGAATTCAAGAAGTTTTTCTATCTTCGCGCTTCTTTGGTTTTTGGGCACACAGTAAATATCCGCGTAAAAATTTATATTTTCAAGAACCGTAAGATCCTCATAAAGGCCGAAACGCTGGGACATGTACGCGATATGATCTTTTAGGGGTTCGGCCTCCTTCACGGTGTGCTTGCCGTATACCCAGGCCTCCCCCGCCGTGGGGTCCAGTATCCCGGTCAACAGCCGCATCGTGGTGGTCTTCCCCGCGCCATCGGGCCCGACCAGGCCGAAGATCTCTCCTTCGTTAATCTCAAGGTTAAGATTGTCTACGGCGGTAAAATCGCCGAATTTTCTTGTCAAACCGACAGTTTTTATTGTGCTCATCTCTACTTGACTGTGATGTAAGCGTCAGCCGGCATGCCCGGCTTGAGATCTAAACTTGAGTTGTTAACCCTGACCTTGATCCTGTAAACAAGTTTTACTCTTTCTATGTCGGTTTGGATATATTTGGGAGTAAACTCAGCTTCCTGCGATATGAACGAAACCCAGCCCTTGTATTTTTTTCCGGGATAGGTATCCGTCTGCACGTGGGCCGCCTGATCCAACTTCACCTTTCCCAGATCCCGCTCGTTGATATACCCTGTCACCCAGATATTATCCAGATCAAGAGCCGTAAAAACAGGCGCGCCGGGCTGGATTACTTCCCCGGTTTCAGCGCTTTTCACGAGCACGAAACCGTTAAGCGGAGAAGCCAGATACGCGAACCCCAATCTTGTCTTCGCCAGTTCCAGAGAAGCCCGAAGTGTTTCCATGTCCGCTTTCGTGGACTTCGCTTTGGTTTCGGCCGTTTCTCTGTCCACATCCGAGATAGCTCCGGCAATAAAAAGGTTCTCCGCGCGCACATGATTATCCCGCGCAAGTTTGTATTTATATTCCGCCGCGTTCAGGGCAGCTTCCGCTTCCATTTTTATCTTCATCAACTCATCTGTATTCAATCTCGCAACCATGTCACCGATCTTGAGAAAAATACCTTCATCCGATAAAAGTTCAATTATCTGACCCGGAACCCTGAAAGATATACGCACCTCTGTTCCTTCTATATTGCCGGAAACCTTGACTATTTTTTCTTCAACTATCCTCTCCTGGTGAAACCGAGCGAAGAGAAGCAACAAACATGCCGCCGCGACAATGATAATGCCTGTTCTTATGGTCGCTTTCTTTATTTTTACGAAAGCGCCAAGTTCCTTATCTCCGGATTTATTGCCCACTATATGTTTCCTCCACTAAATACCCCCTGCCTATGGTTCTCGCCAGAAACGCCTCCGCCATGAGATAATCGTAAACCCCTTCAAAAAGGTTTCTTTCCGCGCGGCTCAGGGCTACCTGGGCGTCCAGAACCTCAAGATTGGTCGCCACCCCATTATCATAACCTATCTCGGAAAGCCTTAATGCCTCTTTCGCTTCAACGATATTGTCTTCCTGCGAACTGATAAGCGCCGCCGTTTGTATCAGATCCAGGCAAGCCCGCCGGATGTTAACGGCTGTCCATTCACGCACGTTTTCTTCTTCCAGGCCGGCTTCGTCATATCTTGATCTGGCCGCGTCTATCTTCGCCTTTGTTTCCATGCTGTCAAACACCGGAAAGGACACTTGCCCTCCCACCGTCCAGTTACTATGCTTCGGAGTAAATATATTATTCAGGTAATCAGATCTGAAAAGATATGTGGCATCCCCGGTGATTGTCGGCAAATAACCGGACCTTGCCAACTCAATAGACCATTTACTTATATTAACACCGAGCTCACTGAGGATTATTTCCGGTCTATTTCTGTTCGCTTCCTCAAGGAACAGGAGTTCGTTCACTTCTATCGGAGAATACGCAAGGCGCCCCTCCGCCTCAATCTGTTCCCATATTCCGAGACTGAGCAGTTTTTTAATATCGTCTTTAATGAGTTCAACGGCATTCACCGCTTCCACGAGCGAAGGAATAACGTTGGAGACGCGGACTTTCGCCTGAAGAAGCTGAAACCGTGAAACAGTGCCCTGTTCATGCTTGTTTTTTACATTCTCGTAATGCGCCTCCGCCTGGCGAAGAAAATTCCGCACGACATGTTCGGTTTCATGCGCGAGCAAAAGACCGTAATACAGTCTTTTTGCCTCAAACTCCACGTCCAGTTTTTTGGCCCGCAGCGTCTCATCCTGCACTCTAAGGTCTAATTCCGACTGCTTAAGATTGGCAACATTGGCGCCCCCGTCATAAAGGGTCTCCTTGATAATCCCTACCAGTTTGTTGTCATTCCTGTATCCTGTAAAAACGCCGATATCTTTTTTCGCGTATTTGGGCTGAATCAAATCCTGGTTGAGCGATCCGTCGTTATATGTATATGCGGTATCCGCGCTTACTTTTGGGAAAAACCTGCTCCAGCCCTCAAGTATATTGGCTCTGGCGACGTTGATTTCACGTTGCTGAATCTGTATGTTTTTATTGTTCAGAAAGGCAATGGCGATGGTTTTTTCAAGGGTCAAAAACACGACCGGCCCTGAAGGACCGATATTACAGGACGCGTAAGGCATGTTAAAGAAGACAAAAAGAAACAGCGCTACGCCGGCGCGTATACTCTTTTTTACAAGCATGTCCGCTATTCTTTCCTGTTTATGCTGTTCTGTTCCCGGGCATAATCTTTTAATAGTAAAAGTATACCTCTATACATAAGAAACCTCAAACAAAATTGGTAAAATACACCGCCCCCTCAAATAGTTTGCAAAGTTCTTGCCCTGCGTGTATATTTTTAGTGTATACATTTTCATAAACTAACCATATGGGTCAAAAATGAAATTCCGGACAAAAGTCTTTTTAACCGCACTACTCTCCTCGGCTGTTTTTCTTGCCTGTTCCGTCTGCGGGGCGGCAGACATAGAATCTCTGGCCGACCAGTTCCAAAAAGCGACGGATATTCAACGCGCCGAAATTGAGGAACTCTACCGGGATACAGGCATGCTCTCCCGCGCAACAGTTGCCAATGTTGAACTATATAACTTTTTTGACGAACAGAATGATATACAGACACGTTACTACAGAGTAACTACAATTACCCAAAAAACGCGCCAGAACACCCCCTATCAGGTAGTGCTCCTCTACAGCGATGTGGATAAAATCAAACATTTGAAGCGGGGAGAGAATATTGAAGTGTACGGACGGCTCTGGAGAATAACTGACGACGGCCTGTGGGTTTCCATCTGGCTCTACGGGGAAGAATCCAGCCCCGAGATAAAACAAACTTTCTAATAAAAACAGGAGAATAAAAATGGTTCAATTCACCGAAGAAAATGGAAAATTGATATGTTCTTTCTCGCGGCGGCTGGACAGCGCCAATTGCGCGAAATGGGAAGAATGGCTTTATAAAAAAGTAGAGGAATCAAAAACGCCGGTCGTTTTTGACATGAAGGACGTTGACTACATCGCGTCAGGGTTTCTACGCATCTGCATCAAGGTGCTGAAAGAAATAGGCGAAGAGAATCTTTCCGTCATTAACGCGCATCAGAACGTAAAGAAAATCTTCAAACTTGCGGGCATTGACAGAATCATTACCATTAAGTAATTTTTCCCGCCTTAACGCTCACCTGTTTTGTTTTGAAAATCTCTTTAAAATCGTTTTTCATGCTGACTGTGAGCCAGCCCGCCTCCTGCGCGGTTTTCAGCGCTATATCGGCCCCTTTATCATAGGCGTATTCGCGTTCCGCGTCATCGTGATGCACGAGAATTGAAAGACGCGGACGCGCATCGGGCCTGCCGGCTCCGGCGGATTCAAGCATTTTTACATCGTCGTTGGAATTTCCGCAGGCAAGAATCGCGCTTCTTCCCAGACGCATGCGTATATTCTCGGGTTTTCCTTCTCTCAGGACTTCCGGTTCCACGACAGCATGCTCCCTTACGAAGACCACCTTACCGCCTTTTTCTTCAAAAGCGACTTTGATTGTATCGCCGATTACCCTTTCACGTCCGACGCCAAGCTCCTCTTCCGAAAAACTTCTGATAAACGCCTGGGGCGAGCCTGATACCAAATATATCCTGAACCCTTTCTCTTCAAGAAAATCCAACACCTCCAGCATCGGAACGTATATGAGCGTAATGTAAGGAACGCCGAACACCGGATGGCCGCGCCGGAGAAACCGCAGAGTGTATTCCATGTATTCCTCCTGCACCATGCCTTCAAAGGCCGTCAGGTTCATCTCCAAAAAATTCTTTGAGTTTGAAATATAGTCCCAGTCGCGTTCCCAGCAGCCCTTATATGGCTGTCGGCCTCGCAGCTTCGGGTTCGCGTTGGCAAGTTCGTAAAGACGTTCGGCCGCGATTAAAACCTGGAGATACAGAGGTTTTTCGCAGAACAATGTGCCGTCCAGATCAAACACCGCGATACGTTCTTTCTCCGAAACATAGAGCGGCCCTGAAGGATCGCTCACTTTATTCGCAAAATCTATTATTTTTTGTTTCGCGGGCGTCTCGTTCCAGGACGGTAAGGGGCCTTTCCCCGCCGCGTGTGAAATCGGAACGATTGCGCAAAGAGCGATTAGAACAATCGCCGGAAACCAACGGATACGCATCCTCATCTTATCCTCCTCAGAAATTAGCTTGGCATCTTACGGCTATGATATCGGCGTCTCCCACTCCATTCGGATGCGCGTGCACGTAATTCGTCATTATCTTCATGTTGGGATTAAGATACCAGTTGAACCCTATAGTTATATCGGACAGAGCGCCGCCTTTCACATCTGTAGAGTTAAAATCCAGGTAGGAATATCTCGCGGCAATTTCCAACGCGCCGGGTGTCCATTTTTTTATTGAAAAGTTTTCACGCGGCGTGACTCCCGAGACATTTGCCATGTCTCTGTTATATTTTCTGTGTTCCCCCGTCAGAATATAACTCGTGTATACATAAAGGCCCTCAAAGTATCCCGCTGAAGAATACCCTTTCCGGCTCACGAATGACTGTATAAATTCTCCCTGCACCGAAAAGGGCCCATGAATAAGCAAAGATTCAAGCCCGACAATGTTGGCATATCGTCCGGAAAAAGCGCTCGTATCAACAAAATTAGGAGCAAGATGCACCTCAGGCTCGGAGTAATAACGAAAATCTCCGCCCTCCTCCGTGGGGTTTCTGAGGGCATAAGCCACACCGAGATGCGCAAGACGCGCGCCGTTTTCCTCATAATACGGAAGACCCGTCATCCGAACGGCGGCGTTGCCGGCATTTGAAGTGGGGAGCGCATAATTATTTGCGTTATAAAACGCCGCTGCCGAAAACGTTACTCTCTCATCAAGAAAAGTGGAATTGAAACCTATCCCTGTATTTCTGTGCAAAGACAAAGCATAAGGAAGGCTTCTTTCAAGAAACGTTATGTCGTTACTGCTGGACATGTCTTCCAAACTGAAGGGTTCCGTGAACTGTCCGATTCTTACGAGCCCGAGATACGGAACATTTTTCATCCCGACATAAACATCCCTGAAACCGACTTCGCCTCCCGCAAAATCAACCTGCATTTTATAGACATAGTTCTCATATACCGAGCCGTCAATATAAAGACGTAATCTTCTGAATTCGGCAGGCGCGTCAAGCGTGCCCAGCCTCTCTTTAACCGTTTTCCCCTCACCCATCCAGGCAAAATCCGCCTGGATTCTGCCGCCGAGTTTTATCGCGATGCTGTCATCGGCGGATTTAAACAATAATCCTTTTTTCCAATACACGCGGAAGTCATCATCGGCTTGTTTGGCTCCGGATTTTGCAGGCGGAGCGCTTTCCATGTCCGCAATCTTGCGCTGTATCTCCGCCATCTGGCGCGCCTGCAAATCCATTTGCTTCCGCAAATCAGCCAACTGTTTGCGCAATTCCGCGACTTCATCCGCTCCGGTTTCAGGCGCAATAAAACAAGAAAGGAATCCCGCGCATGCAAGATAAATTATTATTTTTTTGAATTTTAACGAGGCAAGTCTCATCTTATCGGCATGATACTTCTAAACTTATTATAAGTCAAAGATTAATTTTGCCGGTCTATCCACATGAGAATATCGCGGAAAACCATTTTTCTTCCGGACTCTATAAAAATAGGGACGTCACCCAATTAAAAATAGGGACGTCACCCAATTGTTAGGAACTAAATTTAGAGTATTCCTAATAAATAGGTGACGTCCCTATTTTCATTGCGGCTCATGTCTATCTATCCACATGAGAATATCCCGAAAGACCATTTTTCTTCCGGATTCTATCGTCAGGGAATGGTACATGTCGGGATACTCAATCAGGTTTTTATCGCGCGTCTTAATCGCCTTGAATATTCTTTTGCTGGCAACAGAGGATACCAGCTTATCATTGCCGGCAAGAAGGAACAGAACCGGGATGAGAATTCTTTTTTTTATCCATTCGGCTCGAATGGACGCCGCAATTGTTTCAAACAAGGTCCGCGCCGACGCCAGACGGTGCTCCCGCGAATCGGCGTCCATAGTTTCTCTGCAAGCGGCGTCTTGCGTGCACATTTCGGAAGAAAAAGGCATTCTAAACTGCCTGGCAGGGTTACAAAGCGCGCACACAGCCATTTTTACGTAATCCAAAACAGAAAATTTAAGCTTACTCGCGAAAACGGGTGAAACACATATAAGTCCGTCAAAGGGGCCGGGTTCAACGGCCGCCGCCATGAAAGCGATGAGCCCTCCCATGCTTTCGCCGAGAAGAAAAACTTTTTCGCCGGGATGTTTTTCCGAAATTATCTCGCGAAGGCGCTGTATATCTCGGTAATAAACTCCGAAAGAACTGACATGCCCTTTTATATCGCTCGTCTCTCCGTATCCTTTAAGCTCCATGGCATAACAGGAAATGCCCCGATGGATAAAAAATTCAGCGAGGTCCGACCATCTCGCACTATGCGCTCCGAGGCCATGAACCAGAAGTATCACGGCTCTTGAGGGTGAAATGTTCCACTCCCGGTAAACTATTCCCGTAAGGGTATCTGTTTTTACAGGTTCCATTAAAAATTTATGGTTTGAACTGCCTCGTTATCTCAACAGCGTGTTTCCATGCCTTGATCATGATTTTTCTCTTTGAAGCATCAAGGCGGGGTTTGTATATCTTTCTTGCCTTCCAGTTTTTTTCTATATCCTTCTTCCCTTTCCAATACCCGCAGTAAAGCCCTGCCAGATAAGCCGCGCCAAGCGCCGTCGTCTCGGGAATAGGTGAAAGAATAATGGGTATGCCGAGAATGTCCGCCTGAAACTGCATTAAAAAGGTGTTGACAGAAGCCCCACCGTCGGCCTTGAGAGAACTTATCTTTTTTCCCGTATCCTCCTCAAGCGCTTCCACCAGATCCCGGGATTGAAAAGCTATACTTTCAAGAGCCGCGCGTGTGATATGCGCCTGCGAGGTTCCTCTCGTAAGACCCAGGATGGCGCCGCGCGCGTCGGGGTCCCAATACGGCGCTCCAAGCCCCACGAAAGCCGGTACAAAATATACTCCTTCCGACCCGGAAACAGACCGGGCCAGTTTCTCCGAATGCGCCGCTGACTTCAGTATCTTTTGCTCGTCCCGCAGCCATTTAATTACCGCGCCGCCCATAAATATGGAACCTTCCAGGGCATATTCCGGGCCGTCTCCCAGATCCCACGCGATTGTGGTTAAAAGCTTGTTCTTTGAAACGACAGGCTTTTTCCCGGTATTTACAAGACAGAAACATCCCGTGCCGTAAGTATTTTTAGCGCTCAATTTTTTGAAACACGCATGGCCGAAAAGCGATGCCTGCTGGTCTCCCGCCATTCCCGAGACCAATATGCCTTTGCCGAATATTTCTTTTTTAGTGATTCCAAACCGGCTGCTTGACGGACTCACAATCGGCAGCATCTCTTCGTGTACACCGAAAATTTTAAGAAGTTCCTTGTCCCACTTGCAGGTATGTATGTTAAAAAGAAGCGTCCTTGAAGCGTTGGTGGAATCCGTATAATGGCCGCCCGTGAGATTGAAAAGAAGCCATGAATCCACCGTTCCGAAACATATTTCTCCCGCGGCGGAGCGTTTATATAGCCCCGGAACGTTTTCCATGAGCCATTTTATTTTTGTGGCCGAAAAATATGGATCAAGAAAAAGCCCGGTTTTTTTCCGTATGACCTTATTGTATCCTTGAGTCGCGAGCCTTCTGCAAAGATCGGCCGTTCGCCGGCATTGCCAGACGATCGCGTTATACACGGGCCTTCCCGTATCCCTTTCCCACAGAACAACGGTTTCGCGCTGATTGGTAATACCTATGCCGGCAATTTGTCCCGCCGCGAGGGAAGCTTTCGCTATCGCCTTCCGCGCTACAAACAGCTGGCTCTCCCATATCTCCATCGGGTCATGTTCTACCCATCCGGGGCTGGGGTATATTTGCCTGAACTCTTTCTGGCTGGAAGAAACAATCCTACCGGCATGGTCAAAAATAATCGCTCGTGAAGTTGTCGTGCCCTGGTCCAGGGCAAGCATGTATTTTTTCATGATTGTGCTCTGTAGTTGACTGTGCTCCTTTCCCAATTATACTTGATAATAACCTACATTCAAGAGAGGATAAATGAATTTACCATTTGATGTTATTATTATCGGCGCAGGCGTTACGGGTGCCGCGACTGCGCGTGAACTTTCCCGTTACAATCTGCGCACGGCAGTTTTGGAAAAAGAAGCGGACGTTTCTTTCGGCACGAGTAAAGCCAATTCAGGAATCATACACCCAGGCTTTCACGCGACGCCAGGCACGCTGAAAGCGTGTCTGGCGCCTTTAGGCAACCGCGCCTTTGACCGCCTCAAGGAAGAGCTGGAATTCCCTTTTGAACGCAGAGGATCTCTTCTTGTCGCTTTCACCGAAGACGAACTCCTCTCGCTTCAAAATTACTTTCTTCAGGGCAAAAAAAATAATGTTCCCTACATGGAACTTCTGAGCCGCGAAAGAACGCTGGAAGCGGAGCCCAACCTGAACCCGGATATACTGGGCTCTCTCCACGCCCCCACTGCCGGCATCATTTGCCCTTATGAATATTGTTTTGCTCTTATTGAAAACGCCACGCGGAACGGCGTGGAACTTTTCACGCAACAGGAAGTGACCCGGATCACCCGAAAAGCCAAAAAGGGTTTTATCGTCAAAACCCGAAACGGCGCGGAGTTCTCCACCCGGTTCATAGTCAATGCCGCCGGATTATACGCCGATGACATTGCCGGGCTTGTCGGGATTACGGATTTTAAAATCCTTCCGCGAAAAGGCGAAGAATATCTTCTGGATAGACGGGTCGGGAATCTCGTTAAAAAAGTCATTTTTCCGCTTCCCTCGGTAACTTCCAAAGGTATGCTCGTAATACCGACGGTTGACGGACCCGTGATGGTGGGGCCCACTGCGCTGGACATCAAGCGAAAAGATGATTTCTCAACGACACGCGAGGGTCTAAAAACCGTTTTTGAACATGCCCGGAAAATGGTGCCGTCCGTCAGGAGTTCCGACATAATAACAGCTTTTGTCGGAATCCGACCCGTGGCGACCGGTGGAGATTTCATTATAGGTAAAACCCGAGTGAAAGGGTTCATCAATGCCGCAGGAATCCAGTCGCCGGGCCTTACTGCTTCCCCGGCCGTAGCCGAAATGATAAAAAACATACTGGTTAAAGAAGGCCTTCGCCTGGAAATAAATCCAAGTTTTAATCCGAAACGAAAATGCATTGCGCGCGCGCGGAAATTCATTGAAAAAAGAGATTTCAATAAACTTGAGCACGCCATCAAACATAACAAGGATTACGCTTCTCTTGTCTGCCGCTGTGAAAACATTACCGAAGCCGAAGTCGTAGATGCGATCCGAAAAGGCCACACAACGCTTGATGCTCTGAAATTCATGACCAGAATCGGAACCGGACGGTGTCAGGGGGGATTCTGCACTTCCCGGGTATTGGACATCATCCATCGGGAAACAGGAATACCCGTGGAAAAGATCACAAAAAAAGGCCCGGGATCCGAGATCGTGCCTTTTCTTCTTAAAAAAGGAGAAAAAATTGGGTGAATTGACGAGACACGTTGACGCGCTTATTATCGGAGCCGGTCCGGCGGGGCTCTCTGCGGCTCTCTCTCTCAAAAAATCGGGTGTGGAAGACATACTTATCGTAGAAAGAGAAGACGCCCCCGGCGGAATACTTCTTCAATGTATCCATAACGGATTCGGTCTGAACGCTTTTAAAGAAGAACTTACAGGGCCGGAATACGCGGAACGTTACGTGAAGGTTGTCCGGGAAAATAATATTGAAACTCTCTTAAACACGGCTGCGGTTGACATCGTTACGCTGCAAGATAAAAAAACAGTTATCCTCTTATCCAAAAAAAAGGGCCTCGTAAAAGTTACCGCGAAAGCGATCATTCTTGCCATGGGATGCCGCGAAAGAAACCGCGGAAATATCGCCATTCCGGGCAGCCGCCCGGCCGGTATCATGACGGCGGGTTTCGCGCAGAAAATGACGAATCTCCACGGATATTTGCCCGGGAAAAACATAGTCGTCGTGGGCTCCGGGGATATCGGCCTGATAATGGCAAGACGACTCACGTGGGAAGGATGCCGCGTGAAAGCCGTTGTGGAGATTCTGCCTTATCCGGGAGGATTGAACCGAAACATAGTCCAGTGCCTGAACGATTTCGGCATCCCCCTTTATCTTTCGCACGCGATTACGAAGATTACGGGCGCCCGGCGCATCAAGAGCGTGCAGGTCGCCCCCATAGACAAGAATCTTGAACCAAAAAAAGAAGGCGCTTTTACCCTGACATGCGACACCCTTCTTCTCTCAGTGGGGCTCATACCGGAAAACGAGCTTTCTATCCGGGCGGGAGTGATGCTGGACCCCGTAACGGGCGGCGCCGTCGTAGACGCTGAGCTGATGACGTCAATACCCGGCATTTTCTCCTGCGGTAACGTTCTTCATGTCCACGACCTTGCTGATTTTGTTTCGGAAGAAGCCGATTATTGCGGAAAAGCGGCGGGTGAGTACATACAGAGGGGCCCCGCGAAAAAGAAAGAAATTCCCGTTAAAACGGGACACCTGGTCAGATACGTTCTTCCTTCGCGTGTTGAAGCGGGAAAGAAAGCACTCATCTCGCTCAGAGCGATTGCCCCCGCGAAAAACATCAACATGGTTGTCAGAACGGATAAAGAAATTATCCTTAAAAAGAAACACCGAATAATATCACCGAGCACGATGTTGCGCGTTCCCATTGAAGAAGTCCCGCGCGATGCGCAGTATCTTGAAGTTTTTTTTATATCGGAGGGAAAATGAAAAAAGATCTGACCTGTATTACCTGTCCCATGGGGTGTACCCTGGAAGTGACATACGATAAAAAACACGTAATCAGCGTGACCGGCAATCAATGCAAACGCGGCGAAACATATGCGGAAAACGAAATCTTTCACCCGATGAGAACCGTAACAACGACTGTTCGGATATCGGGCGCTGACGTTCCGCTTCTTTCCGTTAAAACCGAAAAAACGGTTCCGAAAAAACTGTGCTCCCGCGTGGTTAAACTCGCTTCAGCTGTCAGTGTGAAAGCACCCGTTTCAGCGGGCGATATAGTGATTAAGAACCTGCTTGATACCGGAGTTAATCTCGTGGCCACAAGAAGTCTCAATCGGTCATCATAACCCAAATTACAATCATATCCACAGAGTAGGGCACCTTTAAAAGTGCCCTACTGATTTTTTCCCAGTTATCCACAGAGTAGGTCACCCTTAAGGGTGACCTACTCTGTGGATAACTTCGTGCCCCAAATTATAGCGACTTGAGCACCTGATCCTGGGCGTCTTTCCAGACCCGGATGGATTCCCAGTCAACTGCCTGTATCCTCAGAACATACCCGCTGAAGATCGCCTTTAATATGGCCGTTATGTCTGATTCATTGCCTGCTTCTTCCATCAGCTGATCATAATTGGTGATTGACTCGGACAAAAGACGCAAGAATTTCTCGGAGAGATCCTGCGGCACACTTTCATTCGGGTATCCATCTTCGGCGCCGTACCTGTCGCACTCCACCATTGTAATATCTGTAAACAGGTCTACAACCGTGTTCAGGTGTTCTGACGCGGCCGCATAAGCGTTAACAAACCTGATCTTTTTCTTAATGATAAATTCTGCCGCCTCTTCCTTTTCGTCCTGAGACAAATCTTTTTTATTCTCATCGCTCCTCATTCGCTCAATAAGTTTGTCTTTAATCGCCGTTCTAACCTTATCTCTTTCCACGCCCAACAGACGAATCACCATTCTCGTTTTATTAAGCGTGTAATCTTTACCCTCAAACCCGGTGACATCATCGTAAAAACCCGGTAATACCTTATGGATCTCGTTTATTAGATTCTCTTCCCGGTTACTGTCCGCCAGGTAACTTCGCGCGTGGATATTGTGTCCTTTCTTGCCCGTTTTTTGCTCGGTTTCACGCAGATAAGTCATGACCGGCGAGACCGTCTCAAGCGAAGAGACCGGTTCAATAACATGCGTGGGGGCTTTTCTCATGGCAGTAAGAATTGCGGGCACAAGCGTCTTCGCTACCTCGTACATCCCTGCGCCTTTGATTACATCTGTTGTTTGTTTATCCTTTTCGGTGAACACCTGGCGCGTGAAGGCGCGGATTGTGTAATGGGCTTTGTTCGCCGTGAAATAATCGGTATTGTTCTGCGCTGCGTATTTCGCCGCATGGTCGGCCAGCCACTCTTTGCCTGAGGTGGTAAACAGGTTTTCAATCTGCTCTGTGATATTCGGGTTGATGCTTTGCGCATATTCCAGCACTTCGTGTAAGAATGACAATGGACTCGCTTTTAAGAGCGCCTTATCTATTGCTATGAAGCCTTCTCCTGCGTCGCCCTTGCCGAAGAAGATGCCTTTGCCGCCTTCGGTTAGGATTACGTTTTTAGGCAGATTCTGCGTAAAATCAGCAAGAACGCCGTTAAGAAAGTCCGCTGTTTCAGCAGGAATGTTGGACTGTTGCATGAGGGTTCTTATGTCGTTAATGTATTTTGTTATCTCTTCCAGTGTAGCTGTTTCTTGTTTTAGATTGGCCAGGGTAATCTCGTCGCCGGTTTCAATATGTTTAACGCGGCCGGTGATGCGTCCATCTACCAGCTTAACCGGTTCAGGTTCTTGAAATTTGCCGATTGCGCCGCCCGGGGTGATGCGATTGATAAACTGTTCCGCGTTGATTCCTGATCCGGGGAATACCGCACCGCTGTAATGAATCTCAAAGTATTGAACATCAACTGATCCCCTCATACTTATAGCCAATAGTTCAGCTAAATCTTCCGGCCACTCAACCCTGTAAGTTTCCCACGCGGCACCGAAAACATCAACATCAGTAAAAGGCTCAGATTGTATTGTATTAAACATGAATTTTATTCTGGCCCATGGCCCTCGCGCCTTAAAAAGAAGGTAGTCCCCTATACTTCCAAAGGTTCTTTTGGACCAGATATACTCCCCTGCTCCGGTTTTTACTGTAAGTCGCATAAAAGGCGTGCCATCCGGATCCTCGAGAGTTTCCATTTCATAGTCCTCTTCAAACAGTACCTCAAAATTTTCAATCTCTGAAGTTTTAGATTCCGACATGCCGGAGATAACGCCTGAATCGTTTACGATTAAATTATATTCCCCTACACTCAATCTGTTATCAACTACGCTAACCGGCCAAAACTCCGCATTCCGCACCCTCCCCGGGGCAGAAACATATGCCCTCAGTTGCTCCCCATCTTCTTCTATGAAAAACTGAGATACGAGTAGTGTTTTTTCGAGCAGAACGGGATACCCTCTTCTTGCCTGGGATAGAGCCTTTCCCCATAAATAATTTGTGCTCTTAATATATGCAATAACCATGGTAGCCCAATCTTCATCGAGATTTTTCATCCCGTATTCCCGGGCGTAATCCGTGGGGTTATCACTATATTCGCTGCGTTCATTAAGCTCTTTAAATGAATCCCATGCTTCCGCTCTTCTGCGTTGAAGCTCAAAACTGAAAACATGCGCGGCTTCATGCAAAGCAACTGTCTGTACGCTCCAGGCATCACCCGCAAAAGCATTCAGAGTTTTAGTCGAAATCATTCCTTTCTGATTGACCTCAATAGCACTTTCCAACTCGTGATACCCATACAACCTTCTGCTCTCTCCGCCATCTTCGCCGTTTTCCGTATCTTCGGTAGCATAAAGGATGATATTCCTGGTAATCTTCTGCGCTTGACCCAGAACAGTATCTTCCAGAAAAGAAGGGAGCTCTTTCACGGAAATAGAAGAAACATTTCGGATAATGTCGATTGGGACCATATTCAGCGCATCCACTATCGCCTCTAGTTCCTGCGGCATGAGCTCTATATACCCTTTGGCGTCATCATAGATAAATATTTCCGCGTCATCCCGAATGTAAACATAGTGCGGCTGAGTAACGGCAAACGTATCCGTCACTTCATATAAATTGTCCAGGCCGGTTGTGACATAGTCGTAATTATATGGCTTCCAAAATGGACCATAAAAATTACATCCCGCTATCGCCATGATCTGCATTATTAACCCAAGAAGCCTGAGTTTCGTGAGCTTTCCTATGTTTCGGCCGGGTTGTTTTTGCGATGCGGGCCCTTCAACTGTTTTCTTTTCATTGCCTGGCGGCGGACTTTCCTTTTCTATCCACACAGCCCATACCTTTTTGCCACCTATTTCTAAACCCGGTATCTCTTCAACCGGAGCATTCCCATATCTCGGCGCCTCTTCCGCCGTCTCAACACGAAGCTCGCCTTTCAGAAGAAGTACCGACTTTTCTTCGCCCTGGATTAAACCGGATATGCCTTTAATTATTTCCGCAATATCGTCCGGACCTAATGAATGTATTTCGCGGGTCTTCTCGCCGCAAAAATACGAATATATCGCCATTGTTGAGATATTTGCCGTTATATAGTTGATTAGCCCAGCGGGTTTTCCCGCGAGAATATCAAAATACGGCGACTCATATTCCTCTTCGTTCGTGAACTTCGGCATGATTGAAATGTATGAAACGCCTCTGGTTTTTAACCTGGCAAGAAGGTTTTCTGTGTGGAACCCGCCGGTTACCAGAACGGTTATCTTTTGCCGGCGCGTATCAAGCTTAATATTCTCAAGAAAGGTTCTGTCCCTCTTAAACGAATATTCATAAAACTCAGCCATCTCTTCGCGGTATCGGTTAAGACGGGTAATATTTTTATCAAGTTCTGCGGCAATATTGTATAATGGGGCTTCTTCTTCTATAAACGAAACGTAATTCTCAATATTAAATGATTTCTTGTGTCTCTTGTAGTATTCGTAATCGGCTCTTGTTAAGGCAATATTGAACAGGCTTTCAGTTAATACGAGGTTTTTGGACAATAGCGCGAGGCGTTTCTGTTTTGCGTTCTCAAACATACCCGCTTTCAACGCGTTTTCAAGCGCGTCTATCTCACCCATTAGTTTGGTTTTATCCGCGGCGTTGTATGCTGAGATATACGCAATGTACTTCCGGAGTTCCGGAAAATCCGTAAAATTGATACCCAGGCATTCCGCCTTTTCGGTAAGATACGCATAGAATGCCTTCGAGGAAAGCTTTGTGCTTCTAAATTCAATTATCTTCAGAACAAGATTTTCCAGTTCGTTATCGGCCATTATTTTTCGCAGGGCATCTATTAAAGCGTCTCTTTCCAGATCGGCTTTTTTAAAATTTATGTTATTTTCTTTCTCAAGAGACCGGAGCAGAAGATGAACATTAGAGAAGGATTCAACGGCTATTTCTTTTTGTTTCGCTTTTGCGGCGAGATACTCCAGATATTCTTTAAACTCAATGGCCTTTGATTTATACCGTGCGTATTCCCCGTCAAGCTCCAAGAGTTCCGGAGAATAGATCTGCCGTTTGAGGTTTCCCAGAATAGATTTTAAGCGATTTAATTGCGCATCCCGTTCCTCTTTATGCGCAAGAGACTCTCTGTATACATTCAGGTTCTTGAGATACAGCTCGGTATTTTCAGCGCCCCAGAGATTGACCCGGCCCGGGTTAACAGCGGCAAAATATTCGGCGCCGTTTAGAAGGCCTTCTTTCAGAAAGAAATCTGCTGTCTTTTCACGGACTTCTTTGTTTTCAATCTTATCAAAAACTGATAAGTCGTAACGACCTTCTCCACCTTCAAGGTTCACGGTATCTACTTCGTATTCCGCATTCAGATATTCTATTATCTCGGCTATTTTATGCTGAGCGGCATAATTACAATGTGCATCCTGAATATGAACTATCGTCTCTCGGGCCGAAGGAGAGTTCCATGATTCCTCTATACTTCCCAGATAATCCGGAATAGTGATTAGGCCCTGCCTTTCTTCTTGCGCGTCGTATCGGGCTATTTCTGTATCCATTACCGCCCAGGCGTCCGAAAGGACAAAGCACACCATAAAGGCAAATAGCGCTATGCCGCCTATTACCCTCCGTGTTCTTATATGTTTATTAATCCATGCAATCATCATAGTATATCCCCTCAACAATATAAGCTTTTATTGGCTTAACCATAATTATACCACATCACCAAAACGACACAAGCACCATATTTAGCTTTTTTATGTTTTAACAATATTGGCATTATTGTCATTCCCGCGGAAGCGGGAATCCAGAATGGATCCCCGCTTCCGCGGGGATGACAGAGCAGTTATCCAATCGTAGGGCACCCTTAAGGGTGTCTACTTGCAAAGAGTGATGTATCGCTATATACTATGCGTAGATGTCACGCCTTAATATAAAAAAACACAAATATATCCTCATTTTCATAGCCGCATTCGTGCTAATATCAGCGGGCGCTGATATTTACTATTATGGGCGCATGGTGGCGGCAAAGCAGGATGCGCTTGTTGAGGGCGATATTTACATGTCCGACTTCAAGGTATTCTGGACGGCCTCACACAACATGTTCCTTAATATCACGGACCATCCGGAAAAGCAGTATCCCGTCTATGACAAAAACGAACCGTTCTATCATTTCAGATATTCACCTTTTACGGCGTTCATTCTGATCCCGTTCGGCATGATACCTCTCATGTCGGTTTCACTCGCCATGTGGACAATAATGTCAAACGCCGTTTTTCTATGGGCGCTTCTCTTTCTGGCGAAACGATTCCGTGACGATTTCGGTATTCAGGGAAAATTCATGCCTGTTATCTGTTGGGTAATGTTTATCGGAACTTTAAGATTTTATCTCATGAACATATCCATAGGTCAGACAGACGTGTTCGCGGCGGCTCTCTTGGTTCTTTTTCTGGCGGCCTACGTCAAGGGAAAGGAAATCATTTGCGGAGTGCTTATTGCTCTTCTCCTACAGTTCAAACCGTCTTTCGCGCCTATACTGCTTTATTTTCTGCTTACCGGGAAATGGCGTCTGGTGTTGGGGGCGGTTATATCTTTTCCGGTGTTATTATTTCTTCCCGCTCTCGCGCTCGGACCGGCAAGAACAGTCGCGCTTCTTGGGGACTGGCGGGAAATGCTCAACATGTCGGTAACATCCCAGCTCTTAAATTATAAGAACCAGTCCATAACATACGGCGTAGGCACCCTTCTTCTAAAGTTGAACTCTGTAAAAAACGCCATTTCTGTCGGGAATTTATTCATCATGCTGGGGGGTCTATTTACCTTAAACTCTTACGTTGAACTTATTGGCTTCGGGAAACGCGGGAAAAGACGCGATCACAAGGAATACAAATATTTTGAGGTCTCTCTGCTCGTCATGATCTCTCTCTTGTTCTCCCCGATCTCGTGGGTAGCTACCTTTATTGCTCTAATCATACCGCTGGGAATGATTGTATGTTTTGCGGTAAAAAACGAGGAAAGAAAAGTCATGTGCGGCGCGCTTCTTGCTTTTTTCGTTCTGAGCATCCTCAACACCGATCTCACTAAATTCATACCGCTCGTGAACACATGGCGCTTTATCAGTATTGCTTTTGGAACGCTTCTTCTTGCCTTTGCGGCTGTCGTCGCTTATCAGAAGAAACATCCTTGCTCATCTTGAAAAAACTGAATTCCTCATCTCCTACATTGAAGACCGGCAGAGTGCATTCCACGGTATGCCCCAATCGTTCATAAAGATTGATTGCCCTTTCGTTACGAATCGACACATCCAGCGCCAAACGCCGGCTTCCCGCATTGGCCGCTTCGCGCTCTATTTTCTCAATCAGACGCGTGCCGATTCCCTTCCCCCTAAACTTGGGATATACAGCGATGTTGCTTAAATAACTTTCACCTTTTTCTACCCGTCCGATATTCCGCATGGCTTTAAGTAAATAAACCAGCCTGGGGAATATTTGCCACTTAAGATACCTCAAAACCAGAAAACACACGCGCAGGCTTTCCTTTTTCATTTCGTCATGATCATACGAAAGAGCCATACCCGCGGTTTCGCCGTTTACTTCTAATATGTATGAGTGCTCAAAACTGAAAAAATTCCTCGGATGCCGGAACATTTTTTTCATAACATGTTTTGCCCGTCGCCCAAAAAGGTGCAGTAAAAATCTCGGCCGCGGGGTAGTATACAGAACTAACCGCGAAAAATCGCGGGCATCATCGGGTCTACCCCTTCTAATAGTGACATTTTTCATGCCTGTTATTGTAACACAAAGTAAGCATTTCAGGCAAACTTTTACCTTCCTCCGAACCGGGTCCGGAACGGACCGGGTCCGGAACGGACCGGGTCCGGACGCACCGGGTC
>CAZGOZ010000002.1:35849-47913 GCA_964528025.1 uncultured Planctomycetia bacterium
ACCGGGTCCGGAACGGACCGGGTCCGGAACGGACCGGGTCCGGACGCACCGGGTCCGGAATCTGGGGTTCAATCTGGTTGGTTTTTATGGGGTTGGGCGAGGTTCTTTAGGGTGCTTTTTGCTCCGGCGCATACGGCTTCGTAAGTGTCTTTTACGCCCAGGCGGGTTCCTTCTTCTTCTGCCCGGGCTACCGAAATGGGTTTGCCAAACCTTACCGTTATAGCATGGCGCCGGGGGAATCTGGACGTCCGCGGCCAGGCCTCGTATGCGCCTTCCAGAACGACCGGCACGAGTTTTGCCCCTGTCTCTTTCGCGAGAATGCCGAAGCCTTTCTTGAACTCTCCGAGCCGTCCGTCAAACGAACGCAGCCCCTCAGGAAAAAGGCATAGCGTTTTTCCGTTCTCAAGAACATAGTAACAGCTTCTCAGCGCTTCCAGAAGGTGCGTTGAAAAATTAAGAGGGATGATTCGTCCGACCTTTATGAGGCGTCGGATAATCGGCACGTCAAAATACGCCTTGAATCCGACAAAGAAGAGATCTAACCTCGGAAAATCCGGCATGGCCGTCACAATGAGAAACGCGTCAAAATAGCTCACATGATTCGCATAGAGAATATACGGCCCCTTTTCCGGCAGGTTTTCTCGTCCCTCAATTCTCAGCGGATAGAATATTTTAAAGAATGCCCTGAACAGGCCAACGAAACAGAATCCTGCTATCCACGCGGCTGCGCCGGGATTTAGATCTATTTTTTTAAGGTTTTCTTGTTTCGGCGGGACCCGCAAGGTCGCCTCCCAACTCTCGTTCCCGCTTTCGTTTTTCCGTGTCCTCGAAGGAACCGCTTTTTCGGACAGCGCCGCTTCCACTCCGATAATCACATCGCGCACGGTGAACGCCCGCCCGACAACATCATCCTCTATTGACGCGTCCGTTATCGCCTCAAGCCCTGAAACAAGCTCTACCCTGCCCAGCGAATCTATGCCAAGATCAAGTTCCAGCGAATCACCGGGCGTAATATCTCTTTTTATCCCGGTTTGTTCTTTCAGATAACAAATGATTTTTTTATACATATTCGTCCGCATCATATCCAGATCATCTTTTGATAATTTACCTTTTCCGTCTGCAGTCTCGGTTCCGTCTTCCCTGCGCATATAATCCTCTTTAACGGCAAAACGTTTTATTTTTCCCAGAAGCGTCCGCGGAAGGGCTTCAAGCGTAAGCGAAAACCCGCCGAGACGCATGTGCGCGGGCAGGGTTCTGGAAACATCGTTAAATATCTCCCGGATAACAGCCCTGAGATTCACCGCCCCGTATTTTCTGAATACTTCAAGGTCCGGCACGACGACGGCCCGGAGCGTGGAAGAGCGTTCCGCGCCTTCTTTCGCGGACGCGGCAAACACGCATATTTCTTTAATCGGCGCGCGCGCGGCATACGCCTTTTCCACCTCTTCGGGAAAAACATTCATCCCGGAACTCAGGACAATAACGTCCTTTATCCTCCCGGTCAGGAACAGATACCCGTCTTTATCCACATATCCAAGGTCACCCGTATGAAACCATCCGTTTTTTATAACATCCGATGTTAATTCCGGTTTTTTATAGTATCCCTGCATGACATTCGGACCTGTGGCAATAACCTCGCCCACGCCTTTTTCGTTCTTGTTTTCAATTTTTATGCTGACCCCGGGAACCGGCAGTCCGACAGACCCCATTTTCGGATTCTTTGTGGGATTGAACGTCAGGATCGGGGAAGTTTCGGTAAGACCGTATCCTTCCAGTATCGTAAACCCCAATCCTGAAAGAAACTTTCCGGTTTCCGCGTCAAGTTTGGCGCCGCCGGTAATGAATAAACGCATCGCAGATCCAAACTTCGCGTGAACGCGCCGGAAAAGATACCGCCCCGGATTGATTCCGGTTTTTTTGCGTATCCCGTATAATACCGACCCGGCGAATCTATTTAATAAGCCGGCCGCGAAAGGCGCTTTTTTCAGCGAACTCATTATCTTTTCGCGAAATGAACTAAAGACACGCGGCACTGCCGCGAGAATCGTTGCGTGGGAATCCCTCATGGCCTCCAGCAAAGTTTCACCCCGCAAGGTCTCCGGATAAACGATTCCTCCGCCGCATAAAAACGGAAGTATCATCGTCGCCATCAAAGGATATGCATGATGCAAGGGAAGAATGGAAACGATTCTGTCCACGGACGTTATCAGCTTCAACTGACGGGCAGAATCACAGTTAGAAATAAGATTACCGTGTGAAAGCACGACGCCTTTAGGCTCGCCGGTCGTTCCAGAGGTATACAGGATGCATGCGGTCTCATCGCGGCCTATTGCCGCGCGCTGTGCGGGGGCGGTTTTCATCTTTACCGCCGAGAAGAATTCTTCCGAATCCACGGAGATCAGGTTCTTTACGGACGGCGCACCCGCTCGGATCCCATCCATGAGAGCGAGTGACCTCTCGCTCACGAAAACAGTCTCGCTGCCGGAATCATTCAGTATATTTTTAACTTCCTGAGGAACGGATTCCGGACTTATGGGAACAACTGACGCGCCGAGAGAGACCGCCGCAAAAAACGCCATCGGCCATTCGGGACGGTTTTCCATCAGAACAGCTACCCGGTCGCCCTTTTTAACGCCTCGGGCGGCAAGAAAAGCGGCCAGCGATCCCATGCAAACTTCAAGCGCGTTATACCGAATATCCTTCCACTCGTCTCGTTCTTTGTGCTGAATAGCAACCGCATCCGGCGCCTCAGCCGCCTGACGCTTAAACCTCCCCCACAAATCGCCGGTCATTGACCGCGCCTCCTTCGTTATTTCAGCAACAAAAAAACCCACCCGGCATTTACCCCGGATGGGCTTTTTTGTTACATTATTTCGTCTGCGCCTTTTTTACTGAACCGCAGCCGCTTTGACCTCTTGTTTCGGAGCTTGCCGGGTCATATCCTTATGGGCCATTTTCCCTTTGCCCTTACTCGGCTGACCGCAACAGACGCATTTGCCGTCCGACGCCTTATAATAAGTGCACTTCACGTACTTCATGCCGACTTTCATCGCGCATGCTATCAGTCCACCGATAATTATCAAAAGTATTATCTGAAAGAACATCTTTCCACTCATTTCCACCCTCCTTATATTTGACTATCCATATATAGCAACACCTCTATAGCAACACCCCCCGCCCCTCCAGCAGCAACGGGGATATGAACGCTCTAAAGCTTACCATAAAACCCACAATATGCAAGTTTTCCACCCCGCTTTTGGGGGCCATACCTATCTCTCTTTATCGGGCTTTATTATTTCGGCTATCGGCAATCTTGCGATCATTCCGATACCCGGTTTTGAAAAATCTATTTCTTCACGTTTCAGGAGTTTAACAATCTCAGAAAACACTTCTTTATTCTTCAATATAGCAAAAATTGTCTTATTTGCCGTTTTTCTTTCTCCAACGAACTGCCTTATTCCCGCAAAGATAGGAACTTCATATGCCAGAAAATGCCCTATCCCCTCGCTATCCACTATGGTAGCATCCGTTATCTCGGATTCGGTCAGGATAAAGATCAATTTTTCAAAATACTCTTCGCTATCAAGCACAATCATCAAAAGTTCCATTTATTGCCCCCTCTTTATCTCTTTTTTGACTTTCCTATTTCGCCCGCCCGGGAAATAGCGATCTTGGTCGCAATCGGGCCTATGATCTCAAAGACAATAGTCGTAGCCGCTATAGTATTTATTACCAGAATTGCAATGTTTTGTCCAATTTCTCCCATGGGTGAGAATTCCCGGGTGACCATAATCGCCAGCCCTATAGCCACACCCGCCTGTGACAGTATCCCCAGACCCAAATATTTGCGTATAACAGGTTCTGCCCGGGATATTGAAGCCCCGAGAAATGACCCCCCCATTAATCCGCCTGCCCTGCACAACACATAGACTATTCCCAGAAACCCCATTGCGGGAAGAAGTGTTATCTGGAGATGCGCGCCGGCTATAACAAAGAACATTATGTAGACGGGTAATATCATGGACGTGATAACATTTACCGATCTGCGGTTGGTTATGAGAAAAACATTCGCGAATACCATGCCCATAGCCAAATTGGCTAAAATAAGAGAAAAATGGAAATACTTGGACACCCCGGTGCAGATAAAGACCGCCGCCAGAGAAACAGCCAGAATTTCCTCTTTCTTGTGTATTCTTCTCAAAAAATATCCTGTTACATATCCGATGACCGCCCCGAGCAAGACAGACCCGAGTATTTCCAGAAAAGGTCCCCTGATAATTTCCTGAACCGACACCGCCTCGCCTGTCAATGAGAGTTTGGCGAAAGCTATGGCAAACCCGTATATAATAATTGCAAGTCCGTCATCCAGCCCCACGACCGCGTAAAGCGCGTTTGTAAGCGGTCCTTTGGCCTTATATTCCTGCAGGACTATAGCTGTTCCGGCCGGCGCGCTCGCGGGCGCCATGGCTCCGAATATCAAAGCGAGATAAACCTTATGCGTAAGTAAATATACACCCAGACCTACCAATAGAAAAGCCCCGAAGGATTCGGCCAATATAATAGCAGCTATCCCCTTGCCCATTTTGCGCAAAACCCCGAGCCGCATTTCACTGCCTATGATAAAAGCTACCAACCCCAGAGCAAGGTCATTCAGCACCCCGACCCCGTCCAATATCTCCGTCCCCAGAAGGTTGCAAAAAGACGGCCCCAGAAACAGTCCGGCCAGAAGATATCCCACGACAGCGGGAAACCTGAATTTATTGACAATCTTGCCGGCCAAAAAACCGCACAATATTGCCACGCCCATGAAAAATAATACAAATGACATCGTTTTTTTATCCCCTTATTATCTTATTTCTCCGCAAGGATAAACGTTTTTATTACGGTCGCCGGGTCGGCGGCATTTAAAAGCAGCTCCCTGAAAGATTCCTTCGTGAGAAATCTTGTCAGACGCGCCAATATTTTCAAATATCCGCTCATGTCTTCTTCCCGCGGCGTTCCCATCAAAAAGAACAGCTTAACCGGCTTACCGTCCAGAGAATTGCACTCTATACCCTTTTTGGATCTCCCGAATGCCAGGATGAACTTCTTGACCGCATCGGTACGGGCATGGGGTATGGCCACATTGTTGCCTATAGCCGTGGACGCCAGGGCTTCTCTTTTAAAAACGTCTTCAACAAACCCGTTGAAATCTTTCATTCCCGGCGCATCTTTCATGCACCCCGCAAGTTCCTTGATCAGACTGTCTTTGTCTGATGATCTCAATTCCAGCATCATTCTATCTTTTCCGAGAAAATCTGATATCTTCATTTTATTTTTCTCCCTTCGTTCTCATTACACGCTGTTTTATTCAAATACTATTGTTTTCCGACTGCTTGCCGGCACCTCTGTCACCGGGCTCCGATCGTGATCTTCTCTCTTTCCTGTTCCATCAGAACGCGCATTATCTCATTCTCATTAGAAGCGCCCATGAATTTTTCAAACACGCCCTCGTTCTGAAAGATCCTGGCGATCTTGGCAAGCAGCCTTAAATGCACTATAACATTAGCGGCGCAAGTCATGAAAAAGAGAAACACTTTTTTATTATCCGGGGCCGCGAAATCTACCCCTTTTATTGACCGGGCAATAACCACATTCGGTTTTTTAAATAACCCCTCATCGGGATGCCTGGGATGCGGTATGGCTATGCCGCTGCCAATCGCGGTGCTGAGCATCTTTTCCCTTTTTTTAAGCCGTCTAAAAAGCTCGTCAGCATCCGGCGTAATACCTGCTTCCCGGGCCGTGCTTGCCAGAGCTTTCAAAACCCCGTCTATGTTTTCCGCCTCGAAATCCATCCGTATCAGAGAGGGCTCCGTCAATCGGGATAAAGGAATAATATGGTCGGCTGTATCTATTATCGTATCCAGCTCCTCCCGGGAAGACCCAATCACATCACTTTGAAGGTATTCGTCTACCGCATCAAGGCGAAAACGCCATTGATTTCCTATTTTCACACCCGGAAGTTCCCTGTTTTGGGCCATTTTAAGCACGGTTTTCTCATTCAGCTTGATATATTCGGCTAGTTCTTTCGTCGTCATTATCTTCTTAGCAGACATCCAAATCCTCCTTATTTTACCTTAAAGTGCCTTATTTTAACTTATTCTAACCGTATTTTAGGCGTTTGTCAACTGTTTTTTTTGTTTGGTCATCAAGCCTCTGGATAGAGCTTCCAGAGTAAAACGGCAGATGCGGCTGCATAGCACACTTTTGGGGGACATGCTTTTTGGGGACACACCTCTTAAAAAGCTGCCCAAAAGTGGTGATATTCCGTGCTGAGGGGTGTCCCCAAAAGGCATGTCCCCCGTTCTCGAGGGGGGCCCAGAAAAATTGTTGAAAAATTGGGGTGTGCATGGTAATATGTAAATGTGTTAGGAAAACAGAAAGATAATGCTAAGTCTTTTCTTGTGTCTATACATCGCGGGCGTGTCTTTTCAAAATTTGCCAGGATATGCCTGGTCATCTTTCTTGCTTCATTACAACTCATATTCCCTAACACCGCTATAGCCAGCGAGATTACGACAAACTCTCTTTCAGTTCCGACAAGCTTCCCAATTGAAAGTAACCCCCAAAGCCGCCGGTTTCAGGCAGCCTCATTAGCATCATACTTTGATAAGGCAATGACCCGACTCTTGCAGAATGGGGGAGATCTTGTAAGTGTCAAGGGAATACAAAATTGGCTTGCAATGAATTTGCCTCCTGACACTCGTAATCTTATGGAAAGCTTATTTGAAATTGAAAATATATACAGAGAAAAAGATGCCGTCTGCGTTCCCTTCAATTCCCCTACCGGGGGAAAATATATCTTCGCCTACTCTGTTTCCGCCGAACGTCCGGGAACTGCAGTATCTATAGAAAAAATGATCACCAGACGGAAAACAGAACCCGCATTACCCCTTGCTCTTTCCTCAAGCAAACAAAATATTTCAATGGACCTGGACGCCGACGGCACGGGCGTCGTGGAAATGCCCAACGGTGAAAAGAAATATCTTATAGCCGGCGAAGAACAAGACGAAGAAACCTTCCGCGCATCTCTTGAAGGTTTGCGAAAACATCTCGCTAAAAGCAGCCGCATGGCAGCATCGGCTTCAGAAGAGACGAATATTATTCCGGATCTTACCCTGCTTTTGATGAAAATTCGAAAAACATTCGGGAAGGACTGGCCCTGGCTGGAACAGCGCATCAGGAACGTACTCACGGACACAACAGGATTACAAAACGCGGACCTTGATCGAATGTTCACCGCTCTGAAAACCGACAATTACACTCCTGAGGTTGTTTCATCCGACCCGTTACAACTCAGCATGTCTTCTCCGGCCATGAAAATGCTGCCCGTTTTGATGGACTCTGTCACGTCCGGCCTCGGAGACAACGCATACCCTTACATGGAGGCAACAGACGTATCTACTATCTATGATTTCTTTGATCGTTACGTATGCCAAACCTCCGACCGCGAGATCCTCCACATGCACGCTTCTTTGCTCATGAAAAAGCTGTCATGTTTTTTCGGCAAGAATGCCTGGGAGAGAGATATCAAAGACGATGTGGAAAATTTGCTGAAAGTTTTTTGTGCATTAAATCGCCTGGAACTGGACCCCGTGCTTCTGAGCGAATACGCGGAAATACATGAGAACTATTCCGCGATTGAAAGTGAAACATTACGCCTACCGTTAAGTTCGCCGCTCGCCGGAATGATGCCGGGCCTGATAGAAAAGTTGAGGGACCACCTTGAACCGCTCGCCGGCACAGCAGGATACAGAGATGCCCCTGACGTTCATGAACTCTTTGACAAATATGTATGTGCAAGGCCTGTTGTTCTCTTTTCACATGTGTTCTGGGGCAACGTTGACGGCGTTCAATCGGTATACCGAGGCAGTATGGAGGGCATTCTCTCTAATGTGACCAAATGGGTACGATTCCGTTCTTTCTGCGGAGAGGATTTCCAGGAAAGAAAGGATCGGGTTCTGGAAATACCCGCTGATAATCCCTACACTGTCGTGGAAAAACCGATAGAAATACCGTATTTAAAAAACCTTTCCTCCGACCGTGACTGGAAATGGCATGCCAAGCTCTCCCTTGATGAGCTCAAACCGCATCTTATTGACGTGGACCTCGCTATTATTGATAACCCGGCGATATATCTTCACAACTACTCGCATGTTTCTGAAACAGTTTCAACCTACATACGGCAGCATCTTCCGGAGACGGTGGCCATAAGCCGTATTCATGATCTTTCAAGATACACTTACCGCACGGCATTCAGACGCAACGCGTGGGAAAGTTTGCTCGCGCGTCTGGGGAGCTGGCCGAAAGCGTGGGCACGCCAGTTCTTTCCGTCTTATGCGGATGGTTATCAGCTGATAAATAAAAGGGACTTTAAGCTGCTGAATCCCGTGAATTCAGCGCATGCATACGTGCCGAACGGCGTAGATGTTGCCGCTATAAAAGAAGCAAAAATTAACCGGGACATAACGCGCCAATATCTTGAAAAAACTTTCGGCATACCGCAAGGAGAAAACGCGAAGTTGATGCTTCTTCCCGTCAGACGAGGTGTTCCAAGAAAAGTTCTGGAGCAGGCCATAGCATATGTCGGCATGCTTAACAGTTTTTCCGAGGACATAATGCATTCCGAAGAAAGATTTTATCTTCTCGTGACCGGTCAGCTCCAGATACAGAAGGAACATCCCGAAATAGAAGAATACGACAACGTCATAAAAGAACTATTAGATCTTTCCGGCTTGGGGAAATATGTCATTCTTGCAAGCGATATAACCGGGAAACCATTCCGTTACGATTCGCAGACCAAAGAAAAAACCCTCTCCGCTCAATGGAGCCAATTGGAAAAATACGGTGCGGGCATCGTGGATATTTTGGGAGCCGCCGACATAATGGTATGCTCCTCAGCCGAAGAAGGAGCGGGAATGATGTTCTTAGAAGGCATGGCAGCCGGAATACCCATAATATCCCAGAAATTTGCCAGTGTAGATGAGCTGATCTCAAACGGCGCTAATATATTCCTATTCCAACTGCATACCGCTCCTCCAGCATTCGGCGAAGATCATTATCTAATCTCGGGAGAAGAAAACAACTGGCTCAAGAGAACCGACCTCATGCGTGAAATTCTTCAAAAAGAAGATGGCATGCGCCAGTTGATGCGTTTCAATATGCGTGAGCTGACAGACCTTTGGAACGATCTTCGTCTTAACCGGGAGGCATACGAAAAAAAATGGGGCGCTCATAACCAGGCCTTTGTGCAAAAAAGACGGTCTCTTAAAAATATGGTTATTCAAAGCAAAAACATGGAAAGTTCTCTGCGCCCCCGAAAAATCTCCTTACACCTGGCCGTGGATAACCGTGTTTTCGCGAAAGGGTATCCCCTGTTCCTCAAAAGGATCTACACGTCCATGCGAAGAACGCAAAAACTCATGGGAATGAATATTGTCGGCCGGGAATTGGGTATTAACATGATCCCGGACGCGCGCAACAGAGAGTTTCAGCGGAAAGAAACCATGTTTCAAGATAGCGGAGAATCCGCTCTGTTGGAACGCGCAACCGCCTCTGTGCGCACGCGTTACTCTATCTCCATGGCGCGGGAACTTGCCGATTATTTTGGGATGTCCTCGGAAGATATCAATGATTCGGAACTTATTAGAGAACTGCTAAAAAAAGAGACGTCCATTTTGAGAGAAAGGGAGAAATTGCTGACTGACCGGACAAATTACCCGCCCTGGGAATTTGACCATCAAGCGGAACCGTCAGAAAACATGTATTACGCTGAAAAAATACGCAATCTTATTGACTCGATAGTTCTTCATTGCGTTCCGTCCTTGAACAATGACAGGCATAAGGTCATCGCTGTGGATAGTAGCTGGCTTCCGGATTACGCCGCGGAACGGAATCTTTTGAACATGATGATAGAATTCGCCGAGGAAAGAGGCGTGACAGTCATCTGCCATAAAGGCGCGGGCCTTGCCGAGGAAATAAAACACCTTGTAAGAGAAAAAGACATGAAAGATTATTCTGACATCCTGATACTGGGACACAAGGACATAATATCGTCAGAAAAGTTTGGAAGGTTTAGAAGCACTCCGCGTCATAAAAAAGCTACTTTTGTTGGAATAGATACAAGAAAACTTGAAGAGAACAGCGCGGTTTCACAATATTATCCGATAGCCGAGATATTATCGGTAGCTATACAAGCGGCGTTTTCCACTTCTCCCTTCCTAGACACCACGGGTATGGACATTAGAACCATAGCAAAAGACGTTTGGATCTTTACCCCGAAAGCCCATCCGCTTGAGATCAACGAACGCGGCAAGATTTACAGCATTCAGGAAAATGAAATGGAATCATCAGCTTAACGGGCAGGGTGGTACTTTTCAGAACGTTCGCGGAATCTTTAACTTCATTATCATTACTTTTGAAGGACGCGCTTATTATTTAAGCACCCAGTAATCAGTGTCGCCTTTGTACTTTATCAGATAAAGCCGTCTGTTTGAGTGAGGCGGGTTACCGAAGATTCTGAAATACACGTCGTCAAAATACTCCGGATCTTCCAAATAATATCCATGCCCGTAGCTTGCCTTATTTATGAGCGTGACATCTATCAGGGATATCTTGTCCGGCGCCAGGGATTTAAGATAAAGGAGATCTCTGGTTTCTTCCGATTGATCCATCGCTTTTCCCGGTTTTTTCAACCGGCCAAGCCGCTTGTCCTCGTTGAGGAGGCCACTTATGAGAAGCGCCTCGTCATTGGACGCGACATAAGTCGTTAATCCTTGCGTTAACGCCGCGATTTGTTCCTTAAAATGATCATCAAAATCATCCTGACCCACATCGGGAGCGGCCAGGAACACGTGATGTATTTCGGTTTCCGCATCCCGCAGATCGTCATACTTATGCATATGTTCAAACGCGTCACAAACAACCTGGCATCCTAAACTGGATGCCTGTATCCATATCTTCTCCGGTTTCACTTCGCGTATCACAGAAGTCAAAAGCTCGCCGAGATGCGGACCTGAGGCCTTAGCGTTCTTCTGCGCTTTATGATACCCGGCAATGGACACCGGCTGATCCCCGGGCCAGTCAAAAAGCAGGATAGGCGTATTCACGTCAAGCATGTAAGCGAAATACGCCGCCTCTATAGCGACCGCTTCAAAATCATCCTTGAACCCGAATACGAGAACGAGAAGCGATTTGTGCGGTGAGTTCGCGACAGCATCCGTGAGCTGTTTCAAGAGATCGGCGTTACTAAGTTTTTGAACGTCCTGAATACCGATCTCTCTTTTTCTCTTGAACCGCTGGGGAAGCATCTTCCCTATTTTTATCCGCGGATTAACTTTTACATCCACCTTCCCGCCGGTCACTCCTTTACCCATGCGCGGATGAAACTTAAGAGTTGAGTCCTTATTCTCGGTAACTTCACGACTCGTCGCGTAAAATATATCTATAACCCTGTAGTTGCCTTCTTGTTTGTATCCTATACGTTTATACAGGTTCTCAAAATATTCCCGCGCTTTCTGCGTAGGCCCCGACGCGCACCCGCTGACACCCGTCAAAAGAAACCCAAGCAGCAAAACGCCGGACAACCCGTATACAAATCGCTTTTTCATCAAACCCCTATCCTCTTTCTGGGTTACTCATCCGTGCGGCTCGTAACCTCAATAAGATGATACCCAAAATCCGTTTTTACCGGCCCCTGAACTTTCCCAACTTCGGCTGAGAAAACCACCGTGTCAAATTCGGGAACCATCCGACCCGGCCCGAATTCTCCCAGATCCCCGCCCTGTTTCCCGGAAGGACACTTGGAATGCTTCTTAGCAACTTCCCCAAAATCAGCTCCGCCTTCAATCTGCGACTTAAGTTCCTTACATGTATCTTCAGAATCCACCAAAATATGCCGCGCTTTTGCCTTTACCATAGTTTTCTCCTTCGTTGTGTTTACCTGCCCAGCCGTTGCAGCATAAGCAAAATTCCCCAAAAACAAAACCCCAACCACTACACAAACTATACCAATACTTTTTTTCAT
>CAZGOZ010000003.1:0-17769 GCA_964528025.1 uncultured Planctomycetia bacterium
TTTGACCGGGCAAACCTAAAAGCCTCAGAGTATGCCCTGTAGGTGCGGTGTCGAGGATGATTAAATCAAACCTCTTTTCTTTTAAAATATTGGCTATTTTTATCACTGCCATTACCTCATCCAATCCCGGAATAGAAAGAGAGAAGAAACTCTCTATATCCTGCCTGTCGAAATATGTTCCTCTTTCGGCGATCTTCTTCATCACAGAATCATGTTTTCCTTTGAACTCTGAGGCTTCTTCTTCGGCCTTTATCTCTAAAGCCCATAGATTCTTTGTGCCCTTTATGGGTGTAATGGTGTTACCGACGTTGCAGTCTAAACTATCACCCACCGAATGGGCGGGATCACAGGATACAATCAAAATCCTCTTCTTGGAATAATGTGTGGCTAAATAAAGGCCAACCGCACAAGCCGATGTGGTCTTCCCACACCCACCTTTTCCACCAAAAATCAAAAGAGAACGGTCGCTGATATCTGTAATCATCTGTGCTTTTGTTCCGTAATCACCTGTGTTACTCTACTTCATCTGTTTCAGTATCCACTCTCTTTCTTAACTTTGTGCGATTAAACTCGATCACATTGCCGTCATTATCTAAAATCACATCATAGACAGCCAGGATATCCATCTGATCGGGTATGGAATGTTTCTCCACCATCTCCAGAATAACCTTCCAGCCCCTTTCTTCCTTGACAGCTCCTACGGTAGTCGAGAGTTCAAGCCCCGTAACCTTACTCAGTTCCTCGCGGGCTTTTTTAATTAGTTCATTTATTGATTTCGCCATTTTCTTATCCCTCCTTTAATATTTCTTTCTTCATCCGGATTCGAGCCCCACATAAAGGGCAAAACATATAGCCATATATAAAACGCCATTTTTCTCCGCATTCCTGACATTCAACATTCAGGGATTCTCCGCATTGAGAACAAAATTGTAGATTTCCCCATGTTACGCTTCCGCAGCGAGGACACCTGAATGCGCCTTTTGGCATAGCTAAATTCGCCTTTTCTTCCACACTCTCACCCCCTTTCCTCCTTATACTTCCTGATTGCCTCTAACCTTTCCAGTATTTTCGCTTCCTTCTTGTTATATTCGTCTTCGCTTAGCTCGTCCATCTCAAAACGCATCTGAAGGTTCAAGAGCTCCTCCCTGATCTTAGACTCATCCGTTAACTCGCTTTCGGCAGTTTCCTTCAGTTTATTTGCGACCCATATCGTTCCTTTTATGGGCAACAAAAAGGGGAGTAAAATATCGATTAACCCGAAAGACGTTCCACCAGATTCTTCAGCCATCCCTCGACTCCTTTTCTATTTCCGACTTTCGCTCAGGATAGCCCTTAGTCTGTCGAAGGGCCATCTTTTTCTTCTCCAAGCATAATTACAAGTTCCACAAAGTTACACGGAGGAACCGGCCCGACATACTTAAACTTTATTCTCCCGTCATAAGCTGCAGCCAATTTATTCACTGATCCGTCAAATTCTTCCACTTTAGATTTATCTACCAGAAAAGCAGCGTTTGTTATCATATTATCGCCGAATATCTTATTGTTGCACATGTCAACATAAGCCTCTTTCAACACGCTTAAAATATCTTTTTCCTCTTTCGTTTTTTTTTGTTCCAGAGCATCTTTAACCTTCTCGCCAACTACCGCCCTGGTACCATATGTGTAAAGAGGGTTTTTCGATGCCGTTTTTTCTTTCAAGATCTTAATCGCTCTATTCTCTTCAACAATCTCCCTAAAGACCACCCTCATATCGTTCCAAAAGGCCTTAAGCCCCAACTCTATTTTGTTATCCATTCCGGTCAATAGATCTTTTAATTCTCCATACCGGGCCTTAAGCACTTCTTCTTTTATCCTCTCATCTGGAGAAAGGCCATTTTTACCGCCGGCAACTGTGCCGAACCTTACAGGCAGAACAGTGAAATCCTGCATCAGGCCTTCTAAAACTTTCTGGTGAGCCATAGTATTCTCTCTTGAAACAGGGTATCTTATAATTGAGGAAAAGCTGACTACCGCAGCAATATTCTGATAAGCGACGCGGAAAACTTGGTTTCCTGTATTGCCGATACCTGAAAAATCAAATTTTCCTCCCTTCGGCTGCTCTTTACCGTTTCCAATTATGGCGTAAATATATAACCCCTCTTCGCCGGTTACGCTCTTTTCGTCTATTTTAGTGCTAACCTGTTGCCCTGAAGTCATTCGTTTTGCTCCTCGCCCCACTTTATAACCAATTCCGCAAAATTAAACGGTGCTACCGGCCCTACATATTTAAACTTCAGCCTATCCTTATATTTTTGGCTCAGTCCTTCTATGAGGTCGTCAAATTCTCTCTCCCGTGTCTTATCCACCAAAAAGGAACAATTAAATACCATATTATCACCCAATATTTTTGTATGGCGGACATCAACGTATTTAGACCTTACTGCATCTAAAATTTCTTCGCCTTCATTTTTTCTTTTTTCCTCAAGAGCTGCTTTAACCTTCTTACCCAGATCCACCTTTTCCTTCAGAGAAGGCGACGCAGGATCCTTAGCAAGTTTTTCCTTCAAACTCTTTATTTCCCGGTTGGTCTCACCAATCTCTTTAAAAATATTTTCCGTATTCTGCCAGAAGACCTTTAAGCCCAATTCTACCTTATTATCCATGCTTCTTAATAGATTCTTGAGCTCATTATACTTCTTCATTAAAAGGTTTCTCACCTCTTCGATGCTGGTAGCAATTGTGCAAAATCTAACCGGGAGCACAGCGTTATAGTCTTTCATCACTTCTTCTATTACCTTCTCATGGGCAATCAGGTTCTCACGGCTGATCACATATTTAGTCATCGGAGAAGAGCTGATGATGCAGGCGAGATCGCGAAAGCATAAAGTATGAACCTCGTCCTGCCCGTTCCCGATTCCCACAGGCCCAAAGTTCCGATCCTGCGATTCATTAATCACGCAATATAAGTATTTACCTTCATTCATTTCCCGCTCCCTATGGTCTTATTATCTCAACCATGATAAGATCTTTTCGCTTATTATCTTCAAGGGACATCCCGGCTCCCCAGTAACAACTTGTTAATAGCTTATAAGCATTGGTTATCTTCTCGAACTCCTCTTTAAGATGCGCATTGTTGAGATCCTTATCAGGGTGATTTTTTTGAGCCAACCGGTGATAGGATCCCTTTATTTTCTCTAAAGATACATTATCCCCCAGGCCCAACAATTTTCTTGCTTCGTCTAACTGGCTATATTTGACCTTTTTCAGCCGGCAGGTGGCAAAACTATAAGGGGGCAGCGGCCCCACGCATTTAAAATTCAGCTTTTCGTCGTATTCCTTGTCCAACTTCTTAAGAGCGGCATCAAAATCCGGCTCTTTAACCTTTTCAAGCAAAAAGGCGCAGTTTAAGATCATCCTATCGTCCATCGCTTGATGTTTTTGAAAATCAATTGCAGCGCCTTTTAAGAAGCCTATTATATGTGCCTCTTCTTTTTCTTTCCTCTTATCCAGGGCATTTTTGATCATCATTCCTATCTTTATTCTGTCCTGCAAAGCTTCGTTGGGAGGCCTTTCAGCAATTTCCGCCTTAAATTCCTTTATCTCTTTATCCTGTTCTCCGACCTCTTTTATAATGCTATTTAAATCGCCCCAGATGCAAGCCACATCAAGCTCTATCTTGCCGTCCATATCCGCGAGCAGTTTCTTAAACCGGGAGTATCCCATTTTCAGGACTTCCAACACTTCATCGTCATCAGCAACATTCGTCCCGAACTTCATGGGAATGGTAATATGATCCTTCATGATTTTCTCAATGGTTGTCTGGTGCCGTACCAGGAGATGCCCCAGGTTCTCTTTCAGCATAGTTGAATAATCCTGCATGGGCGCGTTACTGACCACGCATGCGATATCCTGATGTGGTATTGTATAGATCTCCTCGCCAAAAGATCTTTTTTCACCGGTTTTTATTATGCTGTAAATATATCTTCCTTCTTTCATTGTGCTGCACCTCACTTCTTAGATTCGTCCGCGCTGGCCGCAACCAGGGCGCCTTTAGAAACCGACCTCAGCGGCTGCGATGCCATCCTTACAGAGCCGATCGGAACAGGGAGTTTCAGCTGGTCTAAGATCTGTTTAAATCTGTCAGAAAAACCTTTCGGAAGGGATGTGCCGCCGGCCAGAATGATAGATATCGGCTTTGTGATCCGCGGCAGCCTTCTTGCCCTGGCAAATTCCTGTTTTATACTTTCGATCACGTATTCGATCAAGTGACTGTAGTAGATCGAGAGGGCGCTTTCGATCTTACTCATTGTTCCCTCTTTGCTTAGATCAAGGGAAGATTCTTTTATCGCTGATACACGGCTGGCCGTTTCATTCACTGCCATGGATACCTGCTGGTCTATCCAGTCCCCTGCCTTAGCAACGGAAAATTTAAAGATCGGCACGGACATAAAGCTGAGACAGACATTAACCATACCCCCTCCAAAAGAAAGACCGATCCCTGTAAAGTCTTCCTCCGCCAGCTCGGATAATATGATTGCATGCCCCTCGTTGAGCGGCTTTGGGGTATACCCTAATGTCCTCAAAAACCCCTCTATCATCTTTATGTGGTAAACAACATTGAAATCTGCATCCAGAGGTTCGCCCGGAACAGAAAAATAGACTATCTCCTCCTTGCAGTTGGGTTCACCTACCACGCTTTTTATCAAAAGCTCCACCATGGAAAGGGCTTCTTTCTCTGTGGGGCTTATCACGCCTCGACTTAACGGTCTTCTTGTTTCCTTGTTAAACATATTGGCAAATTGCAGCGCTTCGCCGCCGACTACATAAAGTTTATTCTCTTTTAGAATATATTTTACCCTGGAATTGTCGAGTATTTTTCTGGTGAAGTCGGTGTGTTCCACTTCGAAGAAGGCATTTCGCTGGGAATGAAAAGATATCTTATCCTCTTCCTTACGGGCGCATTTTACAAACATCGTCCCTATATCAACGCCTTTTCCCCGCTGTATTTCGGCCTTGAGGCCCTTTAACTCCTGCTCTTCCTTTTTCTTCATCGCTTCTTCCCCTTCTTTTGCATCTTTCTGAATAACTCAACCGTTTTACCTATATCAGATTTTTCTTTTTCAGTTTTCGCTCCAAGCTTGCCTATGTTTGATTCCAGACCCGCGCTTTCGTCTTCTACGGGCAAGTTATAATCGGTCTTTATCTGGATTGGTTTTCTTTCTTCTTCGGGGGCCCTTCCTGGGAAAACCCTTATCCCGCCTTTTATCTTAATTTCCCTGGCCACCTCTTTCGCCACCTCGCTGGCAAGCTCTCTAACCGTCTCTTTATCCAACCCCAATCCATAGCCTATTGAAACCAATATCTTTTTTCCTTCCGGCGCAAGACAAAAGGTATTATGGCCTACAGGCTTCAAATATCCTTTTCGTACTAAATAATTGCATATGTATTCCGCATATCCAAAAGACAGGCCTGTCTGCCGATTTATTTGAGAAATCGTGCCCTTGTCTAATTCAGCGATCGCCTTTAATACGCTCTGCTCTGTAGCAACCAACGACATATTAAAAAGTCAATCCTCCTTGAACTTCTTTTTTGAAAATGCGCTTACTTTTTAACACTCTTTATCGCTTCGTCAAAATGCTTCTTCTTGATACTGAATTCTTTTATTGCCTTTTGATCGGGCTTACCCTTTTCCTTCTCTAAAAATTCTCTTATAGCAAGCATGGATGCCTGCCTGACTACAGCTTCAATAGCCGCTCCCGTAGATCCATCGGTTTGCTCTGCCAATGATCCTATGTTTATATCCTTATCAAGGGGTTTATCTTTAATGTGAATCCTGAAAATATCTTCTCTTACTTTTTTATTCGGGATAGGCAGCTCTATCATTATGTCAAATCTTCCCGGACGCAACACCGCAGGATCGATCATATCAAATCTGTTAGTTGCTCCGAGAACAACCACACCTTTTAATTCCTCTATCCCATCCATTTCTGTGAGAAACTGGCTGATCACCCGTTCCGTTGTATGCGAAGAGTCCCCTCCGCCCGAGCCGCGGATAGGAACCGCCGCATCTATTTCATCAAAAAAGATGATTGTGGGCGCAGCTTGTTTAGCTTTCTTAAAAACCTCTCGAATACCGCGCTCTGACTCGCCAAGATACTTACTCATCAATGCCGGGCCTTTAACCGATATAAAATTGACCCCGCTTTCATTGGCCACTGCTTTAGCAATTAAGGTCTTACCTGTTCCGGGAGTTCCATAGAGCAATATGCCTTTAGGCGGCGTGGTTTTGGCTCTGGCAAAAAGTTCGGGATACTTTAAAGGCCATTCGATCGCCTCCATAAGCCGCCTCTTTATATCTTCCAATCCGCCTACATCATCCCATTTTACATCGGGAACCTCAATGAAGACTTCACGGATAGCCGAAGGCTCTATCTCTTTCAACGCTTCCATGAAATTGTCCATCGTAACCTGCAGGTCCAAAAGAGTTTCATACGGTATCTCAGCCAACTCAAAATCTACCTTGGGTAATATTTTTCTTAACGCCGCCATGGCCGCTTCCCTTGCCAGAGCTTCCAAATCCGCCCCTACGAATCCGTGGGTAATTTCAGCCAGTTTTTCCAAACTGACGTCTTCCGCTAACGGCATGCCTCTTGTATGAATCTGAAGAATTCCAAGCCGGCCGTTTTTATCCGGGATGGGGATGGCCATTTCCCTGTCAAACCGGCCCGGCCTTCTCAGGGCAGGGTCTACTATATTAGGTAAGTTAGTGGCGGCAATGACGATAATCTGGCCTCTCGACTCCAATCCGTCCATTAATGCCAGAAGCTGCGCTACTACCCTGCGCTCAACCTGTTTCTCGGCGCCCATGTCTTCTCTTTTCGGCGCGATAGATTCTATCTCATCCAGAAATATTATAGCCGGGGCATTGGCCTGCGCGTCTTCAAATATCGAACGAAGGCGCGCTTCCGATTCTCCATAATATTTTCCCATGATTTCCGGACCGGAAATACTGACGAAATAGGCGTCTGTCTCGTTGGCCACTGCCCGGGCGATCAATGTCTTTCCGCAACCCGGCGGGCCATGGAGAAAAACACCTTTTGGGGGATCAATTCCCAGCCTTTCAAAAACCTGGGGATACTTTAAAGGAAGCTCTATCATCTCTCTGATTCTCTGAATCTGCTTGCTTAAGCCGCCGATGTCTTCGTAAGATATCTTAAGACCCCGCCTTTCTACGCCCTCCTTTACTTCCATTCTGATAGTCGTAGTGGGCTGAATCAAAACCACTTCTTTCCTGGGAACCGTATCCAGTACTTTAAAATCACAGGACCTCGCGCCAAATAGGGTGGCTCTCACTCTGTCTCCCGACACTAAAGGAAGGCCTTCTAAAAGCCGGCCAATATACCGGGTATCCTTTTCGCCCCGTAATCCGCTTATGGTAATAGGCGACAAAGTAATTCTTTCGGCAGGCTTATAAGATGCTTTTTCAAGGGTAGCTTTTTCGTCCAGGCCAATTTGAGCATTCTCTCTGATAATCCCGTCTATTTGAATAATTCCCTTGCCTCTATCCTCCATATAGGCAGGCATTACCTTAGCAACTGTTTTACGCTTGCCGGAAATCCCGACAACATCCCCCACTTCACAGCCAAGCTTCTCAAGGTCCCTGGGATCCATCCTGGCTATGCCCCTTCCCACATCACGAGGCCTTGCCTCTGCCACTTTTAGAGTTGGTTTTTTGGCAGCCACTTACCTTTACTTCCCCTGTTTTTTAAGTTTTATCTCTAAAATCCCGTTTTTATACGCAGAAGAAATTAGCTCTGTCTCGGCCTTAGAAGGAAGAAGAACCTCCTTTTTATACTTCCTCTCGCCTTTCACAGCCGATATATTGAGAATGTCGTCTTTTATTTCTGTCTTTACATCTCCTTCTTCAATACCGGGAAGCTCTACTACTACAAGAATGTGATCCTTTTCGTCAAAGACATCTACTATCGGCTCTCTCTCTTCCTCTACCACAGGGCCTTTTGGTGTCTTTTTGATATTACCGAACGGCTCTACTCTGGATTCTCCGCCACCCATGGTCTTTACGGTAAATCCGAATACGCCCTTCATGCCCTTTTTAAGATGGCTCAGGTCTATCTCGCCTTCTTTCTTGATTTCGCCGCCTGCTTCTTTTACCTGCGATGCAAGATCCACCAGATCCTCGATACCCTTAAACAAACCTCCCAGGCCCAATTTACCTATTCCGAAATCAATATCTGCTCCTTCTTTCTCTTTTTTCCTTTTTTCTTTTTCAGTCATTTAATTCCCTTCCTTTTATTTTTACCGGCTACCCTTCAATATAGCTATTGGACCTTTTGTTTTAAGCGGACTGATTACTTTTTTACCTTTAAGCGTAAGTTTGAATTTGCCGCTTGGATTCCCTTCAATGAATCCATCTTTACCCAGGACGGAGCAAATCTGAGTTACATATTCGGTTGAAATTCCTAACTTAAAGGCCATTGAGTCAATATCCGCTTCCTCCAGTTCCTTAATTATGCATAGAACTTGTTTTTCACTGCCCTTCATTTTAACTCCTTCTGCGCTTTCAGCAAATCTCCTTAATCAACTCTACTATCTTCCCTTTAACATCCTTCCTCTTCCTATCGACAGAGTCTATCTCGGAATCCAGGATATCGAGGCAGCTCTGTACGAAACCTTCATCGGAAGAGTCGGCTCCTACGCCGGATAATTTCATTACCTTGCCGATCATAATAGCGGCGCGCACGGTTGGAATGGCGCCGTCTTTATCCTGCTCTCTCAGAGCTCTTACAAGATCAACAACCTTTTCAGCATCCGAACGGGATATACCGGCCTTACCGGTAGTTATGGCTACCTCGGTATCCCGGTCGTAATGACTGAGCTTCAAAGTAATCATCCTGTCCCGAAGCGCGTCCTGGGTTCTGTGTACGCCGGCATATTCGTGGGGGTTACTGGTAAAAATAGCGCGGAAATTCGGATGAACCCTTAAGTACCCCTCCTCTACACCCCTTGCCGCGGGAAGATCCAAAATCCGCTCTTCCAGCACAGAGAGAAGAGTATTGTTTGCCTCTGCCTTAGACCTTGTGAACTCGTCATAGATAAGGGTAAAACCGTGCTTACATGCAACAGTCAGGCGATTATCCACCCATGTCCCCGTTACATTCTCTTCGGCCTTGAGAACCGAATGGATAAAATTATCTACCATTTTCGTTTTGCGGTATCCGAATTCCGAACCCACTAAATCCGTTGTGCCGAATTCGTCATCGCCGTGAATTATTATGGTCGGCTGTCCCAACTGAGCCGCTAAATACATAGCAAGCGTCGTTTTACCTGTTCCTGCAGGGCCCGAAAAATGGATTGGATAACCTGCCTGCATATACAAACCTGCTCTCTTTATTATGCTCTCCACGCCCGGCGTCTGGATAAAAGCGGACTGCTCCTTTGCCAGCATTATCGGCTGAACTTCCGCAATGGTATCAATCTCGTTCATTTTAGATCTCCTTCTTTTGAGTTGTCATTGTGTTATCTTCCTCTTCTCCCAGATCATCGACCTCTTCCTCAAATGGCACGAATTCTAATTTTCCATCCTTCCAATTTATCGCTATTTCATCGGTTACTACAGGAGTATTGCCTTTTCTTTTCGTATTTCGCATTCTCATTTCCTCCCAGGACTCGATGGTGGCGAGCCATCCGTATTCGGTGCGTTCCAAGCTGATAAGCCGTCCTATCTCCGTGAGCTTATCTTCCAGAAACTCTTTCGCTTCGTCCACATTATCTACATTAAAGGATATCCCTGCAAGCGATTCCCTGAGGGGCCGCATCAGAAGCTCTTCTCTCAAACCCTCTATTGCTTCTTCGTCATCCACTTCTTCAAAGGAGGATATTCGGAAGTCCCCGTCAATCTTTGCCCTGTATATAACAGGTAGATCAAGACCGGAAACATTCCGGCGCCTTTTCTCCTCCCACGGCTCCATCCACACAAGACACGCTGTTTCCTGCCAATCAATGTCAAAAACCTCTCCGGCATTCTCTAACGATTCTTCCAAAAGAGCGGATAATTCTTTAGGATCTGCGGTGTCTTTTTTCTCCTTTAATTTTTTACCGAATTCCGTCAGGGCATCATCTAAAACTTCTTTATGCCTTTCAATTCTCATTTTTATCTCTTCTTTTTTTCTCTCGGCTTCTTCTTTCCTCTCTTTCAAAATAGCGGCTTCCCGCTCTAAATTACAAAATCTATTGTCTTTTTTCGGTGTTCCCAGCGCCCTTCTCCATTCCGCAGCTATTATTTTCTTCCTGATAGCTACAACTGTAGCCGTATTCATCGAAATAGGGTTCTCTTTCTCGTTCTTGTCTTCCTCTTTTTGCCATGGCTTATACTGAGTCCACCCTATCTCATCAGGCCTTTCAGCCGGCGTGGCTGATAACCTTTGCTTATCCTGAGCCACTATCTCTTTAGCCACTGTCTCCCGAAAAGAAAGCCCTGATGGCTCTTCCTTTCTTGATCTCTCCTCTTGTCTTTGCCTTTCCTCGGCGTCTTTCTTCGCTTTCCACGCCAAAGCTGCTCTCTCTAAGAAAGATGACGGGGTCACGGTTCTTTTCCTTATTATCCTGGCCTTTTCTCTGGATATCTCTTTTAAGGCTTTTCCACTGACATTCTTTTCCATTTCTTCACTCCATTATTCTCTCGCCGTGAGGGCTAAGGTTATACATGAGGCCGTGTCGCAAGAGCAGCTTTTTTTTGACCAGGGCATCGCAGAGTTGTTTTGCATAAGCGGAGGAGATGGATGGCGACATATTTCTGGCTACAGCGGCTCTGTCAGCCTGACCTAACCCCTTTATTATCTGCAATGCATCTCGCTCGCTTCCCGATGCTGAGCCAACGCGTTCTTCTTTTACTTTTGTCTCAATTACTTCTTCCGCAAAGGAATTGAACTTTTCAAATTCATCTTCCGGTTCAGATCTCTCTTCCCTTACAGTTATGACGCCTTTTCCGCGGCATTTTCCGCAAATAAGTTTATTTGTGGGTTCCTTGCCTGTGCCTCGACAATGAGAACACATCTCTATGGGCTCTTCCACATGAATAACGCCTTTGCCCCTACAGGCAGTGCAGGTAACATTGCCCCTGGGCTTATCTTCGCCTTTTCCCTTACAATAAGCGCATTTGACTGCCGGCGGGTCAACAGAAACCGTGCCGGCGCCTCTGCAAACAGGGCATCTCGAACCTTTTGGTTTTTGGCCCGTTCCATTACAGAATCCGCATGGATATGACTCGTATTCTAAAAGCATGCCCGTCTGGTGACCTCCATCCGATTGCTCCGGCCCCATTTTAAGAGGCCGCCATACCCAGTCATCCTTCAACTTTTTTATACCAGGCTTCCCGACCTTCATGTCTTTATGTGAGCGCGAATCCCATGACCAATCCATATTTAGTCCTTCCTTGCAACACTGAATACACTAAAACTTCTGAGAACACGGAATTCAGTGTTTTCCGTTCTCTTCCGTGTCCTCTGTGTTGCATTAATAGTTCCAATCCATCTTCTTCATGTGTCCGGGGACCTTTTTTCCTCGCGTAACCCTTGGAGGCATCTCTTCCGATTCCTCTAAGCCGCCTTTGGGAATTTTGGGTAACTCTTTTTCTCTTTGTATCATATCGTTCTTTATATCCCGCCAGGAATCTGAAACTTCTTTCATCTGTTTTCCTAAAATTTCGCCGTATCTCTCCGTCCGTTCTTTCTCCTTTGCCCTTATGAACAGATCTAAATAGTCTTGGCCATCAGTTTTTGGCTTTGAATGCACCCTGGACTGTATATTGGTTCTTGGGGGGATACTATCACCCCTTTTTGCCTTCTTCTTCCTTCCATCTTCACCTTCCCATGGGAAATATTCAGATATCTCTTTTTTTGAATCTTCCACAATCCATCACCTCTCTTTTCAGAAACAAACGCCGGAATTCAGAAATCATATTCTGATTTTCTGTTTTTCCCCGGCCCGCTTCGCTTTGCCGCAGGCGAGCTGTCCTCTATCATTTGTATTTCTTTAGCGTGCGGCTTTACGTTTGTTGATAATCAAGTAAGGACCATTGTTAGGTCCCTGAACCTTAATCTCAAGTAACTGTCCTTTTTCCAACTTGACTACCCGGCAGATATTGTCAGGAATGTTGATCTTTCCTTTTTCCTCAACTCTTGCAAATCCTCTCATCAGCGCCATCTCTGGCCTCCTTTCGCATACACAGATTAACACGGATTATCCGTGTCCATCTGTGCTTAGCAGTGTTTATCAATCAGCTCATTTATAATTTCCCGTACTTTCACCTGATGTATTCTGGAACCAACCCTGCTTGTTTCTGAAGTCAATATTTCTAAAGCTGTTTCTCTAAATATAGGGTTATCCTTAGAAACCACCGCGCTTCTTACTTTCAGGGTCTTGCCTATCATGATCGGGCCCCGAATAGTCGGTGCGTATTCGCATTTACCCGATTTTCTTAAGCCCCTGATCACTTTGACTATTCTATCTGCCTCTTCCGGTGAAAGGCCTGACTTGGTTCCGGCAATAGCTACCTCTGTTTCTTTATCGAAGTGATCCAGATCCATAGTGATCATCCTGTCCCTTAAAGCGTCCTGGGTTCTATAGACACCGGCATACTCCTCGGGGTTAGAAGTAAAGATAGCTGTGAAGTTAGGATCAACGCGCAGGTAACTTTCTCCGCCTTCTCTTGCTGCCGGAAGGTCAAGCATCTTCTCCTGAAGAACGGATAGCAAAGTATTGTTTGCTTCGGGCCGGGAACGAGTGAACTCGTCGTAGATCAGTGTGAACCCGTATTTACAGGCAACTGTCAAGCGGTTATCCACCCATTTTTTCTGCATATCCTCTTCGGTCTTTAGCACCGAGTGGATAAAATTATCTATTACTTTTTTTACGCGGTAGCCGTATTCTCCCCCTACTAAATCCGAAGAGGAGAATTCTTCGTCTCCGTGGATCACCACTACCGGCCGGCCTATTTTAGAAGCCACGTGCATAGCCAGGGTAGTTTTCCCCGTGCCGGATACGCCTCTGAAATGAATCGGGAACCCGGCCGAGACATACGCCAAGGCCCTTTCGCATATTCCTTTTACCTGTTCTGTTTCTACAAAATTAGATAAGGACCTCGGCTCTAATACTGTCGTTAACTCGTCAACAGACATCTTACACCTCCTTAGTACAAGCGCATCCCGAAATTCCGGAATGGGCTGATCACGTCTTTCGATACACCTTGTATCGAAATAAAGGCGCGACCGTTTGTTGTTCAAAATTCCCCGCGAAACAGGAGGGGCACTAAATTGTAAAAGATCAGTAATTACACGACGCCCTTGCCTTTACAAGTGAGGCAAGGAAGACCATCCGGAGCTTTACCGGTACCTTTGCATGCAGGGCATTTTTTTGCGCCTTTAGGGACTGTAACCGAGCCCTTACCTCCGCATACGGTGCATGTAACCCGCTCATCAAAGTAAACGCCCGTTCCTTTGCAGAAGACACATGTTGCTCTTGGAGTCGGAACGGTTACCTTGCCTGTCCCTGTGCACACCTGGCAAACAGATAAAGGAGACATAATCCCGAAAGGGTCTTTCCCTTTCCCCTTGCAGAAAGCGCATGTAATGCCGCCGCTTTGCGCTGTACCTTTTTTCTTAGCCATTTTATCACCCTTCCTTCAGCTCTATTTTCTTTTTCTCTTTTTCGTGCTCTTCTTTTTAGCAGGCTTCTTCTTCCCGGCCACGGCCAGGGCTTTTGTCTCTACCGCTATTGGGGATGGTGCTGCTTTTCTGGCGCTGGCCATGGAGGACAAAAGACCCTTCCAGGCTGTAGCAGTCGCTACCCGCTCTTTTTTGTAATCTGACAGAAGATCAGCAACTTCAGTGGCTCGCTTGTTGCTTTCTCCGGTAAATTTCCGCATGAGCGTTTGAGTGGCAGCTTTTAATTTTTTATTGTCTCCAGCGAGTTCTCCGACCAATTTATCGGCATTCGCCTTTAACTTGGAAACATCGGCGGCTCTGGCTTTATCTTCCTTCTTGCATTCGCCTATGAACTTAGATGTATCCGCGGCTCTTTTTTTACTCTCTCCGGTAAACTGCGTCACGAGTTTGCCGGTATCCGCCTTTAATTTTTTGTTTTCACCGGCAATCTCCTTGACCAGCTTATCGGCATTCGCCTTTAGCTTGGAAACCTCTGCGGCTCTTTCCTTATCTTCCTCCTTACAGGTGTGCATCAGATCTTTCGTTTCTCTTTTAATTCCTTTAATCCGTTTTACCCTGTCTTTATAGGCATTAACCGTATCTTGCGCTAATCCTCTCAGGTCATCTGCATTCGCCATTTTTCCCTCCTTCTTCTGTTCCTTTGCTCTCTCACAAATGCTCTCTCACAAAAAAAATATAAAAATATGCTTGAGAATTAAGCGGAAGCTCTATAGAGGGGCTTTTGCGCCTCTATACTCCCAAGGACATTTCGCACCTGACTCGATTGCGCTTACGCAGCCGGTAAGAGACCTACTGCTTCTGCGTATTTCAGAAATGTCTCAACAGACGCTACCACGACCCTGGCTTCAATAGCTAATAGCTCAATGCCTACGAGTGATACTCTCACCCAAGCATCAACGACTACGCCCTTGTCCAGAATCCTGTCAACCACTTCCACTAAACTGGAAGATGCGATCGCCTTTTCAACTGCCATGTTATGTCACCTCCTCTCCTGTCCGACAGTGGCAATTACTCTCTGCCACTGGTTGCTTATTCCATCCTTTACTCTCTCAAACTCCTCTAATATCTTATCCACCTTAGTGTTTTCATCCTTGCGATTAATTTGAAACGCCTTCACCATTGCCTTAAAATCCTTGATCCTCACAGAAGGCCCCTTCTCCAGAAGCATCTTCAGGGCCGTGTTTAATTCTTCCTGCTCGCGATGAAAATCCTTCAGCATCTGACTTACCCTTTTTTCTCTCTCTTTAGGCCGGTTTAGCATCTTCTCTTTTAAGATCTTAAAGTCTTCTAAAGTTGAGGGACTCTTTACCGTAAGGATCTCTTTCAGCTTGGCAACCGTTTCTGCCTCTTCATTACAGAAGTCCTCTACCATCTGGCTGACTTCACACTCTCTTTTGTCCTGCTGGCCGCGAATCTCGGAAATCATCGTATCAAAATCTTTCTTCCTTAAACATTCGTTCTTAGCCAATATTTCTCTCAGCGTGAAAGTCATCTGGCCCTGCTCTCTATGATAAGTCCGGATCCTCTCTGTAACTTCTTTCATCAAAGAGGTAACCGTCTTTACCTTTGACTCGTATGATCCTACTATCTCTTCAACGATCTTATAAAGCTGTTTGGGCTCTTCCATGGTTCTTTCCTTTGCCTCTACGATAATACGATCTGTGCGAGAGCGCGATGACATACTTGGGAACTAAGCCGAAGCTCTATAGAAGGGCCAAAGCGCTTCTATACTCCCAAGGACGTTTCGCACATTACTCGGTTGCGATTACGCTGCCGGTAAGAGACCTACCGCTTCTGCATATTTCAGAAAGGTCTCAACCGATGCGACCACGACTCTGGCTTCGATAGCGAGTAATTCAATGCCTACGAGTGATACTCTCACCCAAGCATCAACGACTACGCCCTTGTCCAGGATCCTGTCAACCACTTCCACTAAGCTGGAAGATGCGATTGCTTTTTCTACTGCCATGTTTCTCACCCCCTTTCTTTGTTTTCTGCTCTTTCATTGGGAGACGCGAACAGCAAAATCAAACTTAGTTCCTGAATATATTATCTATAAATTTTCCGGCTTTATCTTTTGCCCCCAGGCCAAAGGCCAGAGCGCTGCCCAATGCTAAACTGCCGAGAATGATATCGCTGGATCTGTCTGTTAAAATTATGTTAAGGCCTACCTCTTTTAAAGCAAGCAGTCCCACGAAGATAATAATCGCATATTTGGCAATGCGGCCGAGCGTGGCTGCCTGGGCGATTCTCATGTTTCCGCCTGCCAACGTGATGATCCCCCCGATGAGTATCGCCATAAAGATCCCCAGGATCAATATAAACATAGCTGCGATCACATGAGGAATATAGGAAAGTACCCGGCCGGTTAGCACGCTTGTAGTCAAACCGTAGAATTCCAACGCGGCAATTAATGAGCCGATAATAATCAGAAAAAATGCTATTTCCGTGATCAATTCACTTAAGGACAGCCCAATGCTGCCTTTTCTGAGAATCTCGGGAATTTTTATTTTCGCCGCACCCTTCTCCAGGCGAATGAGTTTTAGGAACTTTTCGATCAAAATCGCAATTCCTACCGCGATCAAAGCGCCGGCAACAAGAATCAGTAACAATCCCGCCAACTTCGGCAAATACAAACCGAATTTTGTCAACGAAATTTTTGCCGATCCCAATATGGACGATATGAATCCCGGTTGTTGAGCCGCCGCGGTCTCCGTTTCCGTCGCAAACCCGGAAACCGCCGATGACGCTGTCACGAAAAAAGAAAGCAATCCTGCTGCGCCGATCTTTTTCATCCTCATTACTTTACCTCCTCCTGTTATTGATCCCCTGCTCTTGAGCGCGAAGAGCATATTACACTCGCGGCATTTGCAATGGTGTGCAAACAGTCCCCGGTGCAGTTTATCTTTTCTAAAAATAAGAAAATTATCCGCGCCGCAACACGGACACATTAGTTTGCCTTCCACAGAACTTATAACCGCTTCAATCATTTTGATCCCGATTCAACAGACCGCAAAAGTTAAGCTTGACTGTAATTAGGTTAAGCACTACTTTAATGTTGGGGTAAAAAAAATCCGCTTTTTTCATTTGAAAAACGGGTTTGATGTCTTCAGTTGTTAAAAGTTTCATTGTTCTCTTATTTTACTGCACAAACACATTTACAATCCCTTTTCGGAATACCTTACCTAATCCAAGACAGCTTGTCAAATATTTTTCTTTAATACTGATCTTTTTATAAGCCTTGCTTCCACCCTACACCTATTACCTTCGGGGTCACTATCATTATTTATTTTTTCCATTCGGACTACTTTTGCTGAAACAAGTGATGGAATAATTATACGCGTCTGAATGTTGGATTGTTGATATATTTCACATTCTAACTCAGTGTTCGGATCTATCGGTTCCTGGGTAACAAAAATTAACCTATTCCCCTTTATGTCACGGACAAATGATTCTTTCATTTCATCAGCATCAGTATTCTGCAATCTATAAAATACAATACAGATACTCTGGTTTGCGCGCCGGACATTGCTTTCTTTTATTTTTTTAGAACATCTCATTTGTGCTCCATATTTTTGCGTGCCCTCACGGATAGCAGATTACACTATAAGTTACATTTTGTAAAGTGGAGATTTAAATGCGTGATGCGCGTCCTCCTTATACAAATTTTAATCCGCTATTTATGATTTCTATGTCGCCAAGGGGGGGTCTTACCGGATTTATTCTGTGTGATATCTTTGGCAAAAACAGAGAGGCCATCCATAGAAGGATAGGCGCTGATCTCAAAGAAGAAGCGTTTACCTTTAGATGTGTACTCGTTCACAAAGCTCTGGGGTTGTTGTGTCTTTAATACCTTTCTATACGCAGCAACAGCTCTTTTAACATCTTCTCTATCCGGGAAAACCTCAAAGATGGACCGCCCAATAGCATCTTTCGCTTTGATCCCCGTGAGTTCTTCTGATGCTCTATTCCAATAGGTATACCTCAAATCTTTGTCCATAGCAAAGAAGATATCTGTGATGCTGGCGGCAAGCTCTCTATACTTCGC
>CAZGOZ010000003.1:17869-26846 GCA_964528025.1 uncultured Planctomycetia bacterium
TGTCCATAGCAAAGAAGATATCTGTGATGCTGGCGGCAAGCTCTCTATACTTCGCTTCACTCTTCCGTAGCGCATCCTCTGCCTTCTTACGTTCGGTGATGTCAATAGCAGTTTCAATGGCGCCGAGAATTCTACCGTCCGCATCCAGGACAGGCTCGGCCATTGACAGCCAACACCCCTGACTCTCAGGCCAATGATCCTGATTCTGGGGCGTCAACTCAGTTTCCGCGGGTTTTCCGGTTTCAATTACTTTCACAACCGGACAGTTGCGACACGACTTGGTAAGCCCCCAGACGGAGTAACATTTCTTGCCTGCCATTTTCTGCACGGACAATCCTGTAGCCTTTTCGTATGCCTTATTTGCCCAGACCATGTTGAGTTCCAAATCAAAAAATGCGGCAATCACCGGAGCCTTCCAAAGTAATTCCGCTTTGAAAGCGTTCTGCTTTTCGCTCTCCCGCAGTACCTTCTCCGCGCGTTTGCGCTCGGTGATGTCTCTTAAAATACATCTTGTTCTCAAAAAATTATTATTTTCGTCACAAACTGCGGTTGAATTTAATTCCAGATAGAGTCTCTGTTCGTTCTTTTTAACAAAGCATTGGGGCATATTCTTTATATCTACACCCTTACATAACAGAGCTAAGTATTCCTTTGTTTTATCTCTGAAATCCGGCGCAACCAGATCTTCAAGAACGTTCATTAATAGCAGTTCTTTTTCTGAGTAGCCGCTTAACTCTGAAAGCATTCTATTGAAATATACGATACTGCCTTGAGCATCAACACTTAAAATTATATCATTCGCATTATCTAATAAGTCCTTGTACCTTTTTTCTGACTTTTCCAGCTTATCTTCCATCTCTTTTCTTTTACTAATTTCATTCAAGGTAGCAGTTGTGGGCAGGCTATAACCCTCGCCCAAAAGACTCTTAACTTTCTTTAAGGTATCTATATCTTCCCGGGTATAGCGCTTGAAATCGCGGGTTCCCTGTTTTTGAAAAACGGGCCTGATTATACCCTTGAGCTCCCAATAAGAAAGCTGTCGGTAGCTTATATTGACCTGTGCTAATACCTGCGAACTTGTAAATAATTGCTCTGTGGATAATCCGTCCATGATTATAACCGCCTTATGTACGACATTGAACAGCAATGTAGAATCTATGCAAATAAATAAGACCTTTTGACAAAAAGGCCTTATTTATTCGCATCTACTCCTGATCCATAAAAGGACTGTTTCTTTTTCCGCGTTACTGACATTCACTATATTGCTAACTCTTTTCCGGCCTTTGCAATAGAAACTATCTCCTCTATTCAAAACAAAGCTCTCTTTATCACAAAAAAGTTCTATGGTTCCCCCCCATTACCATTGCAAATGTATCGCCTTCTTCAAGCAGCATTTCTTTTTTGATCTCTCCGCCTTTTTGCAGACTGCAAATTAGCGGCTTCATCTTTACGCCAAGAAGATCAGATACCAATGTTTCGTATGAAGATTTTGTCTCTTTATCTGTTACTTTCGGCGCCTTGTCTTTTCTGATAAAGGTGAAGTCCTTCAGGTCTTCTTCAAAAAACTCCCCAATATTCACGTTTAAGGCGTGGGCGATCTTTTTCAAAGAAGCAATAGACGGAGAGACCATACCTCTTTCAACCTGAGAGATAAAGCTGGTGGTTAAGTCGGTTAGATCGGCTAATTCCCGAAGAGTGGTTCTCTTTGAGTTTCTTAGGCTTCGTATTTTAAATCCTATTGAAACATCCCGTATCTTCATTTATTTCTCTTTGCAATGCTATTTTCCGTTTCCCCTATATGCGGTATTATCAGTTACTCGGCTATCCTCGTCAAGATATTTCTTCTAACGATAGTTATATGACAATACTTTGTTGAACAAGGTCTTGTTGCACAAAAAAAGCAGAGCGCCACTTAAGTGACGCTTTGCTTTAACTTCGCCCTACTGGCATTACCGGGCGAGACGCCCTATAAGGTCAACCACACGGTTGGAATACCCCCACTCATTATCGTACCAGCCGATGATCTTGACCATGTTCCCTTCCATGACCATTGTTGAAAGGGCGTCAAATATGCAAGAGGAGGGATTTCCGACGATGTCTATAGACACGATCGGGTCCTCGGTATATTCCATGATCCCTTTAAGATCGCCGGACGCGGCTTTTTTCATGGCCTCGTTCACCTCTTCAACGGTTACTTCTTTCCCGAGTTCCGCGACGAAATCCACCACGGAACCGTCCTTTACGGGAACCCTCATGGCCATGCCGTTAAGTTTTCCCGCAAGTTCGGGTATAATCTTTCCTACCGCCGCAGCTGCGCCGGTCGTCGTGGGTATTATGCTTTCGGCGGCCGCCCTCGCCCGTCTCAGGTCGCTGTGAGGCAGGTCCAATATACTCTGATCGTTCGTGTAAGCATGCACCGTCGTCATGAGTCCTCTTTTAAGGCCGAAACTGTCATTGAGAACCTTGACCATCGGGGCCAGACAGTTGGTCGTGCATGAAGCGTTTGACACGATCTGATCGGTCTCTTTCAAATCGGCATCATTCACTCCGAGAACTATCATGTTATCTATCTTATCCTTGGCCGGCACGGTCAAAATAACCTTTTTAGCGCCTGCCTCCAGATGGAGAGCGATCTGTTCTCTTTTACGAAAAACACCGGTTGATTCAATGACTATTTCCGCGTTTTCTTTGGCCCAGGGAAGGTCGGCGGGGTTTTTGATACTCAGTATTTCTATCTCCTTACCGTTTACCACCAAAGACTTTTCTTTCGCCTCCACGGTCCCCCTGAATTTGCCGTGGGTTGAATCGTATTTTAACAGGTGGCCGAGCGTTTTCGCATCCGTCAGGTCGTTTATGGCGACAACGTCAAAGCCCCCGCGTTCAGCCATGATCCTGAAAACCATTCTTCCTATTCTTCCGAAACCGTTAATACCTACCTTAATCGCCATTTGTGTCCCCCCTGAGTTACTTTAGTTACTTTTAGTAAATTACAGATTTTTGAAGTGGATATTATATACTTGAACGGGTAATCATTCAATAGTTTTCTGGCCCTCTGCAGGGCAGACACACGGGTCTGCCCCTACTCTAGTATGACACCGGATTTGAGCGGATATCCTCGGAGAAATGCTCGGGCGGTCATCGCCCGTTTTCCCTCGGGCTGAAGGCGGATCACGCAAACAGCGCCTTCGGAGGCCTTTACGACAAATTTTTCCGCATCAATAACCGTCCCCGGCCGGCGCGTATCTCCGGGAACAACGGCCGTTTGGGCCTCAAGTATTTTCAATGTCCTGCCGTCAAGCATGGTGAAGGCGCCGGGCCACGGCTGCATTGCCCGTATTTTTTTCACAACCGCATCGCAGGAAGATGCCCAGTCAATCTTTCCTTCTTTTTTTTCCAATTTCGGGGCATAGGTCGCCTTGTTCTCATCCTGTTTTACAAATTTTTCATCCCCGGACTCTATCAAAGACAACGTTTTCACCACAAGAGCCGCGCCGTGCGCCGAAAGAACATCAGACAACCGCGCCGCGTCCTCGTTCTCGCGAATCGTTACCTTCTCCTGCGTTATTATATCCCCGGCATCCATGCGTTCGTCCATGCGTATCACGGTATTGCCGGTTTCCGACTCTCCGTCAAGAAGCGCTCGGTTTATCGGAGCCGCCCCCCTGTACCGCGGCAGAAGCGAAGGATGCAGATTTATGCAATACTTGCGGGGTATGGTCAAAACTTCTTTCGGCAGGATCCGGCCATAATCTATGATCACAAAAACATCCGCGCCTGCCGCTTTCAGGCGGCTAATGAATTCCGGGTCAGAAATCTTCTCCGGCTGGAGAACCTGAATACCCGGGGCTGCCTGCTCCATCAGCGCCTTTACAGGCGCCGGTCGGATATTCTGCCCTCTTCCCCTTTTCTTGTCCGGCGTGGTAACAACCCCCACAATATCATGACCGCTCTTGAGTATTTTTTTCAACGCCGGAAGACCAAACTTTCCCGTTCCAAAAAAAATTATCTTCATAATGATCCAATCTCCGTGATATTTGGTCTGCTTTCTGGATTCCCGCTTCCGCGGGAATGACAAAGTATACGCACTTTTCTGGATTCCCGCTTCCGCGGGAATGACAAGATAGCGGGAATGACAAAGTATACGCTTTTATAAAGACATCGGGTCCACATCCACCGCGATAAGAACACCCGGACCCTTACGAAAACCCCGAAGGTTTTTTCGCAGCATGCCGACAATACTGCTGCGTGAGGACCCCTTCAGGAGAATGTTCCATCGGTAATATCCCCTGAGTTTTGTCATCGGCGCGGGAGCGGGGCCCAGCATGGCTACTTCCGGCATCTTTTTTTTAAACAACGCCGCCATCTTTTCCGCGCTTTTCGCGGCATTTTCTTCTTTCCTCGCTCTCAAAGTAATCTTTACAAGATGACAAAACGGCGGAAAAAGAAGTTCACGGCGCGATTCTATCTCATGTCTGTAAAAACCGTCATAATCATGTTTCGCGGCCAGGTTCACCGCATAATGCCCCGGCGTATACGTCTGAACAATAACTTCGCCGCCGAGATTACTTCTGCCGGCGCGGCCGGCCACCTGAGTGATAAGATTAAATGTCCGCTCTGCCGACCTGAAATCCGGCAGATTGAGGTTGGCATCGGCGGATACAACGCCGACCTGCGTGACTTTGGGAAAATCCAGTCCCTTGGCGATCATCTGTGTTCCGACTATTATATCCGTCTTGTGGTCTTTGAAATCACGCAACACCCTGTCATGAGCGCCTCTTTTGGACATTGTATCCGAATCCATACGCACTATTCTGGCATTAGGCAGTATTTTTCTCAGATCCGTCTCAACTTTTTGCGTTCCGGTCCCCTTGTACATGAGAGAACCTTCCTTGCATTCCGGGCATACGGGTGGCGGATCCATTCTCATGTTACAGTAATGACAAATGAGTCCTTTTTTTTCACGATGAAACACCATCGGTGAATCGCACTTTCGGCATTTCAAGAGATAACCGCACTTCCCGCAAGTAACAAACGTGGAAAACCCCCGGCGGTTCAAAAAAACAAGCGCCTGCTGCTTTTTTGCTATATCCTTTTTTAATGCTTCCGCGAGAATACGCGAGATAACCTTTCTGCCCGTTTTCGTGTCAAATTCCATCCTCATGTCAACGAGTTTCACGCGCGGCAGAAGGCGTTCATGTATCCGCTGTGTCAATTCAACGAGCCGGTACTCCCCGCTTATCGCTTTGTGGTATGACTCAAGAGACGGAGTGGCGCTGCCAAGCACAACCGGCGCCCCGGACATTCGAGCCCGTTCAATCGCAACATCACGCGCATGATATCTGGGAGCGTCGTCCTGCTTGTAACTCGGCTCATGTTCCTCGTCAACAATAAATATACCCGGATTCTTAAAAGGGCTGAAGACGGCCGACCGCGGACCTACGACTATTTTCGCCTCACCACATCTAATCCGTTCCCATTCAGAAAACTTCGCGCTCGCGAGCATCCCCGAATGAAAAACAGCAACGTTATCGCCAAACCTTGATTTGAACCTTTCAACCGTCTGCGGCGTGAGGGATATTTCGGGAACCAGCACGACGGCTGTCTTGTTTTTCTTTAGAACCGCATCAACGGCCTGCAGATATATCTCCGTTTTACCGCTTCCTGTTATGCCGTGAAGAAGGAATACCTCATGTTTCTCTTTATCAATACATTCCATTAAATGTTTCAGGACTTCTTGCTGCTCTTTGTTCGGGGCGTGCGGTTTTGTCGAAATAACCTCTTCCGGAATTTCTTTTATCCTGGATGTCATTGATGTTTTTCCGCGTTTCAGCGCGCCGGGAATCATCGCTTCAAGCGCCTGACCCCACGAACAAAAATAATTATCCGCGATCCATTTCGCTAATCTTATCATTTCCCCGGTAAAGAGAGGTGCTTCATCTATAACGTCTATGATTTCTCTGGGTTCTTTTACCGCAGGAGTTTTTTCGGTTTTCACGATATAACCCACACGCCTGACGTCGCGAAAAGGCATATACACGCGTTTTCCGACCTCCGGCGGGTATTGCTCTTTGCCTGTCACTTTATACTGAAAAGTGCGGTCTATAGGAAGGTTTGTCGCGATCTCAACGTAATTCATATTGTATTGTGAGTAGACACGTTTCGGGCACGGCATGCCGTGCCCCTACGATTTCTATTTTCTTTCGTCTTCTGGATCCCCGCTTTCGCGGGGATGACACGTTTCGGGCGGGTTTAGAACCCGCCCCTACGATGTGCGTTTTCGCGGGGGGATGACAAGGCCGAGCTCTTTTGCCACTTTTTTCATATCCTCCCACACGTCTTTCTTTCCCGCAGAGTTTCTTAACAAATATGCCGGATGATATGTCGGCATGAGTTTCACGCCCTGATAGTCATAAAACTTGCCCCGTAACTGGCTTATCGGCGTTTCCGTATTGAGAAGTCGCTGGGCGGCAAACTTGCCGAGCGCGCAGATGACTTTCGGTTTTATGAACTTGATCTGGTCTATGAGATACGGCGAACATACTGCTATCTCATTCGGCATGGGATTCCTGTTGCCGGGAGGACGGCACTTTAATATGTTACCGATAAAGACATCCTCTCTCGCCAGGCCGATGGACTCAATTATTTTTGTCAGAAGACCGCCGGCGCGGCCGACAAAAGGCCTTCCCTGCTTGTCTTCCTCAGCGCCCGGGGCTTCTCCCACAAACATCAACGCCGCGCGCGGCGACCCTTCGCCGAAAACCACGTTTGTCCGTGTTTCGGCGAGACCGCAGCCCCGACACGATGAAACCTTACTCTCTAATCCCTTCAAAGTATTCTCCGACATATTTTTTCGAACCGTTATTTTTTTTGCGCGCGGGAAGACGACTACTTCATCTATCCCGGCCAGAGTTTCCGAATCAACCGTTCTCCTCACCCATTTTTTAATATCCTCTGTTCCCTTAATGGTCATGTGTTATTTTAGCCCCTCCAGAACAATATCCACGATATCGTCCGCCGCGCGCGGCTTTCTTATATGTTCTATATTTCTCCCAAAAACACTGCGGCTTCCCGGCGACAAGAGTATCTTGTCCGCAACCACGGGTATATCGCTTATTTTTTTCGCCTTGACGGCGGCGCCGTTTCGCAGAAGAAAATCTTCATTCCAGGTTTCCTGCCCCGGCATGGAAGCGAACATCACCATGGGCAGACTGGTGTTCAGAGCCTCAGTAACACTTATTCCTCCGGCTTTTGTTATCATCAGATCTGATGCCGACATGAGTTCCGCCACTTTATCGGTAAAACCGAATAGCACTACCTTGTATTTCAACTTCTTCTCCAGAAGCCGTATATTCTCATATATCTTTTCATTGTGTCCGCACACCGTGATTACCTGTATATCCGCGCGGCACTTGTTCAGTGAAAGCAAAATTTTACCGATAGGGCCCACTCCGAATCCTCCGCTGATAAGGAAGATGGTCTTTTTCCCTTCCTCAAGACCGTATTTTTTGCGCAGATCGGCGATATCATATTTACGCCGAAACTCCTCGCCAACCGGAAGTCCCGTGACATCAATCTTATCTTCAGGAACATCGCGCTTCATCATTTCCTGTTTTACCGAGGTCGAACCCACAAAAAACCTGTCAATATATCGCGATAACCAGAAACTGTGAGGACCGTAATCGGTAACAAGAGTGAACAGTTTTGAGCTGAAGTTTTTATGCTTTTTAAGAATGCCGGCCACACTCGACAGCATGAAATGCGTCGCGACAATCGCATCAGGATTTTTTTCAACCAGCGTCGGAACAAGCTTCGGAAGGCTCATTGAATCTGTCCTGCCTCGCACGGAACGCGTAAGAGTGTCCACGAGCGGGATATTTGAAAAATAATACAGTGCCCCCCACAACAACTTCCCCCGTGACATCAGAAAGACATATAACTTCAAATATAAAAATTTATACACACTGTTGGCAAAATCAAGAACATCCATTATTTCAACGTCAATATCCGCATCCGTTTTGTCCTTGAACGCCTTGAAAACTGCCGTGGCCGCTTTCTTGTGCCCCATACCTCCGGTTGAATACAATACAAGAATCTTTTTTTTCTTATTCACGCTTCCCCTTTCTCCAGGATTAATTCAGCCGCCTCCATCAAGTCCCGGCAGATATAATCCGGTTTGCATTCCCATCGTGCGACATCTTCGGTCTTGGTTTTCCCCGAAAGGATAAGTATACCCTTCAGCCCGGCTTTTTTCCCGGCCTGCATGTCACGCTCAGTGTCCCCTACATAGAACTTTCCCTCAAAAGTGGATATGCCGAGTTCTTTCCGCGCCAAAAGAAAAAGTCCCTCTTTCGGTTTACGGCATGAGCAGTTCTCTTCTTTTCTGTGCGTGCAATAATACGCGCCCTTAATCTTACCGCCCGCCGCCTCTAAAACGCGCTTCATCCGCTCCGTCAGATCGTTCAGGTCCTCCTCGGTAAAATACCCTTTACCGACGCCCTGTTGGTTGGATATGATAACAACTTCATAACCGGCATCGGAAAGTTTTTTTATGGCTTCCGCAACAAGCGGCAAGAAATGAAAATCTTTCCATGCGGCCACGTACCCATGTTCGGTCCATCCGCCGGGATCGGTATTTATTACCCCGTCCCTGTCAAGAAACACATATTTGTCGCCCATCTCTAAGCGCCCCCCCGGAATCTTAAGTCAAATAACCAATAACCAAGAAACAAGATACAAATAATATCCAAATCACAATAACCAAACGGCAGATCTTTTTCCGGATTGTTTGGTTATTGAACTTTGGTCATTGGTTATTATTTGGTTATTGTTTCTTGTATCTTGGTTATTATTCAGATCTACCCCCGCAGCTTTCCTTTTTGAATCATTTCTCTGTATTTAAGGTAACTCACTATCTGGTATAATCCGCTAAAAACCGCGACCGTCAGACCGTATATTCCGTCTTTATACGCTTTCTTTC
>CAZGOZ010000003.1:26946-45721 GCA_964528025.1 uncultured Planctomycetia bacterium
CCGCTAAAAACCGCGACCGTCAGACCGTATATTCCGTCTTTATACGCTTTCTTTCTCAAAAGACGGCGATAAAAACAGCGGTCAAAAGTGCGCCAGGTGGCGTGCCCGAGACTCATCTTTCTGCCGGTATTGTACCATTTTTTCGCTTCAAGCGTAGTTTGACTGTTAAGACTGCTGAGATAATCCGAGATATCCCTGTGGGAATAATGTATTAAATCCCCTTTAAAGTGCCCGCAATCACCGTCCAGAAACGCGCGCGGATGAACCTCCGCCTCTTCATACCGGAACTCATTTTTCAGGAAAAATTTTGTTTGAGCGGCGGGATACTCACCGCCGTAGCGAAGCCAGTGATCACCGATATAATTCCGTCTGGGAGTGGTGTACGCCTTGAATTCCGGCACACCCTTCAAAAGGCCGATAATCTCGTCTGCAAGAGGTTCCGTCACGCGCTCATCGGCATCCAGGCTTAATACCCAGTCGTTTGCAGCCTGCGCATAAGCCCAGTTACGATGCACGCCCTCATTCTCCATCTTTCGGGTGAAAATCTTATCGGTATATTTTTTTACTATTTCCCGCGTCGTATCAGTGCTTTCGTCATCAACCACGATAATCTCGTCAGCCCATTTCACGCTTTCAAGACATCCGGCGATATTCTGCTCTTCGTTTTTTGTTATAACAACCACGCTTACCGGAGCTTTTTCCATGTCTACCCCATTCCTGTTTATTCCGGATCCAATAAAGACAAACATGCGTCTGCCACGATTGCCGGGTTAATTTCTGTCAAACATCTTCCGGCGTGCCGGCATTCCGGAAGTTTAAAACGGCCATAACAAGGCCGGCACGAAACCATTCCCGCCTTTACAACCTTATGCCTTTCCGAAATCGGATACGGCCCGTAGACCGCCTCATCCACCGGTCCGAAAATAGAAACCGTTTTGGTCCCGAGAGCAACGGCCATGTGTAACGGCCCGCCGTCATTGCATAAAACAAGCTCACATTCCGACAAGAGCGCCATATAAGAGGCCAGAGACAAATCGTTCCTGATGTCCAACGGCTTTTTTTTCATGTTTTCTGCTACGCCGGCGCATAAAGCCTTCTCGGAAGCATCACCGACAATTATTACCTCATAGCCTTTTTCCGCGAGAATATCACCGACACCCGAAAACCCCTTCGCGTTCCACCGTTTGCGGGACGCATGACGGCCCCAACTGGCCCCGCCGCCCGGAATAATCGCAACAAGCTTCGGAGAACGTGCCGGCAGGTTTTTCTTCGCCGTACCCGCGACAAGCCGTAACTTCTTCTCGCGAACAGTCACATTCACGCGCCCGAGAAGATCAAGATAATATTCTACGACATGTCGCCCCTCGAATCCATCAAAAGGTATCCTCTCCGTGAGAAAAATTCCGCGACGCCTGTAATCCAGTCCTATCCGACGGCGGATACCGGCAAGCATGAAAACAAATCCGAATTTCCTGGATAAGGTAAAATCAAAGACAGCGTCATACCGATTTCGCCGGATCTTCAGGAATAATTCTAACAATGACTGCAGACAGCGTATCCTGGACCGGCGCCATAGTTCTCTATAAAAATCTTTTTCGTAAACCAGAACTTCATTCACATCGGGATTATTCCCGACAATGTCTTTTGTTCTCGCGTTACACAGATAATCCACGGAAACGTTTTTTATGCCTTCCTTGAGGTTCGTGATCAATGGCGTCGTAAAAAGGACATCGCCTATTCCGAATATATTAGCAATCAGTATCTTTTTCATACCGCTCGCTTTACTATTTTTTGGGCGGCGTTGAACACCTCGTCCACTGTTACCGCCCGAAGACACTTGTAGTCATGGGGACACGCGGCGTCATGACACTTTTCACATCCGGAATCTTTATGAAGCGCGACATTCCCCTCCCCGCAAGGCCCCCATCGCACCGGACCCACGCCGGGAATATTTCTGCCGAATATGCCGATAACAGGCACTCCGAGCGCGGCGGCCATGTGCATCGGACCGGTATCATTGCCGATAAAAAGAACGGTCTTTTTTAAAAACGCCGCCAGGGCCCCCAGATCGAATACACCCGCTCCCTCTATTGCATCCGCTTGCGCCAGAAGTGCTATCTTCCCCACCAGGGCGGTTTCTTCCCGGCTTCCGAAAACAACCGCGCGGCATCCCAGTTCGGTCTTTAGTCTGCGAATAAGTTCCGCGTATCTCTCATGAGGCCATATCTTCGCGGGATTACTGCTTCCGGGATGAATGGCTATTAAAACTTCCCGCGAATCAATTCTCCTATGCCGCATAAATTCCGCCACGGTTTTTTCATCCCCGCAAGAGACAAAAAGATGCGGCAGGAAAATACCCTGTCCTGCTCCCACCAAATCCAACAAATCCCTCGTATACTCACATTCGTGCTTTTTCCCTTTCCCTCTTTCGTCCGGTATCTTTCTGTTAAGAAAGATGCCTCCCCATTTTCTGTCATATCCCGCGCGAACCGGAATACCGGCGAGAAAACACGCCAGATGCAGATCTTTTCTCGGGTTAAGCACTATCGCCGTATCAAAATGGTTTTTTCTCAACAGGGAAACAAGCCGGAATATCCTCAGCAGCCATTTGCCTTTCCCGGGAACGCCGACAGTAAATATCTTTTCAATATCCTGACGCGCCTCAAGCACGGGCCTGGAATATTCCGATGTCACGAACGAAACGCGGGCGGCGGGATAACGCCTTTTCACGGCATCTATCGCAACAGTTGAGAGAAGAACTTCCCCGATGCGATCTGTCCTGAAAATAACGATATTTTCCATGTTTTCCGTCCGATTCTATCCCGAAAAACGGCAGCGAAATAATACCCATACCGCTTTCATTCCGTCAAACCAACCTATCTTTTTCCCTTCATCATAACCTCGGCCGCGATATATTATCGGCATCTCCCTGATAGCGTATCCTTTTTTCAGAAGTTTCGCTGTAATCTCCGGTTCGATTTCAAACCCTTCGGCGCGTATATCAAGGTCACGCATGATATCCGTCCTGACCATTTTATAACATGTCTCCATGTCCGTAAGGGAACACCTGAAAAGAATATTTGTCAAAAAAGTGAGGAACCAGTTTACGAGGAAGTGAGGAAAAGAAGTGGACTTGCGCGTTTTAAGAAATCTGGAACCGTACACCGCTTCCGCGCCGGTATCTCTGACACATTCGGCCAGTTTTACGATACTCGCGGGAGAATATTCCATGTCCGCGTCCTGGATAACGATGTAGTCTCCCGTGGCGTGGGAAAGCGCAGTCCGCACTGCCCGGCCTTTTCCCATGTTATGCCGATGATACAATATTTTGAGATTCTCATCACCGTTACCAAACCGTTCTTTCAGAATATTTCTCGTCTTATCCGCGGAACCGTCATCAACAAGAATAATTTCCTTATCAAACGCGGCATTCTTTACAAGATCAAGAACATCTATAACTGTTTTGGCCTCGTTATAGACCGGGATAAGCACGGATACTTTCATTCCTCAACTCTCCCATCCATCAGGAATTAACATAAGACCTTACGGTCTGGATTATATATTCGATCTCTTTTTCGGTAAGCTCAGGATAAATGGGTAGCGATAGGACTTTTTCGGCGGTTTTTTCGGAAATAGGGAAACTGCCAATGGCATATCCCAGGTCCCTGTAACACGGCTGGAGATGCAAGGGGACGGGATAATACACGCGAGCGGCAATACCTTTGTCGTTAAGATATTGAAGAAAGTCGTCCCGCCCTTCCACGGCTATAGTGTACTGATGATAGGTATGCGTGTTCCCCTCACCGGTCACCGGAATAACGATCCCCGAAGAAGTGAAGGCCTTATTATACTCTCCGGCAATAGCCCTTCTCCGTTCAAGCCATGAATCAAGTTTTTTCAGCTTGACCCGAAGAACGGCAGCCTGCAGACTGTCAAGACGCGAATTATAACCTATCTCCTCATGGATATATGTTTCTCGGCTGCCATGAACACGAAGTTTTTTTATCCGCTCAATCATTTTCGCATTAGCGGAAACAACCATGCCTCCGTCACCGAAACCGTTCAGGTTTTTGCTGGGGAAAAAACTAAAACAGGAAGCATCGCCGAAACTACCGGCCTTTTTTCCCTTATAGAGCGCCCCTATGGCCTGCGCGCAATCCTCTATGACCTTAAGCCCGTATTTCTCCGCGATTGACATAATCCGATCCATATCCGCGCACTGACCGTAAAGATGCACGGGGATTATGGCCTTTACCTTTTCTCTCTCGTCGGGGTTCATCCCCTCCAAAAACCATTCCACTTTGGCGGGATCAATATTATATGTCGCGGGGTCTATATCCACAAAAAGAGGTTTTGCACCCACGATGGACACCGCTTCAGCGGTAGCGAAAAAAGTGAAAGGCGTCGTGATTACAAAATCGCCTTCTTTTATCCCCAGGCTCCGCAACGCGAGAATAAGGGCATCCGTGCCCGAAGCCACACCGGCAGCTCCGGAAGAGGCGCAATAAGCCGCAATTTCACTTTCCAGCCCGCTCACTTCTCCGGACAACACGAAATACTGGCTGTCTATAACCTGTTTTAGCGCCGCATCTATCTCGCCCTTCATGGAATGATACTGAGCTTTAAGATCCACGAGCGGTATGTTCATACGTATCTCATCTTTCATTTGCTTTCCTTCTGCTCCACGTTCAGGGCGGGGAAACCCCGCCCCTACTGAGCTTGGAACCACGCAACGGTCCTCCGCAGGCCTTCGTCCAGACCGACAACCGGTTCCCATCCGAGTTTTTCTCTGGCTTTCGTGATATCGGGATTTCTTACCTTCGGGTCGTTCACGGGCAGGCCTTTAAAAATCAGCTCGCTTCCACGACCCGTAACCGTTTTAATCTTTTTCGCGAAATCCAGTATACTCATCTCAATGGGATTACCGAGATTCACGGGTTCGTTCAGGTCAGACTCCATTAACCTTATTATGCCTTCCACCAAATCTGACACGTAACAAAAACTTCTTGTCTGTGACCCATCACCGTATACCGTCAACGGTTTACCCTCCAACGCCTGAGTTATAAAGTTTGGAACCACCCTTCCGTCACGATACCGCATCCTCTCGCCGTAGGTATTGAATATACGAGCTATTTTTACGTCAATACCGAGCTTTCTGTGATAAGCCAGCGTAATCGCCTCGGCAAAACGTTTGGCTTCGTCATATACGCCGCGGGGACCCACGGGATTCACATTGCCCCAGTATGTTTCCGGCTGGGGATTAACCAAAGGATCTCCGTACACTTCCGAAGTAGATGCCAACAAGAATTTGGACCCATGTTTTTTAGCTACTCCCAGACAATTATGTGTTCCCAACGAACCGGCTTTAAGCGTTTTTATCGGAAACTCAAGATAATCCTCCGGACTTGCCGGAGAAGCAAAATGAAGAATGTAATCAATTTTTTCTTCCAGGGTAATATGCTTGGAGATGTCATGTCTGATAAACTCAAAATGGGCGTTATCCTTTAGATGTTCAATGTTGCGTTCGGAGCCTGTCACGAGATTGTCCACGCATATTACACGGTGCCCGTCATTCAATAACCTTTCCGACAAGTGTGATCCGACAAATCCCGCCCCGCCTGCCAGTAATATCCTCATGTTTTTCATTTTCATTTCAAAGTTCCAATGCTGCGCTGTAATTACCGACAAACCATTCCGTGGTCTGTTCAAGCGCCTTGTAAAAATTGACATCGTTTTCAACTTTAAGAATATCCGTTAATCGTCTTATATCAGCAAGCGACCTGTTCATATCTCCGGGACGTCTCGGAGCATGTATAGACTCAATCTGTTTGCCAAGAATCTTCTTAATGGTTTCAGAGAGCTCAAGAATTGAATGCTCTTTCCCGAACGCCACGTTAAAAACCCCGCCCGAGATACCGGAAATCTCGCATGCGGCAAGATTCGCCTCAACAACACGAGAAATAAAGGTAAAATCCCGGCTCTGTGAACCCTGGCCATGAATAACACACGGCCGATCATTGTTAAGAGCCGATATAAAAGTCGGTATTGCCGCGGCATATTGCGAGGCGGGATCCTGTCTGGGGCCGAATACATTAAAATATCTGAGACGTACTGTTTCAAGCCCCATGGTTTCCGCAAACATTCTGCAATATAATTCGGCGGAAAATTTGCTGACGGCATATGGACTCATGGGCCTCGGCTCGAAAGATTCTTTCTGAGGAAAATCTTTGCAATTTCCGTATACCGAACTGCTTGACGCGTAAATCACTCTCTTGACCCGCTCTTGTTTAGCCAGCATGAGAATGTTCAAGGTTCCGCTCACGTTAACGTCATTTGTTGCTCCGGGATTTTTCAGGCTTCGCGGCACACTTCCAAGGGCGGCCTGATGGATAACAAAGCTGATATCTTTCAGGGCGCTTTTTACGTCATTCTCACTGCGTATATCTCCCTTACGAAAATCTATTCTGTCCATGAAAGGCGCAAGGTTTTCCTCTTTTCCCGTAGAAAGGTTATCCAAAACCCGGACGGTCTCCCCCCTCAGTAGAAGCTCTTCTACTATATTTGACCCTATAAATCCCGCGCCACCGGTTACGAGATACTTGCTCATCTCTTATTCCTTTTCTTGTTCATAGCTTGGCGATGTTCTTACCCTTTATCTTCTTTTGTTCAAAAATATTTCTTGTATCAAATATCAGTTCTGCATTTTTGGCTATAAGCCCGTAATCCAGTCCACTGTGATCAGCCGCTATCAGGACCAGATCCTGTTCCTTTAAAAAATTACGCGTAAGGCACCGCGACTTCATCTTTACACCGTGAAGATCCAAATAAGGAATATACGGGTCATGATAAGAAATAATCGCTTTCTTCTTCTCTAATATCTTTATAATCTCAAGAGCCGGCGATTCTCTGAGGTCATTCACATCCTTTTTATATGTCACGCCTATCACGAGAACTCGCGCATCTTTGAGTTTTTTACGGCGGTCTTTTAACAGCTTTGCCATTTTTTCAACAACATGCTCCGGAACCATGCGATTAATCTGGGCGGCCAAATCTATCAAGCCGGTTCGAAATCCTACGGTTCTGGCCTTCCATGAAAGATACATGGGATCGGCCGGGATGCAGTGCCCGCCGATGCCGGGTCCCGGATAAAAAGGCATATACCCGAAGGGTTTTGTTCGCGCCGCCCTTATAACTTCCCACACGTCTATATCCAATTTGTCGCAGAGCATTGCGAACTCGTTAATCAGCGCTATATTGACTATCCGAAAAGTATTTTCAAGAAGCTTGGTCACTTCGGCAACCTCCGGACATGAGGTGCCGATAACTCGTTTCACCACGCTTGAATATAACGCCATGCTTAGCTCTGTCGCTTTTTTCGTGATACCGCCTACAAGTTTCGGTATGTTCGTAAAACTATATTTAGGATTCCCCGGATCAATCCTCTCCGGGGAAAATGCCAGGTAAAAATCTTTATCCAGGATATATCCGCTTTTCATCAGTTCCGGCAGAATCACGTCACGCGTCGTCCCGGGATATGTAGTGCTTTCCACTATTATCAGCTGTCCCGGCCGCATTCGCTTGCTTAATGAACGGCCGGCATGAATAATATAAGAAATATCGGGTGTTTTTATTTTCCTGAGAGGCGTTGGCACGCAGATTATGATTACATCGGATTTGCTCAACACCTCATCCTTGGTCGTCGGAAAAAATCTCCCCGTAGCCAATATGTTCCGGATCGTTTTGGAAGAAATATCGTTGATGAACGAGGTCTTATTTTTCAGCTTCCTGATGCGGCCGGCATTCGTGTCAAACCCGTTGACTACAAACCCCTTTCTGCAAAATTCAATCGCCATCGGCAGCCCCACATATCCAAGCCCAACAACAGCAATAACCGCCTTCTTCTTCTTTATCTTCTGTTTTAGCTCGGTATAAGTGTTCATGTTTAAAAACTTCAGTACGTGCTCAAATTTTCAACTGTTCTATTACTCTGCAAATTTCGTTTCGCACCCTCTACATCCCCGCGCCCAACTCCCGCATACCTAAACCCCATGCTCCGCAGTTTTGCCGGGTCATATATATTTCTGCCGTCAAAAACAACCGGCTGTCTCATGCTCTCCCTGATCCTCTCCCAATCAATCTCTTTAAACTCATTCCATTCGGTCATGAGAACCACGCAGTCCGCTTCGCGCGCAGCTTCATAAATATCTTCGCAGTAAACGATTCTGTCTGCGAGTTCTTTTTTTGACTTCTCCATGGCAGCCGGATCAAACGCCTTTATACTTGCTCCTTCAGCCAGAAGCCGTTTAATTATATCTATTGACGGAGCGGAACGAATGTCGTCCGTATCCGGCTTAAAAGCCAGCCCCCATACCCCTATGACCTTATCCTGCAGGTTCCACAACATCTTTCTGATCTTGCGGATCGCAAGCTCCTTTTGCGCTTCGTTAATCTTATCCACTTCTTTCAACAAATCAAACGTGTGTCCCAGACTTTCGGAAATATGGATAAAGGCCTTCAGGTCTTTCGGAAAACACGCGCCTCCGAATCCAATCCCGGCTTTAAGGAAATGCCTGCTTATGCGGGGATCCAGGCCTATTCCTTGCGCAACGGCGTCAATATCGGTTCCTACACTGTCACATATATTGCTCACGGCGTTAATAAAAGATATCTTGGTGGCAAGAAAAGAATTAGCCGCGTGCTTTATTATTTCGGCGCCTTTTATGTTGGTAACAACTATCTTCGCGTTAAGAGGCGCATACAACGCCTTTAACATTTTCTCGGCTTCTTCCGTCTCAACGCCTATTACCACTCTGTCGGGTTTCATGAAATCGTCTATTGCCGATCCTTCCCTGAGGAATTCCGGATTTGAGGCAATATCAAACGCATGGCCGGTTTCCTTAAACGTATCTATCGTGCGTTTTACCCACTCGCCGGTTTCCACCGGAACCGTGCTCTTTTCGACAATAAGTTTATAGGAATTCAGGCCTTTTGCTATTGTCCGGGAAACTTTCTCTATGCTCGTAAGATCGGCGCTCCCATCGTCCCTTGAAGGTGTCCCCACGCATATGAATATCACATCGGAAGATTTTACAGCTGTTTCTATATCCACGGTGAAAGTCAACCGCCCGTCCCGGCTATTCTTCTTCACGAGCTCTTCAAGGCCGGGCTCATATATGGGCATGCCGCCCTTGTTTAACAGGTCAATCTTCCCCTTATCGTTATCCGCGCATATGATGGTATTCCCCAGATCGGCAAAACACGCCCCAGTCACCAGGCCGACATACCCTGTTCCGATTATCGCCAATTTCATTAAAAATACTCCTTCTCTTCGCCTCAGCTGAATGATATTTATAGTAATTACGGCACTGCCGCCGAACGACGATTATAGCATATTGATGGCCAAGCCGCAACAGTAGGGGCAGGCCTTGTGCCTGCCCTATGATATTCAGGGCACCCCAAGGGGTGCCCCTACTTTGTAACATGCTACGGTTAAACAGGTTAAGTCAACGTGCGGGAAGGTTATTCGTATAGCGTTGTGCCCGGAGCTTGCCTCCCAGGTTGACGCTTACTGTATGACCGTTGCATGCCCAGCTGGACATCCGGGAAGGCCTTTAGCTTGAAGGCTACCCAGAGAGTAAACTCGTCTTTTAAAAACCTACTGCCCCTGACATCATAAATAACCTCTACTTCCCAGCAATGAAGATCGCGCGTCACAACCAACTGCTGTTCCATTATAATTCGTTTCTGGACGTCAAATCTCTCATATATCCCTATTTTCCATTTCGGACTCACTATCAGTTGCGCGTCAAAAATGAACTGATTCCGCGGATTAGGATACATCTTTTCGTACTGGTATCCCATGGCCATCTTAAAATTACTCGTTGGATTTACTGAAAACTCGACACTCCCGGTGTTTATTGCCAGGTTCGTCGGATTAACATTCATCTTAGCCTGCACAAAAGCCCAGTCATAGGGAAACACTTCCAAATCAAGATTAAAATTTCTGAAACGGCCATGTTTTCTATAAGGTCCTGTTTTAATCGCCTCAAATTTACCTTTCTGAAAGCGAAAATAATACTCCGTACTCATCATGAACCTTACAAGGTCAACTGACACGAGTTGGCCTCCGACAGGACGCTTTGTCTGCAGTTTGTTCTCAAGCGAAAAGGTCATCATATTTTGTTTTTCTATAGCGTCTATGTCGTCCATTTGGAAAAGATCGGATGCGTAAACCGTCGGCTGAGATACATGCGTATAGTTGACGTTGGGAGCTACAATATGCCGCAAATTGTTGATATTCAGACCGAGAATGTCCGTTTTAATATTAAAGATGCGATAAACCCGCGTAAAAGCGTTCACGCCGCCGGCAAGCGTGGCGCGGTAGGCAGGCAGATTGCTTTCGGCCATGCAGTTATAGATTGTTTCCCGGAACGAACCATACGGCGTAACATTTATCGGACCTACATTCGCGACATATGAAAGCTGATGAAAAGTATCAAATCTGTTAACCCTTATAGTTGACGGTGTATTGGCGGTTTTTTTTCTGAACATATCCGTTGAGGTTGAGGAATTATAATACAAGGGCGTATTCCACAACCTCTGCGTCGGCACTTCTATTTTTACCTCAGGCTGCTTTTGCACTACGGTATCAAAAGTGTTAAAACGTCCCGTTAGATCAATGCTGAATATAAAATTTTCCTGCGCCGACGTGATGTTAATAAAGTTTGAAGGTATCGGGTTGCTTTCTTCATACTCGTTATAAAAATAATCCTCTAACACCTGACTATCACTAAGCTTGTTGAACTCAATAATTCCGACTGTTCCCGGCTCAAAATCAACGCGATGCTGCCACTGGAACATCTGCCGTATCATGCCGTCAACACCCTCCTCTAGACTTTTATCTCTCCATTCGCCGCGCCATGGCGTTGGGTCATAAGTTCCCAATTTATTCTGATGCGCAACGTATGCTCTAAACCGTCCTGCTCCCCACCCGGACATGCCGAAATCTTCGGCCCAGTAGTAGAGGTTCGCGCCCTCGGCAAACCCTTTCTTGCTCCGATAGTCCACCTCTATATCCACCTTCGTTTCACCCCGTATGTAAAACCGCCATGACGACAGCAAGAAGTTGCCCCAGTCCCCATCCTGACCGGGAAGAAACTGAACCTTGGCGCGGCTTTGCAGAATCGGATGGTAATAGTATGGGAACCAGAGAACCGGAACTTCATCTATGTAAAATGTAACATTTTTAGCAATGACCTTGTCATTGGGAAATACTTTTATCTGTTTTGCCTTTATCCGGTAATGCGGCGTATTGAGGTCACAGGTGGTAACGTGACCCTCCATAAGCTGATACTCATTCATTCCGACTCTCTTACTTTCTTCCGCGCCGCCGAACCATGGAAACGCCTCAAGCTCTCCGCTTATAATCTCTCCCCTTTTTCGGAGAAGGTCGTATCGTATTCTGTCTCCTGTTATAACGCCCTTGGGATCTTCGATCCGGACATTACCTTCACACAGAACCTCGCGCGTCTTGGTGTTTACCACTATCCTGTCACAGGTCAGTTTCACATCTCCATGGGTAACAAAAACGTTGCCCTTAGCGACAATCTTATTCTCTTTTTCAAAATACTCAACATCATCACCGTCCACTACGATTGGCTCGCCCTTTTTCGGTTTTAAAATGTCGTTGGCAAGACAAACGGAGGAAACGCCACATATTAAGACGCAAATTAAGATACTAACGACTAACGCTGTTACTCTCGTGATCTTTCGGTTATACAACATTTTTTCTCTCGTTAGTTAATTAAATCCAAATGACAAAGCACAAAATCCAAAATAAATTCAAAATCTCAAATCCAAATAACAAAACATTAGATCTTATCTGGTGTTTTGTTTTTTGAATTTTGTCATTTGTCATTAATTTATTTGTGCTTATTTTGTGCTTTGGATTTTGTCATTTGACATTATTCGTTCCTCGTCTCACGCAGCACAAACAATATTACGGCCCGTTCTTTTCGCTTTGTAAAGAGCGGTATCGGACGCCTCAACAAGCTCAACAACACTCTTTCCGTCTCTTGGATACGTGGCCACTCCCACGCTGACGGTCACCCTGATCTCCTCGTTAAACGCGCTGATCTTCCGGGATCCCACCGCGCTTCGCAAACGTTCCGCTACTATCAAAGCGGATTCTTTGGCTGTATCCGGAAGCACTATGCAAAACTCTTCACCGCCGTATCTGGAAATCATATCAACTTCTCTTACCGACCCCTGTAGTCTTTCCGCAATTTTTTTCAGGACAGCGTCACCGACCAGATGCCCGTGCCTGTCATTACATTCCTTAAAATTGTCCACATCGACCATGGCTATCGAAAACGTCAGCCCGAGACGTCCGGATCTGTCAACTTCTTCCTCCAACCTGTCCAAAAGATACCGCCTCAGGTAAACCTCCGTGAGGCCGTCCACTATCGAAAGTTTCTGCACCTGCTCATATAACTCAACTTTTCTGAATTCCAGAGCAATCTGCGAGATGAGAATGCGGAACCGACCGTAACTGGTCTTTGAAGCGCCTTCGGTGGCAATCACCGCGCAGAGCCTCTCTCCGACGAATAGAGGAAAAACCATGAACGTATCCGACTTGACTTTCAACGAGTCCAGAACATCAGCTGCTTCGTTCCTGTCCGCAAAAAACGGTTCATACCCTCGTTCCCGAATATAATCCACCGTTTTCTTGTAATCCAGTCCTCCTCCGAGGTCTCCCAGATAATCATCGTCATCCACGTCTTTTGAAATGCCGCGAACAAAGTTGCCGTCCGAAAACACCAGAAGATGTGTTGTTTGAAATTTAAAATTTTTCTCAAGGAAATCAAATAATCCTTTTGAAAGGTCATCAAATTTCAGAGCGGGAGCAAGTTGCTTGGTCACTTCGTAAAGACGCGAAATGCGGCTTAATTCCTTTTCTGTCTTGGCCCCATGCCGCGCCACGTCATCAAGTTGATCTATCACGCCGTTATATTTATTTCGTTTTTTCATGATATCCCCGCTATAAAAAGACGCGAAGGATGAATACAGGGCTCTTACAAGATAACTGGCCGAAGCGGCAGAACCAAAAAGAACCATGATAACAGCTATATCAATCGCGTTTAATGCGCCGAGAAAATAATAATACGCGCAAAAAACAAGATTGACTGAAAAGAGAGCCATTATCATGCGCAGCGTAAGAGCGAAAGGCGCAATGATAAACACGAGAGAGACAAGAAACAGTATGAGATATTCGTCTCCATGCGGAAACTTATATGCCGCCCAGCTGGCGAACAGCAAACAGCCGTTCAGGCCGAATATGAGAAATGGCCTTATTTTGAGCATACCGTGTTTTTTCCTTTTTCCTTGGCCAGATACAACTGTCTGTCGGCCTGACTAATAATACCGTTCTCGTCGTTAGCATCCTCGGGAAAAACGGCGACACCTATGGAAACCGTAACGGAACATTTTTCTCTGCGGAGAACTATCGGGCTATTCTGGATCTTTAGTCTTATATCCTCGGCTAAGGCAACTGCTTTTTTTCTGTCGCAATTGATTACCAGGAACGCGAACTCTTCACCCCCGTATCTTGCGACGACATCACCCGCGGAGGCCATGGTTTTCAAGACATGTCCAACATTTTTTAGAACGGCATCTCCCGACATATGGCCGTATTTATCGTTAAAATTTTTAAAATCATCGATATCCAGCATTAAAAACGCGAAGAAACTTTTACTGTGGAGCGCCCTTTTGACCTCTTCCCCCAGTCGTTCTCTGAAATAACGATGAACATAAAGTCCCGTCAGGCCGTCTTTTATGGCCAACTCTTCTGTCTGGCGATACAGACGGGCGTTTTCCAAAGCGACAGCCGCCAGTTCTCCTATGATATCAAGAATCCGCAGTTCATGCTGACCAAACGCGGATTCATTCAAAGAGTCCACTCTTACCAACCCCAGAACGTTGTTATCAATAACGAGAGGTTTAACAATAAGGGACACGGCGTCGTCTTTTGCTTCTTCGCCGTTGACTGAGAACCTAAAATCCTTTCTCGCGTCTTTTACGAGAAGGCTTTTCATGTTTTTCAATACCCATCTGTCAAATATGCCGCCGTTTTTCGCGGCAAAAGCGGCGCGGTTTCGGTCTTTTGACACATAGGCAAGACCAAGCTCTTTCCGCATCTGGTCAAAGGTGAAAACAAGGGTTCTCTTGCCTTGGCCGTAAATGTTAAATGTTTCTTCCGATACTATCCGTATGATCTCTTCCTTTGAAAGAGACAAGCTCAAATTATCCGCTATATTCTTGAGCTTGAGAAGGTCCTCAATCTTTTTCTCCATGGCCGAAACCTCGGCGGCCCTGTTCTTCATGTGATTATTAACAAGATTAACATCCTCACGAATCTTTTCCATCGTAACCGTATATTCCTGGTTAGATATGCTGATCTTCCGGTAGATCCAGTATCCGATAAAACTGCCGACAAAAAAGGTCAGAATAAGAACGTTATAGTAGTATGGATTTAAATCTGTCAGTGGTCTGTAGAGAAAACTCATCGCTATCAAAAAAGAAGCCAGCCCGCCGAAAACTCCGAGAAGGGCCCAGAAAAGCATGACGACAAGACTTACCATTATCATCAGGCTGATGGCGATAATTTCCAAATGTTGTATGTGACTTTCCAGGGAGGGGCCGAACCTGCTTATACTGAGCATCAATCCGGCAAAAAGAACAACCGATACGGCGATAAGGAAATTCCTTTTTATGAAAGGAGTCATAGAAAAGCCCGCGTATTCATCCGCGTTCATGCGCCTCTTACACAATTGTCTTTTCGGTAGTTTTGTCGAAAAAGTGGACTTTACTCATATCAAACACGACATCCATGTCCTGATTTATCTGAGGATTGGCATCGCCTGAAACTCTGGCAACCAGAATGCGTTTATCTCCGGGGTTTAGATGAATATACACTTCGGACCCAAGATGTTCGACCACTTCACAGGTCATGGTTACGGTATTCTCGGGAGGGGCTTCCGAAACAAAAAGTTTATCATATATATCTTCGCTCCTGATGCCGAAAATCACTTCTTTGTGAACATAATCAGCAAGCACATCATACATCTCTTCAACAAGCTTAACCCTGAAGGTTGTTGCGTCAAAATACAGTTTACCGTCCTTTTTAATGATCCGGCCTTCCATAAAGTTCATGGGCGGAGCACCGATAAAGCTGGCAACAAATTTGTTGATGGGCGAATTATACACGGTGGTGGGTGCATCTATCTGATGAATGACCCCGTCTTTCATGACGACTATCCTGTCCCCCAGCGTCATGGCTTCGGTCTGGTCATGCGTAACATAGATCATCGTGGCCTGAAGCCTTATATGGAGACGGTGAAGTTCGGTCCGCATCTGCACCCTGAGTTTGGCATCCAGGTTACTCAAAGGTTCGTCAAAAAGAAAAACCTTGGGTTTTCTGACAATCGCCCTGCCCACCGCGACACGCTGACGCTGCCCTCCGGAAAGCGCTCTTGGCTTTCTCTCAAGAAGACATTCCAATCCGAGTATTCCTGCCGCCTCTTTTACCCGCGCATCTATCTCGTCCTTGGGATATTTTTTCAATCTTAACCCAAAAGCCATGTTCTCATAAACCGTCATGTGAGGGTAAAGCGCGTAATTCTGGAACACCATTGCGATGTCCCTGTCTTTGGGCGGTATGTTGTTAACCTTTCTCGGACCTATGTATATATCCCCTTCCGAGAGGGTTTCCAGCCCTGCTATCAGTCTTAACGTTGTGGATTTTCCGCACCCGGAAGGCCCGACAAGGACGACAAATTCCTTGTTTTCCACTCCAAAACTCACTTTATTAACGGCGATCACTCCGCCCGGAAAAACCTTGACCGTGTCTTTTAAGCTAACCTGCGCCATGCTACCGCCTTTATTTTATTGACCAAACCTCTGTTTATATACAATATTCGCGCCTAAAAGTCAACCCTCCGCCGATTTTTCTGTCTCTTCCCGGCAAAGATACCCCATCAGCCGTGAAAGTGTTTCCTTGAGTTCTCTCCGGTGAACAATCATGTCTATCAGGCCGTGTTCCATCAGAAATTCAGAGCTCTGAAACCCTTCCGGGAGATCCTGTTTTATCGTCTGCTGGATTACCCTCGGGCCCGTAAAACCGATAAGCGCTTTTGGCTCGGCCAGGATTATATCGCCGAGCGAGGCAAAACTGGCCATAATCCCCGCCATCGTGGGATTAGTAAGCACCGATATAAAAAGCCCCCCCAAAGAATTAAATCTTTCCAACGCCGCGCTGGTCTTAGCCATCTGCATGAGCGAGAGCATCCCCTCATACATTCTGGCTCCTCCGCCGGATCCGGAAATAATGATTAACGGTATTTTTTCCGCGCCGGCATACTCAATCAGCCGGGTAATCTTCTCTCCGACCACGGACCCCATTGATCCCATTATAAAACGAAAATCGGTAGCCCCGAGAGCAACACGTTTTCCGTTTATGCGCCCCTCGCCGACAATAGCGGCCTCTTTCAGTCCCGTGTTTTTTTGGTCTTTCATTATTTTGGAAGGATAATCGCTCAGCCCCTTAAACTTCAAGGGGTCCTTGCTTGACATGTCTTTATACATTTCGCGGAACGAATCATGATCAAGAACGACTTCAATCCGTTCGTACGCACCCATTCTAAAATGGTAATCACACTTCGCGCATACCTTCAGGTTATCTCTGAGGGCCTTGCTGTAAAGCAGTTCCCCGCACCCGGGACACTTTGTCCACAACCCGCCGGGGATCTCTTTTTTCTTGGTCTTGCCAAATATAGGTTTCTTAGAAAAAAAGACCATTGTTCAGCTCTCACGTATCTTGAAAAACATTCATTACTAATCCTGTCAAAAGCTTGGGATAAAAATAGGTGGATTTCTGCGGCATCATTTCACCAAGCTCGGCTACGGCTTTGAGTTGTTCCACCCTCGTAGGATTCAGAAAAAATGCCGCCGCATGACTGCCGTCTTTGACAAGGGCTTCTCCGGTCTCAGGGTCTCTCACATAAGTGATGTTTCCCTCGATATTACCCAGAGAAAGTATGCCGTCAAACACGGCCGAATGCAGAACGCTGACATCCAGATTCTTCCATACATCGGACTTATTCTCTTTGACAAGCCCTAAAAGCGCCGCTTCATCTTTTGGTTCCGCGAAAAGATATTTCGTGCCTCCAAAAAACCCGAAAACATGGGCTTTCCCGGCGCAATCTTCAAGCCGTTTCATAAGCCCGGGAAGGCCGTCGCACTCGGTGACATTAAAATACCGGCTCAGGCCGGCCGAAATATTATCTTCCCCAGCCACGGGCATCGTCTTTATGACCCTGTGCGTGGCCATTACCGTTAAATTGTCGCCTTCCGCAAGATCGGTAAAATATGTCATTACGTAATCAGCATCCGGCAAGCTCCCTTTTTTTTCATGTTCGGTATCACGATAGAGCCCGGCAACCGCATATCTGTGGTGCCCATCCGCGATAAAGGTCTTCCTCCCGGACATGCCGGTAACTATTTTTTCCAGTGAGGGGTTATCTGAAACACGCCATAACGCGTGCCGTATACCGTCAATACATATATCTATCACGGCCTCTGAGGCGGACATCCCGTTTTCCAGCGTTTCCTTTATTTGACGGTCTCCGTCATCATACAAAACGAATACCGGACTAAGGTTACCCTTGACTTCTTTCATCAGATTCAACCTGTCTTCTTTAGGTTTCTTCAATGTGTATTCATGCGGCAGAACCTCATCCCGGCCGGAAGGATTGAGTTTCATAAGCCCCATGAATCCGACCCGCCGATGCCTCGTTTCTCCATGATTATATTCCTGCAGATACACGTAAAAAGCCCCGGTCTCGTCTTTTTTAAGCACGCCTTCCTGCCGCCACCGATCAAGGAAGAGCTTTGCGCGGGTATATTTATTGTCTGCGACGGTATCTCCTTCAAAGGACTTCCCGAGTATGAGACGGACTACATTATACTCGCTTTTTCCGTACAGTTCGTCACGCATGCTATCCGGTATCACATCATAGGGCGGCGCCATCACACACGCATAATCGCCCCCTATCCTGGATCCATCGTATAATAGTCCTTTTAAAGGTTTTACTTCCGCCATGACGATTTAACTCCTCTAATAGCTATTCCGATAGCTATTCCAATCACCACCCCAGCCGTATTAAAAACCGCATCATACAGGTCGGCATTTCTTCCCGGAACAAAGCGTTGTATTAATTCCATTAAAATACCATATCCGGCACCCAATATCAACGTAAATACAATACTTCTGCCGGCGGAAATATTTCTAAGACGGTTTGTCCGCATTATCAATGCCGCCAGAACGGCAAATTCAACAAAATGAGCTATTTTATCGAGGTTTCCTACCGGAAAAGAGGGGAGATTTGAACCTGGCAGAACCGAAAAGAACAGGATTATGAACGCCCAGGCACAAGGATAGGCCCACGCATTAACCATCCTTTTTACAGCAACCATCACAACTATCGGATTTTTCACATTTGTCCGGTTTCTTTTCATTATTTGGGCTACCTTTGGATTTAGTGCTTTTATTCTTATAGTCGGTCTGATAAAAACCTTTGCCTTTAAAAATTATGCCCGCTCCGGTTGAAATTAAACGTTTTACCCGGCCGGCACACTTCGGACATTCCTCCAACGGCTTGTCCGTCATCTTCTGAAACCGCTCAAAACGGTAATCGCACTTTTTACATGCATAGTCATA
>CAZGOZ010000004.1:0-45089 GCA_964528025.1 uncultured Planctomycetia bacterium
AAACAGGCTTTCTCCCAGCACCGCGACCATCGCAGCATTGTCGGAACAAAACTTCCGGGGTGCCAGACAGAGCTCAATGTTCTCTCTGCGGCAGCGTGAAGCGAGCCGCCGGCGAAGCATTTCGTTATTAACCACGCCTCCCCCGACAGCGAGTTTTTCCGTTTTTTCGGCGAATCGCACGGCCCTAATCACCTTCTCCTCGATTATATCCAGCACGGCTTCTTGAAATGAAAAACAGATCTTGTCTTTTTCGGCCTCGGTCTTCGCGGAATCTCTCCAGTAATACATCACGGCTGTTTTGATTCCACTGAAACTAAAGTCCAGATTCGAAGCGTCCCCAAGAAGAGCGCGCGAAAAATTAATCTCTTTACCGTTCGTGAAATTTGCCGCTCTTTCCTCCACAACCGGACCGCCGGGATATCCCAAGCCAAGTATTTTGGCAACCTTGTCAAAGGCTTCTCCGACAGCGTCATCCAGTGTTCTGCCTATAAGGATGAAATCCTTCAAGGATTTGCAGATATACATGCTGGTATGCCCGCCGGATATAACCATTCCGACGAAGGGAAAAATAGGGACGTCACCCGCGAGGGTGACGTCCCTATTTTTCCCTCTTGCTCCAAGAAAACAGGACATGATATGCGCCTGCAAATGGTCCACTTCTATCAATGGTATTTTTCCGGCAAAACTGAGCGCGTCCGCAAACGCGCGTCCCACAAGAAGTGACCCGGGTAATCCGGGCTTACACGTCACAGCCACCAGGTCAATATCCTTTATCCCGCAATGCGCGTCCGCAAGCGCCTGTCTCGTCACAGACAGAATAAATTCCGTATGAAAACGTGACGCTATCTCGGGAACAACCCCCCCGTAACGCGCGTGAAGATGCACGCTTGAGGATATCTCGCTGGAAAGAACGCGGCCGTCGCGAACTACCGCCGCCGCTGTTTCATCGCAAGAAGTTTCAATTCCGAGTGTAATCATAATAATAAAAGACGTAGGGGCGGGGTTACCCCGCCCTTTATCCCGATCCCCGCGTTAGGGCGGGGTAACCCCGCCCCTACGACGCTCTTGTATAAATTCCGAAAGGCGCACGAAACGGATTCCTTTTTCCTTCATCCCGGCAACGGTCTCTTTCAGAACGCTTATGGTTCCCGGTCGGTCGTGTCCGATCGCCACCGCAGAACCATTGTCCAGCACCATGCGTTCAAATTCCAGAATCTGCCCCCTGATATATTCGGCTTCGTTCTTGTTATCCAGAAAAATGTCTCTTTTTATACAAGGAACACCTTTCTCAAGTGCTATATCAACGCAAACCGAATCTTTCGTAGTATATGAATCCAGAAAAAAGATGCCGCGCCGCGCCATGTCTTCAAGCACAAGCGACATCACCCGGGCATCAGCCGTCGCACGGGATCCCATGTGGTTTGACGCGCCTTTGGCCGACGAAACCGACTTAAACGCGCTTATCATGATCTCTTTTACTTTTTCCTCGCCCATCCCTATCGCAATCGTATCTTCTTCTGCCCGGATATTTTGGCCTTCGGGCTCCATAGGAAGATGCAGAATTACTTCAAACCCGTTTTTCTCCGCGAAAACACACACTTCTTCCGTATAAGGGGCATGAGGTAAAACCGCCATGGTCAAAGGAACTCCCACCTCTTTCAGCGCGGCCAGATTCCTTCGGCTATATCCAAAATCATCAAGGATCAGAGCCGCCATGGGCAGGGGCTTTTCCGGTTGCACTATTTCCACGGGAGAAACGAGCGGCTTCATTTTTCGACCCGGAAAAATGCGTATCGCGAAAACGAGGACGACCAATGCTGCTACTGCCAGAAAAATCCACGATCTTGTTTTTAAGACAGGTCCCCACATTATTTTTCAATCTCTTTGCGCAGCATTTCGCCGGCTATTTTAGGATTTGCCTTACCCGATGTTTCCTTCATGACCTGGCCGACGAGAAAACTCAAGGCGTTTGTTTTACCGTTCCTGTAATCAGCAACGGATTTCTCATTCGCAGCGATTACCTTACGCACAACTTCCAGAATAGACGTCTCGTCTGAAATCTGACCGAGTTTCTTCTCATCCACAATCATCGCAGGATCTTTTCCGGTATCCAGATAAATTTTCAGCGTTTCTTTGGCCGCAAGGCCGCTTAAAATCCCTTTTTGGGCCATTTTTATAATCTTCGCGATCCCTACTGAAAGCCCGCTGTTATCTCTTTCCATTCCGGCGATATCCGTGCCGTGTTCGTTCGCATGCATCATGAGCGGCCCTTTTATCCAATTACACGCTGCTTGGGCGTCACCGCTCTCCTCGGCAACTTTTTCAAAAAAATCTCCGGTTTCCCGTGAAATTGTCATGTTTTCTGCATCCTTATCCCCCAGCCCGTATTGACTTTGGAAGCGGCATTCTTTTGCTTCCGGCAGCTCGGGAATATCCTTGCGTACCTTTTCCACGAGAGCGCCCTGAACTTCAAACGGGACAAGATCCGGTTCCGAAAAATACCGATAATCCTGCGCTTCTTCTTTTGACCTCATGGAAACCGTTATGTTCTTCTTTTCATCCCAAAGGCGGGTTTCATGAGCCACAGCTTCTCCCCGACCCAGAACATCCGCCTGGCGCCTTTGTTCAAAGGCAAGCGCATCTCTAACGGCCTTGAATGAGTTCATGTTCTTTATCTCCACTTTTGAACCAAGCGCGGATACCCCTTGTTTTCTCAGTGATATGTTTGCGTCACATCTCAAGCTTCCCTCTTCCATGTTGCAATCCGACACTTCGAGATATTTTACTATCCGTTTCAGCGTAACCAAATATCGGGAAGCGTCTTCAGGTGATCGTATGTCGGGTTCCGAAACTATCTCAAGAAGAGGTGTGCCGGTGCGATTGAGATCCACATAACTATATGGACGTTCCGGATCATGTAAAAGTTTCCCCGCGTCTTCCTCTATATGAATGCGAGTGATACCGATACTTTTCATCTTTTCGGGCCCGTCGGGTATCTTCACCTTACCGTTATACGCCAAAGGCATATCATACTGACTGATCTGATAATTTTTCGGAAGGTCAGGATAATAATAATTTTTCCGGTCAAACTTAACCGTTTTCTGGATATCACAACCAAGGACAAGCGCCACTTTTATTGCATACTCAAAGACCTTTTCGTTCAGTACCGGCAATACCCCAGGAAGGCCAAGACACACAGGACATACCTGGGTATTGGGCTCAACTCCAAAGACCGTTCTGCACCCACAGAATACCTTTGTCTCCGTGGCAAGCTGCAGATGCACTTCCAGGCCTATTACCGTCTCGTATTTACCGCCTGAGTCCTTCATCTGCCTCCTTCCCTTTTCCCGAAACCGGTGGAAGAAGTTTATCGTATTCCGTGTCTCTTTCAAATGCATGGGCCATCCGAATAAGAATCTCTTCGTTGAACGGCGCAGCCATGAGCTGAAGTCCCACCGGTAAATCGTTCTCTCCAATGCCGCACGGAACTGTAACAGCCGGCAAACCTGCAAGATTAGCCGGAATCGTGAATATGTCGGACAGATACATCTGAAGGGGATCATCCGTTTTCTCTCCGATTTTGAAAGCGGTTGTCGGAGTCGTGGGGGTCAACACGCAATCACAAACGCCGAAAGCATCTTTGAAATCACCGGCTATCCGGGTCCGGACCTTTTGCGCTTTGAGATAATACGCGTCGTAATAACCACTGCTTAAAGAATACGTTCCCAGAAGAATCCTTCTCTTGGCTTCAGCGCCAAACCCTTTGCTTCTGGTGGCCGTATACATTTCAATAAGTCCTTCGGCATCGGGATCACGATAACCATAGTGCACGCCGTCAAAACGCGCAAGATTGGAACTGGCCTCCGCCGGCGCGATAATATAGTAACAACTGACGGCATATTTCGTGTGCGGCAGTGAAATGTCCACAATCTCGGCCCCAAGTTTCCGAAAAACCTCAATGGCCTCCTCAATACGTTTTCTCACTTTCTCATCCATACCCACAGAAAAATATTCCGCCGGGATACCGATCTTTACCCCTTTTATCTTTCGCGAAAGATTTTTGGAAAAACACGGAACGGGCTGATTAACAGAAGTTGAATCCCTGCGGTCATAACCGGACATGACTTCAAGAAGAATGGCGCAATCGGTTATATTTCTGGTTATGGGACCAATCTGATCCAGACTGGAAGCAAAGGCAATAAGCCCGTAACGCGACACCCTTCCATATGTTGGTTTAAAACCTACCACGCCGCACATTGCAGCAGGCTGGCGGATTGATCCTCCCGTGTCCGATCCGATTGCAGCAACTACCTCTCCGGCTGCCACAGCGGCGGCAGACCCCCCGCTGGAGCCTCCCGGAGTTCGCGATAAATCCCACGGATTACGCGTGAGACCGAAATATGACGTCTCGCAGGAAGAACCGAAGGCGAACTCATCCATGTTCGCCCCATCTATCAAAAGTGCTCCTTCATTTTCCAGTTTCTCGATGACAGTCGCGTCATATGGCGGACGAAATTTTTCCAGAATACGTGAGCCACACGTGGTAAGAGCCCCCTTTATACATATATTGTTCTTAACGCCGATGGGAACCCCGTTCAACCGCCCGTTTTGCACGGCTTTTGCTGCTTTTTTTGACCGCGCCATAACGGCTGCCACATCGCTTCGCATGAAAGCCTTAATATCCTTATCTAGCGCAGCCGCTCTTTCCGCCAGAAAACGGGCCGAGACCTCCGCCGGCTCCGATCTCTCTTTGAGCCATTGTCTAAAACTGTCTATGCTTGAAAGTATGTCTTCCATTCTAGGGATTTCCGATGATCCTGGGGACCTTGAAGAGATTTCCTTTTTTCTCGGGGGCATTGCTCATAACCTCCTCCACGGAGAGAGACTCTGCCGGTTCGTCCTTCCTGAACACATTTTTCATAGAAGAAAGGACATGCGTGGTCGGAAAAGTATCTTTTGTTTCCACCTCGTTTAATTGCGTTATATATTCCAGAATGCGTGCAAGTTGTTCACGAAACTTTGCAATCTCTGACTCGTCGATATGCAAACGAGAAAGCTTTGCCGCGTGCCGGACTATATCTTCTGTGATCGTCTTTTTTTTGCCGGTGTTTTTCATTCCACTACAACCCTATCATATAACAATTCCCAAGTCAATCCGGACGGACGCAGGTAATCTCGCCTACCATATCAGCCATTTTCGCATAGTCGGCGAGAGACAGATTCTCGGCGCGGCTTGCGGCATCAATGCCGCAACGTCTCAACACCTCTTCCCATGTGCCCTTTTCTATAGACATAAACCCTTTTCCGGACAGGGGATTTATTATTTTTTTTCTTCTCTCTGAAAATACTTTCCGTATAAGAGCGAACATGAGGCGTTCATCCTTGACGGAAGTACTTGGCTCACGCAATATACGCAGTTTCAACAAGCATGACCCCACATTAGGCGTCGGGTAAAACGAATTCTTTTTTATCCTGAAAAGCTTTTCCGGCTTGGTGTAGAATTGGACAAAAAAACTAATCGCCCCGCACGCCCTGGATCCCGGGGCGGAAACAATCCTGTCCGCCAACTCTTCCTGCATCACAAGATAGGCCTCATCCACACATCTCCGGCTCTTGATAATCTTCTCAATAATCGGCGTGGAAACGTAGTACGGAATATTTCCGAATACCGTGGCCCTTTTTCTTTTTTCCGTAAAAGCGCATAAATCCACATCAAGTATATCCGCGACGAGAAGTGTGATATTACCCTTTCTCTTGAGGCGGGGCTCTATAATCCTGCAGATTCGGGTATCTTTCTCAACGGCAATCAACCTGCCGCATCTTTCGGCCACAAGAAAAGACATGACCCCGAAACCTGCCCCTATTTCGATTACCGTGCCGCCGGCTTTCGGGGAAATGCTGCGCAGAATATTATCCCTTACGTTCTTATCAATAAGAAAATTCTGCCCGAGTTTTTTCTTGGGGCGAAAACCATGTTCTCGCCATATCTCTTTGAGCTCTTTTAAGTCCATTTCAACCGCGCGGCCTTAACAGCAAGTTTAATGGCCCTTTCCATGGAAACGGCCCCGGCAATCCCTTTTCCCGCTATATCAAACGCGGTGCCATGATCCGGCGAAGTCCTCACATCGCCCAGCCCCAGCGTCAGATTAACTCCAACGTCAAACTCCACCATTTTAAAGGGGGCAAGGCCCTGGTCATGATACATCGCGATAACTATATCCACTTCTTTCTTCATGGCCTTATAAAACACCGTGTCCGCTGACAGAGGACCATTTATGCCGTTGTAAAAACCCTTCGCCTTTTTTACTGCCGGCGCAATCATGTCTATCTCTTCGTTCCCTATTTTGCCGCCTTCACCGCAATGCGGATTCAAGCCACACACAGTGATACGGGGGTTTTTCTTACCGCTTATAAGAAGGCGATTTTTGCTTACCTGGATCAGCGTCTGCACTATCAGATCCGCTGACAATCCTGCGGGAACATCCTTCAGCGGGACATGCCTTGTCACCGGAACAACACACATATTTTCCCCAACCATGACCATCGTGACCAGTTTCGAAGAATAGGCAGTTTGAAGATATTCAGTATGGCCCCGAAAGCCTGGCGAAACGCGCGCAATTCCTTCTTTACTGACAGGGGCAGTCACCATTGCTTTCCCCGCGCCTCGCGGTGCCTTCCGGATCATCCTAACGGCAATTTCCAGGCACTTCAACGCTTTTATAGAGCCCTTCTCCGTGGGAACGCCGGGAGTGTCTTCGCCTTTCGAAAAGCCCGGATCCACAATATTTATGTGTTTTTTATTCAGCCGGATATCCTTCGCTGCGGTAAACCGGTGAAACACCAGATTCTTTCTACATGCCGAAGAGGCCGCGCCCTCCATTACGCGAGCATCGCCCACAACAACAAAAACGGCAAGCTCCCGAATCTCGGAACTTGCCATTGATTTCATTATCACTTCCGGCCCTATGCCAGCCGGGTCCCCCATGGTCACGAACACCAGAGGTTTACTTGTAGGCAATATACGCATTCTTTCGTTTCTCATCAATCCACTTACCCATACCCTCCTCAAATTTTTTCATAAATAGCTGTTCACGCAAGAAATCGCTGACCTCATTAAACTCCATCGCATGCTCTTTCTGTATGTCCTCAACCACAAATATGTGATACCCCAATTTCGTTTCTACAATGTCTGATACTTTTCCTTTTTTTAATTTAAAGATCACTTCGTCTATTTCCGGAATTATCTGCCCGGGAGACACATATCCCATATCACCGCCGTTTTTCGCGTATGGCCCTTCCGAATATTCCGTCGCCGCCACCGCAAAACTCTTTCCTTTTTTTATTTCCGAAGCTATTTCTTTTATTTTTTTTGACAAATTTTCACCCTCATTATTCGCGGACTTGCGTATCATAATCCCCCTCACCTTAATCCGGTCAGGCGCTATGAGTTTTTCCTTATTCTTGATATAGAGGTCCTGCACTTCGGTCGGTGAGATTACAACCCTTGACGAGACTTCTCGTTCAACAAGTTTTTGCGCCAACAGTTGGTCCTTCATTTCCTTTTTATACTCGCTTAAAGTGGTGCCCTTAGCATCGAGGGTCCGCAAAAATTCATCTTCAGAACCGTAATAAGACCTTATTGCATCCATGCGTTTTTTCAGCTCTTCTTCGTTGACCTTTACTTTTTCTTTTTTGGCCAGGCTAATCGCGAGCTTGGAGTTTATTATCTGTTCCAGAAGGCCTTTTCTGGCCTGTTCCAACTGTTCTTGCAATTCCACGCCCTTAAACCTTTCTTCATAACTTTTCTGTATGGGATAGAATGTCCTGTCAAATTCCCGCTGTGTCACGACCTCATCATTGACCACTGCCATTACTTTATCCACAACCGCGGCATTCGCGACATGGGTGGCCAATAACACGGAGCATGCTAATATAATAAGCAGCACGCTACTAATCTTTTTGGAAAAATTCATACACTCCTCACTTTCAGCACTATTTAAATAACCAAGATACAAATAATGTCAAATAATGAAATTCGTACGGGCGAATAATCATTCGCCCTTACGTGTCGCTTTTTTTCGCTACTAACGCTTCCTCATTAATCCTGATATCGGCGTCTTCTCTCAATCCGGCGAGCAGTTTATTAAATATTCTCTGGCGTTCCACGATACGCAGCTGGGATTTTATCTCCTCTGCAACCTGTCCGACCGGCCTTTGCTGCGGTTCTTTCCTATCCGTCAATTTTATAATATGATACCCGAGTTTTGTCTTTGTCACTCCGCTTGTCTCGCCTATTTCCAGTTGCGCACAAGCGCTTTCAAATTCCGGAATCAGCTGTCCTTTTGGGAAATACCCGATATCGCCGCCTTTCTGAGCCGTAGGATCCATGGATTTCATTCTGGCCAGATCCTCAAAAACCGCGCCGGCCTTGAGTTCTTCCGAAATGCGTTCGGCACTCTCCGGCGAAGTAGCCAGAATGTGGGACACGCGCATGACCTCGGGGGTCATATATTGCGCGTGGTTATCGTTATAAAACTTTATGACGTCTTCTTCCGTGATGCTGATAACATCATCAACTTCATCTTTTAATAACCGCGCTATCAGTATCTTTTTCCTGGCCTCCTCAACCACCTGCCTAACTTCTTTGTCCTTGTCCAATCCTCTCCGGACTGCTTCTTGATAAAGCAACGTATCGTTGATTAATTCCTGCAGATATTCTGCCTTCTGGTTGTTAATTACACTGCGATATCTGACCGGGAGATTTGATATCCTCTCTTCAAAGTCCGCTACGGTTATCCCTTGACGGCCGATCATAGCCAAAACAACACTTTTTTCCGGCTGTCGCCCGCAACCGGTCCAGACTACCGCGCAACATAAAGCAACTCCTGCCGCAAGGAAGACCGGTCTCATTTTTACCCGTCCTGTAAAATCTTTCATTAAATCCCCACCATGAAATATGTGTTAATAAACAGATTAGATGATACCAAAATTATCCGCTACCTTCAAGATTTTTCGCCAAGGTTTGCCCGTGTATAAAATTCGTAGGGGCGGACCTACGTGTCCGCCCTTCGCCGCGCCCCGCGAAACGTCCGCCCATCGCCTCGCACGACCCGACTCCCCCCGTGCCTTGAACGACCCGGAGAATTGCCTGAGGGCCTTGCTCTCGGAGATGGGCAAAGAACCCGCTCGAAATTCCTTTGCAATGTATTTGGATAGGACACGTTGGGAGTGTTTCTACCGGACATAGTCCGTACGAAACACTCCCAACGCGTCTTTTGCGGTAAAAAGTAGTGTAAAAGCTGGGGTGTGGTTTTTTGTGTGTGGGCGCATAGGGCAAGGCCCTCAGGCAATTCTTCGCACCGTACTTCGTTCGCAGACAAAATTTGCTCCGCAAATTTTGCGTAGAAGCGGGGTCACCCCACCCTTCGGGGCAAGCCCTCCGCCCCCAGTCAATTCTCCGCATCGTCCGTAATTGTGACGGAGACCGCATAACCATATTTAGTGTTGGTGACACCAAAAAGCCCTCGGGATGCCAAGGGGCCCCCTTGGCATGTAAATAACCAATAACCAAGATACAAATAATATTCAAATTACAATAACCAAATAGTGGGTTTTCCCTTATTTGTTTGGTTATTTGAATTTGGTTATTGATGCTTGTTTGGTTATTGTCTCTTGTATCTTGGTTATTTGCCTCACATATCCCAGGGGGCGAGGCCTCTAATAATGAGAGAAAAGGCGTTAAATAACCCGACGGGGAAGGGAAATGGGATGTGTCCCTATTTAATTAAATTTTTCGCTCCAAGCTTTTTTATTTCTGCCTTGAGTAAACGGCAATAAAGATCAAATCCAACCTGATCTATGAAGCCGCTTTGCTCAATGCCGAGGATATTGCCGGCGCCTCTCATTTCCAGGTCCCTCATTGCAATCCGAAACCCCGCGCCCAGATGCTGATACTTTTTTATGGAATTTAGTCTTTTCTGCACCTCATGAGTGAGCGTGGAGAAATCCCTGACCATGAAACAGGCGTAGGCCTTGCGGTCAAATCTCCCAATCCTGCCCCGCAGCTGATAAAGATCGGCCAGCCCGAACCTGTCAGCATCGTCAATGATCATTGTATTAGCATTGGGAATATCAATCCCCGATTCGATAATCGTGGTACATACCAGAATGTCTACTTCGCCTTTAATGAATTTAAGCATTGTCGCCTCAAGAGTTCGTGATTGCATCTGCCCATGCCCCACCATGACTCGAGCGCCCGGGCAAAGTTTACCGACTTCTTGAGCCACTCCGGCTATTGTCTCCACACGGTTATGAACGTAGTATGCCTGCCCTCCTCTGTCCAACTCTCTCGCGAGCACCTCTTTAATCTGCTTTTTATCGTATTCAATAATCTCAGTATGAATGGGCAGCCTTTCCAGCGGAGGCGTCTCTATAACCGATATGTCCTTGCCTCCCATGATGGCGAGATACAATGTCCTCGGAATCGGTGTTGCCGTGAGAGTAAGAATGTCTACGTTTACCCGCATTTCTTTAATCTTATCCTTGTGACGCACACCGAACCGCTGTTCTTCATCAACAATCAAAAGTCCCAGATCTTTGAAGCAAACATCATCGGAAAGTAGACGGTGCGTACCGATGATCACGTCAATCTTTCCCTCTTTCAATTCGGTCAGGATACGCTGTTGTTCTGTTTTTGTCCGAAAACGATTCAGCATGCGGATCTCCACGGGGAAATCCCTCAGTCGTTTAACAAAGGTATTAAGATGCTGCTCCGCCAGAATCGTGGTGGGAACGAGCAACGCCACCTGTTTGCTATCCATGACGGCCTTGAAAGCGCCTCTTAAAGCGACTTCTGTCTTGCCATACCCGACATCGCCGCACAAAAGACGATCCATCGGACGAGCTTGTTCCATGTCTCGTTTGACTTCTCTTGTCGCTTTCAGTTGATCCGGCGTTTCCTTATAGGGAAACGCCTTTTCCACCTCTTGTTGCCAGTCAGTATCTTCCTTAAACTCAAAACCAGCGGCCCTCTCTCTCTTTGCCTGAAGCATCAAAAGATCCTTTGCCAAGAGAGCAGCACCCTTTAAAGCGTTCTTTTTTGTTGTTTCCCATTTTTTACCCTTAAGGGAGTGTAATTGTGTCCCACTTCGATGAAAGGAGATATATCTCTGCAGTTTATGGAGGTCACTGTCCTCTACATAGAGCTTATCACCGCCTTTGTACTCCAGAACGAAATAATCGCTTAACTTGCCGTTGTGACGCATCCGCTGCATTCCGAGATATTTTCCTATCCCGTAATCGACATGCACCGCAAGATCCCCCGGTTCAATGTCCACAAACGAATCTATTGGCTGCTCGCCGGTTCCAATGGAAATACTCTTTTTTACGCGCTTGCGTCTCAACACCCCGACAGGGAGAATGATGACGCCATTATGCTCGTCAATGCTTCTAAAAGACAACGCATCTACACTCTTTATTGAAACCACTATACCGCGGGAAAGATCCAGACGCACCGGATACTCAAAAGTGGCGGGAAAAATTATCAGGATATCTCCCGTCAGGCTATAATCCCCGCAATGAGAAACACTGCGGCATCTCGAATATCCGTATTTATCCAAATGGCGCAAAACGTCACCCAATTCCACCGTTTCGCCGATATAAAATTTAAGTGAATCAAACATTTTAGAAGTAGGATTTGGCTTAAAGATCCATGAATGGACAAAATAACCAATAACCAAGTTACAAGATACAAATAATATTCAAATCACAATAATCAAACAACACAGCAGTTTATCAAAGTTATTGATAATTGATTTTTTGGTATCTTCTCTCGTGTTTGGTTATTGAAATTTGGTCATTGGTTATTGTTTGTATCTTGTTTCTTGTATCTTGGTTATTGCGTATAGCCGTTATCCCGCACCACTTACATACGCTCAGGTAGCGTAATATTCAAGAGATTCAGGCCGTTCGCCAGTACAATGCGGGTGCATTCAACCAGGAAGAGACGGGCTTTTGAAAGTCCGGTATCTTCGGAAATAACCCGGCATTTTGTATAAAATGAATGAAAACAACGGGCCAGATCATTAAGGTAGGTCACGAGCCGATTCGGTTCCAGTGTGCTTGCGCTTGAAGCGACGGCAAAAGGAAATTCTCCAAGCTTTCGCATGAGTTGTTTTTCTTCCTTCATCGTCATTAATTCCGGGCGGGTTTTCCGAAAAAACAGATGGAACCGATTCCTGCGGCTATATTTTTTTATGCTGCATATTCGCGCGTGCGCATACTGGATATAAAAAACCGGATTATCCGCTGATTCTTTTTTTGCTAACGTGATATCAAAATCAAGATGACTGTCCAGCCGCCTTGAAAGGAAAAAAAACCTTGTTACATCCTTACCCAATTCGTCTATAAGCTCCCTCAGGCTTATGAATTCCCCCTTGCGCGTGGACATAGAAATAGTCCGTCCGTCCCTCATAAGCGTCACCAGCTGTGCTATAAGCATGTTCAGGGATCCCTCCGGGTGTCCAAGGGCCTTAACCGCTGCTTTCATTCGTTTTATATACCCATGATGGTCCGGGCCCAGTATGTCTATCAGCCGAGTGTATCCTCTCCGGTATTTATCCGCATGATATGCTATGTCCGGCGCCAAATACGTATAAGAGGCGTCACTTTTTACCACGACCCTGTCTTTGTCGTCTCCAAATTTAGTGGACTCAAACCATTGCGCGCCATCTTTTTCGTAAATATACCCGTTTTTCTTTAAAACACCGAGGACCTCTTCCACCTCTTTATGCTTCTCCAGCGATGACTGGCCTGTCCAAACATTGAAATGCACCCCGAAATCTGCCAGGTCTTTAGTTATCAAAACCATCATGTACTCGAGCGCATAATTACGGAAAAACCCGGACGCCTTCGCGGAGTCTGCAACGAGAGAATCGCCCCGCTTAGTCTTTATCTCTTTTGCTATATCTTCTACATACTCCCCCATGTAGCCGTCTTCCGGCATGGGGTCGTTTTTCCCGAACAAATTACGGTAACGCGTTCCCACTGATTCTCCCAAAAGCCGCATCTGCCGACCGATGTCATTCAGATAGTATTCTCGCGTTACCGCAAAACCGCTAAAACTCAGGATACGCGCAAGAGCATCGCCGATTGCTGCTTGTCTGCCGTGCGCTATTGTAAGAGGTCCGGTAGGATTGGCGCTGACAAATTCCAGGTTAATACGCTTCTTCCGGCCGGCATCGGACCGACCGAAATCGTTTCTTTTTCCGTATATGTATGTAAGGGTTCTGCTGTAGTACAGGCTGGAAAATCGAAAATTTATAAAACCACTTTTAAGATTGACGCTTTCAATAAAAGGGGCAAGATGTGTTTTTTTTATGCGCTCTCGGAATGCTCCAATTATTCCCTCGCCAAGCACGGCAGGATTTTTTCCGATAACGGATGCCAGTCGCATCGCTACATTTGAAGTTAGGTCGCCATGAGCCGGGTCCCGGCTTATCTGAAGGGTTACTTCCATGCCGTCAGGAAAAGAAACATCGGGCAAATTATCCCTGAAATATTCCTCCGAGGCCCTGAAAAGGCATTTTCCTAATCTTTTCGCGACGTTTTCACAAAACATCTGTCATCAAACCGTTCTGTCGGAACATCGGCCCACAACCGTTCCAGACCGTAAAACGCCCGTATATTCTCATGAAAAACATGAACAACAACGTCCCCATAATCCACCAACATCCATCCGGACGCATTTTTCCCCTCCACACACAGGGGAAAAACACCTTTCTTCGATAAATTTTTCTGGATTGTATCGGAAATGGCCCCTATCCTACGGGAAGAACTCGCGCTGATCAGAACAAACCAATCAAACGAAGTAGAAACGCCTCGCATATCCATGAGGACTATATCGTCCCCTTTTTTTTCTGCCGCAAGATATGCTACCGCACGCGCCTTATTCAGAGCTGTCGCTGTTTTCACTGATTGAGTTTATGTTATCCCAGAATGCGCCTCGGGGGAAATATTGACTCTGTGTCTGTTTCCGACCTAAGATGCCACGAGAAAACGAGATACGATTATTTTCCGAGTATCCGATACATGCCCGTTCCACAGGATGGACATTTGCCTTTCATTGCTTTTCTTCCGTTCTTCATTGTGACTTCTTTGGCATCTTTCATCTCTTTTTTCGCTTTACATTTTACACAATAACCTTCTGCCATGAACACACCTCCTTGGGTTTCTTCTTACATAAACATTTCGTTAAGTTTAGCATACGAATACTAAAAGTCAAGAAATTACCGTACATGCTCCTGTTGCCGAATGAATTTAAATCACCTATAGCCAAAATAGTGAACAGTAATCAGTGCGTAGTAAACAGTAAAATTCAAATAACAAAGCACAAAATTCAAAATAAATCCAAAAGCTCAAATTCAAATAATAAAACCTTAGATTTTTGCCTGGTATTTTGTTTTTTGAATTTTGTTATTTGTGCTTATTTTGTGCTTTGAATTTTGTCATTTGACATTATTTGTATCTTGTATCTTGATTATTCCCACAGTGACTATGGAATAATCCGGACAAATATCAGTGTTACCGATACAGTCCGTGGCGCTGTATATATTGAAGAACCTCGTCAGGAATTAAATTACTCACGTCTTTTCTCTTCCGAATCATATCCCGAATAACACTGGAAGACACCTTCACGGGTGGGATTTCAAGCCGCTTAATCTTTTGTTCATAAGAGGTTAGTTCTTTCCATCCGGGACGACTGGCAACAACAAAAGTAGTCAAACCTAAAATCGTATCCACGTCCTTCCAGGTAGAAAGCTCTCCGGCCACATCAGCCCCGGTCAAAAAGAATAGATTCGTCTCTGTCGAATATGTTTTTTTGAAATAGCGTATTGTGTCAATGCTATATGAAGTCCTGCCGCAGTCAATCTCGTATGAGGACGCCTCGTAACGTTTGTCTTTGCCCAGAGCCAACCGAACCATATTCAGTCGATCCAGAGCCGAAGCATCGCCTTCCACCTCTTTGTGAGGCGGCACATACGCGGGAATAAAGAACACCTTATCAAGTATAAGCCGGGCGCAACACTCCGAAGCTAGGGCTAAGTGCCCCGTATGAATAGGGTTAAAAGTCCCGCCAAGCAGTCCGATCTTCACTAACGGGCCTCCTATTATTCCTTGATTTGTCCGTTACCGTAAATCACGTATTTATAGGTAGTTAGTTCTTCCACGCCCACGGGCCCGCGTGCGTGAAGTCGATCCGTGGAAATCCCGATTTCCGCGCCCTTCCCGAATTCGCCGCCATCGGTAAATCGTGTGGACGCGTTCACGTAAACCGCTGCAGAATCCACTTTTTGCGTGAATTCCATCGCGGTTTCCTTGTTTTTCGTTATTATTGCATCGGAGTGATTTGAACCAAACATGGTAATATGCCGAATGGCGTCTTCGGTCGTCTTGACCACACGTATGTTCAAAACAAGATCCAGCCATTCCGTAGCATAATCTTTGTCTTCCGCCGTATCAGCCACACCTCGCCCCAGAATCCGTCGTGTTTCCGGACAGCCCTTAAGCACTACACCGGCTTCGCGCATTCTTGCAGCCAGCCCCGGAAGAAATTTTTCCGCAACATCTTCATGAACAAGCATTGTCTCCATAGCGTTGCAAACCCCGGGCCTTTGAACCTTGGCATTAAAGCATATGTTTTCCGCCATGTCCAAATCCGCATGCGCATCCACGTATATGTGGCAAATCCCCTTGTAATGCTTTATAACTGGCACACGGCTTTTGTTTGTGACTTCCTCAATAAGAGATTCTCCTCCACGCGGCATGATGAGATCTATACCAGGGGACGCCTTGAGCATTGCGTCCACAAACACCCGCGCGGTATTCTCAATAAGAATAAACGCATCCGCATTCAGTCCTGCCTTGCGCGAGGCGTTCCTTGCCGTTTCATATATCGCTTTATTTGAATTTATCGCATCCCGTCCTCCGCGAAGTATGACGGCATTGCCCGATTTGAGACACAGGGCAATACATTCCGCGGTCACATTGGGACGCGACTCATAGATAATTCCTATAACACCTATCGGCACCCTTACCTTTTTGATAATAAGTCCGTTCGGCCTTTTGATACTCTCAAGAACCGCGCCGACAGGATCGTCAAGAGCGGCTACTTCTCGCATCATTGCGCACATTCGGTCTATTCGGCCATCGGTCAGCCGTAAACGATCAAGAAAGGCCTCTGGCTTTCCGGCATTTGCCGCGGCAGCGATATCCTTTTCGTTGGCCTTTTTAATGCGGGGCTTTGCCTCGTTCAATGCTTCCGCCATGACCAGCAAAAGACCATTTTTTTTGTCTCGCGACATGGCAGCAAGAACAAGAGCGCCTTCCCGCGCCCTTTCAACGATATCTCTCATCTTGCCTGCCGTATTCATCTCATAACCTCTCTATTTAAATAACCAATAACCAAGAAACAAGATACAAATAAATCTCAATAACCAATAACCAAACAATGGTTTTTCCTGTTTGGTTATTTGAATTTGGTTATTGATTATTGTTTGGTTATTGTTTCTTGTATCTTGGTTATTTCCTTCCTGTCTCCTACTCCAAAATGACTAGATTATCGCGGTGGACGACTTCATCATAGTCCTTATATCCCAGCTCGGTTTTTATCTTATCGGATCTTTTTCCCTTAATCTTTCCGACCTCTTCCGCTGAATAATTCGCGAGGCCTTTTGCCACGAGCGTTCCGGAGTGGTCAAGGATATCAATGACATCCCCTTTTTTGAACTTTCCATGCGCTTCCGTTATACCGCTCGGGAGAAGGCTTTTTTTGCCGCTCAAGAGAGCATTGCAGGCGCCTTCGTCAACACGCACGGTGCCTTTCGCCTTCGGCCCGAACGCAATCCAACGTTTACGCGCCCTCATGGGGCTATGTGAAGGATCAAATCTTGTGCCCCTCTCTTTACCCTCAACAATATCGGTTATCACTCCGACGCGGCCACCGTGAGCTATAACACAGGGAATACCGCTCTTCACGACATTCCTGACCGCTTCAAGTTTTGTAACCATCCCGCCGGTGCCTTCGGAGTTTACTTTTTTCCGGCAAAAACCTGCAAGATCATCTTTTATCTTCACGCCTCGCCCAACATGTTTGATAACTTTTCCTTTACCATCGTAAAGCCCTTCCACATCCGTAAGTATTATAAGCATGTCGGAATCGGCAAGATCCGCTACAAGCCCGGAAAGCCGGTCATTGTCGCCGCATCGTATCTCATCGGTCGCTACCGAATCATTCTCATTGATCACGGGCACCGCCCTTAATCTCAGAAGAGTGTTCAGCGTATATCGTATATTTAAAAAACGCTTGCGATCGTTAAAGTCGTCCTGGGTGAGAAGTATCTGTCCCGCGGCGAAGCCTTTTCTGTTGAAGTTTTCGTTGTAGACGTCCATGAGATGGTTCTGACCAATGCTCGCGACTGCCTGCAATTCGGAAAGCGACCTGTGTTTCCTCTCAAGTTTCATCAATCCGAGACCGGCTCCTATCGCGCCGGAGGAAACCACAACAACATCAATTCCTTTTGACATCAGTGCGGATATCTCATCGGCAAGTCGTCCTATTGTCTTGCGGTTAATCCCGCTTCGCGTGCCGGTAAGAACCCTAGTGCCAATCTTGACCGTTATTCTCTTGAGTTTCTTTTTTGACATCTTCAATCCTTCGGTAAATCTCACCAATAAGTTCCGACAAACCCTTCCCATTTAACGCGGAAATGGAATAGACCTCACAACCTATCGCATGAGCAAATTCTTTCGCTTTTTCATCGGCTCCCGGAAGATCCACTTTACTCGCGACCACCACGCGTGGTTTGTCATACACGGCTCCGCTGTACAATTCAAGTTCTTTTTCCAGCTTAAAATAATTCTCTGCCGGCGATGATCCGTCCGCGGGACATACGTCAACTATATGCACAAGAACGGATGTTCTTTCAATATGTCGCAAAAACCGATCCCCAAGTCCGCGGCCGGCGTGCGCGCCTTCTATCAGGCCCGGCATGTCCGCCACCACAAACGATTTTTCATGAAATTTTACAACCCCAAGTTTTGGACTTCGCGTCGTGAAGGGATATGGCGCAATCTTGGAATGGGCTTTTGATATGCGTGAAACAAGCGTGGACTTTCCGGCATTGGGAAACCCGATAATCCCGGCGTCAGCCACGAGTTTCAACTCAAATAGGAGCGTTTTGATCTGGCCCGTTTCACCCGGCGTAGCAGAACTCAACTTTGCGTTTCCTTTGCCGCCGGCGCCGCCTTTTGCTACCACGACACGTTCGCCCTCGACCGCGAAATCTCTTATCACAAAACCGTTCGCCTCGTCCCTGACCACGGTCCCCACAGGAACCTTTATCAGACAGTCCTTGCCTCTTCGGCCGTTTTTTCTGTTGGATCCGCCATGTTTACCGGAAGCAGCTCGATGATGTTGCTGATATTTAAAGTCCAGAAGTGTCCCAAGGCTGCGGTCACTTTCAATCACCACACCCCCTCCATCTCCGCCATCCCCGCCGTCAGGAATACCTCTGCGATGAAAAATATCCGTAAAGAAACTGTGGCAGCCCTTGCCGCCATTACCACCCTCAACGTAAATCTTTGCCTGATCTATCAACATTTTAACCGGGAATTACACTCACGATACGCGTACCGGAAAAAGTAACAATACCGGCACAGAGAGCAAAAAGCGTGTCGTCTTTCCCTTTTCCGACATTCGTGCCCGGAGTGTATCGCGTTCCTCTCTGTCGGATAAGTATACTTCCCGAGGTTACGCTCTGTCCCCCGAAACGTTTAACACCCAACCGCTTCGAATTAGAATCGCGACCGTTACGTGATGATCCCTGACCCTTTTTATGCGCCATGACTTCTCCTGATTGTTATTTCTGTTTTTTCGGCGGTCTACGCCAGAGAGATATCCGTGATTTTGAGTTCCGTCAACTCCTGACGATGCCCTTTTTTCGACTGAGAACTCTTTCTGTCCCTGTATTTAAACGCGATAACTTTCTTGCCGCGTTTATTTGCCGTTATCTCACATTCAATAAAAGCGTCTTTCACATAAGGTGTTCCGACATAGTACGTGGTACCTTTTTTTCCGAAAAGCACTTCTTTTACCTTGAAGGTCTTTTCTGACTGGTCTTTCAGCCTGTTAATAGTAATCTTATCGTTTTTTTCAACTCTTACCTGAGTACCGTTCACTTCCATTATCGCATACATTACTACCCCCTACGGTTCCATAAGTCATTTTATAGTAAAAAGTTACAGCAAGAGAACTGGTCTACGGAAGCCTAAAATACCGTATAATGGTATCAGATAGTGAAAATCTTGTCAAGTTCAAATAGCGTCTCGCCGGTATCTATCGGTTCCAGCTGACGATCTCGACTTCTGTTCCACTGTCACCCGTACCCGTACCGGTAGGAATCGTTCTGACATAATTGTAATCAATATTGGCAAACACGTTGTCAATGTTTATCTTGCGGCCGGCAAGCAGAATACCGTTAATATCCACGATAGCCCCCCACTGCACGGCAACAAAATCCTGTTGCGCGTAAATAAGGGCTTCTTCCGTGTCTATGCGGCCAAAAACGCTTATGTTTCCCCCGCGAGCCACTACCATGTTGTAATCCCCATATTTTTTCTGGATCAAAGTTCCGTTTATACGGATCTTCTCTGCCACAATACCCCCGCTCACCGTGCATACACCCTTGAAAGTCGCAATGCCTTCCACATAAACAATGCCGTTAGCCGGCGAAAGCGTCGTATCAGTAAACGTTTTATTGCCGGAATAATAATCTCCGGAATCGATGGCCGCCGCCTTATGTAATTCATAATCAAATACGGGGAAATCTATCCGTGGAGCGCCTTCTTCCACGGTAGCACTGTCATTACTCTGGCCGTTAATATAGACATTCTCATCAAATTTATCCTGGAGATAATGAATGGTGCCTTCCTTCACTTCTCCCGTCGCCGACACTTCTCCCGTTATATCCATTCGCCCGAGAACAGGCCCTCCTGAAAGATAAACCATGTCATTCGCATGAATATCGCCATTTAAGCTTATGGTCGCGAAAGGGAAACAACGCAGCCGGATGGTATTTCCGACCCCAATCAAATAATCCAGGGCCGATGCCGCATTCTTCCGGATCTCAACCACCACGGTTCTTGAAACCCCTCCGGACGTACCTACTGACGTAACGAGATACCGGGTTCCAACCTGTGAAAACGTGACGACATAACTTCCCGTGTCCATAGTTGTCGCAAAATCCGTCTGGGAGTCAAAACCACCCGCTTCAAGCTTTGCACGGGCATGATTTATGCCGGATTCGGCTATATTCTTCGCCTGTTCATTCAGCGTGGCGCGTTTCACCAATTCTATATCGCCTCTTAGGACGGAAGTAAATGCAAGTACAGTCGCTGACATCAGCAGCACAAAAACCATGACCAATATCAGAATGCTGCCTTTATTTTGTATTTTAGACTTTATCATTTGGATTCCTACTGGGCGGGTATAAAACCCGCCCCTACTCATTTCGGGCAGGTTTAGAACCTGCCCCTACTTACTCGTGTTCCTCGGTTCTATTTCCAGTCTATTTTCTTCTTGTAAGATTCTGCCGAAAAAATCCACGGACGCTTTCATGTCCACGATAAGCGTCTTAATCAGTTCTCTTCCGTCAACCGTCACGGTTACCTGACCGTAATCATTTCTTTTAGCGATATCGCCACTGATCGTGCACACGCGATCTTTGCCCGGCCAGTCAACTTCAATGTCGTCAACCCATACCGAAGTCACTCCCGACACGAGAAACTCGCCGCTATATAAGGGGAACTCATAAGACGCTAAAGATACCTGTTCATTTACATAGTCCTCATAACTTTTCTTGCCTCCTCCGCCCGATATCTCCCAATACGGCACGGTTGAAAGTTCCGCCATGGACTGAACATAGCGTCCGGCAACGGCCGGAGGCGATCCGGAAGAAAGTGTTTCCCACTCTGCCGCACCGCTCATATTTTCGTCGTCTGAAGCCCGGGCTTTCACGGATGCCGCAGTGCCGACCGGACTGTATTCCGACCATCTAATCGTGTTATACGCCGGATTATCCAGGGCCGTATTAAAAATCTGAGATTCAACGGTTCCGACCTTCCGCCAGCTATCAATTTCCGCAACGGCAAAAATCTCGTCAGTAGAACCTTCCGGCGTGTAAACGCCCTGCCATGCGGGCGTCCCGACGGCCTTCTCTAAATCTGCCAGGTCGTATCCCGCGCCTGTAAGATAATAAGTATTAACCGAACTCCCGGGCCAGTATTTACAGGCTCCTCCCGCGGGGACGGTGACAAGATATGTTACAAGATAATCAACCGCGTTTCCGACGGAATCCGCTGTGATAAGCGGAAAGGCCGTCCACTCGCTCCACGCCTCCCCTCCCTGTGGCAAGCTTGGCAGTATTGTTATTCCGGAAACTATATCATCAGTGACTCCATCGCCGTCAAAATCCTCGATGGTATCCCTGAAAAACAATTGCTGATGCATATGGTACTCTTTTGCATCTTCTCCGGGTATCGGATTATCGTTTTCAAGACCGTCATAATTTTCCGCCCCGACAGCATTGTTTTTCCTTGTAATATAGGCCTTCTCTATGCGGAGACTGCTGCCGGCAGAAGAAGATGTCATAAATCTAATCCGGATGAGATCCTTTTCTCGATTCAGGACCAGATACTGACTTTTTATCAGCGTCCTGATAACCATGGGATCATCGGCTTCGCCTGCCGGATTGGACGGATTAGCATATCCGTCAATTTCATTCGCGCCGGTCTGCTGCTGCGCATGCCATGCCACCTCTTCGGGATCGGTAGCATAGCCCGGCAGATCAAAGGCATTAGGAAGGTCAAGCGCGACTCTTTCCTCCTCTCCTGTAAGAGAAACGTTATCTCTAGATGCCACTTCAAAAGAAGAGTTCCGCCACAAATCATAACCGTCCGTAATCTCTATCCAATCCCCGCTTCCCATGGCGGCATATTCAAGGTAATTGCCGTTTCCCCATTTGTCGCCATATACTCTCGAAGCCGTGAAGCCATTAGAGTTGAACATCCCCGGCAAAGCAAACGTGGAAATATAGTATTCGGCTTCCCGCACGCTTCCGGAAGGCGTAATCTTAAGATTATCTATCCCGAAGGCATATCCGGATGAAGATGTATTTTTCCCCGCTACCGTAAAACGTATATCATGAGAACCGAGGCCGAGCTGAACATGACCAAAGGTAACATTTTTTTTGCATACGGCATCGGCGGATTCATCATAAAAATCAGTTATAGGAGAAGACGACGAAATTTCAAAACTTTCAAGATCGGTTCTTATAAGGTCCTTATAGGAATCACCTGCTAACGTGCCGGATGCCACGTTCGCCAATTGGCCGTATCTCTCCTGCCGCCCCCATCCGCTGTTCCATGAATTAATAACCGTCCGCCGGAGTTTTTTTCCGACCCCTGCTTCTACTATTACATGATATATAACGGTTTTGTCCCAGGCAATTTTATTTTCGCCGTCAAGCGAATAAAGGCCGTCATCGTCAGCCTCAGCCAAAGGCATGCTTATGGCCGTAAAAACCGCGCCACCGGTGGGATAAAACAGCATATAAGTGCCGCTTGACAGACGAATATCCCTTCTTATCGTTTCAAGGCCCTTCATCATATCTACACGCAGGGCGCTGCGGTACCTTTCGGCTGTCCACACTTTATGGAAAAATGTCCAAATCGAAAGGGTGGTTCCCAGAACAAACAGCGCAACACTCACCGCAATCAACAATTCCATGATTGTGACGCCTTTTCGTCCGAATATGCCGCCGTTCATATTATCTCCTTGCGTATCACTCACTTACTCACTGGTATTAAAAAACACCGCTTCCATTGTTACTGGATGTCCCGATTCAACACCGTCCTCAAGTCTGTCTACGCTGACTTTTATCCTCAAAAGGTCGACATAGCCGGAATAGTCCTCAAAAACTTCGGTGGTCCGGTAATAGTCCGTTATCCCATCTCCGTTTGTATCAACGGACGTCTTCGTCTCCGGGGCTATAACGGGCAAATCACTGAAGGGAAATTTTCCGAGAACGTCTATCTGACGTTGGGCCAGAATAGAAGCCGTGTATACCTTATCGGCCTGTCCCGTAAATGTCACGCACCGGACTACCGCTACGATCAGAGCCACGAGAACCATAGCCATTATCCCGCTTGCCAACACCACTTCCACGAGGGTGAAGGCCGATTTATATCCTGAACGTTTTTGGGGGGAATAGATTTTCATCTTATCGGTTCCAGCTGACCACCCTGACCCCGCTTGTCTCATCGGTCATGAAAAGCGGATAAATATACGTATAAGTGTATGCGAGATCCGTCTTAACGTTAAACATGTCTATGTTTCTTTTTGCCAGCATTATACCTTTAACTCTGACAACGGGGGTTACCCACCAGACTGTTGCATGTGTTTTGATGTCCTGTGAAGCATAGACGCAGGCTTCCCGCACGTAAAGTTCTCCTCCGATATCTATATCTCCGTCTTTGGCGATTACAACATTTCTGTCACCGCGTCTGAACTGATTAAGCGTGCCGTTAACATAAATATTATCGGCAATTATTCCGCCATTAATCGTGCAGGACCCTTCTATGGTTACATCTCCGTCAACATAAACTATTCCGTTTTTCGGCGTCATGGTCTTGGAAGAAAATATCTGGGATGACTCGTAATAATCATCCGAATCATCGGCCGCGTCTTTATAGCTCGTATAATCAAACTCCGGGAAAGAGGCCCTTTTTGTGTCCTCATATACTCTTGCGCCGTCTCTGGCAACACCGTTAATCTCGACGTTTCGGTCCATTGTATCGGGACGATCGTGCCTTGTTCCTTCCCGGACAATATTCGAAGCGGAAACGTCTCCATCAATGGATAATTTGCTAAATATCTGCGCTACCAGAATAACATCGTTATTGGCGTGAATGTCTCCGGTTATGGAAAGCTCTTCCACCCCGGCATAGGCCTGTATCTTGATATTATTTCCGGCACACGCGATATAATCCAAAGACGTTGGGGTTAAATCCTCTAATTCCGCCGATACCGTCGAAGAAGCCCCGGAAACGGTCCCTGTCGAAACCACAAGATGCTTGCCGGAGCTTTCAAGAAATTCCACGCTGTAAGAACCATTATCAAGACGGTCCGTGAAATTCGTACGTGAAACAAACCCGTTCTCCTGCAGTTTAGCAAGGGCATGATTTATCCCCGCCTCGGCCATGTAACGCGCCTGTTCTCTCTCCGTGACAGCCTGGATAAACTTCACATCTGTCTGGACCATAGTAGATAGAGAAACCGTGCTGAAAGCCATTATTGCCACGAAAAGCATCACAACTATCAGAACTATTCCCTGTTCTTGTGTGGATCTTTTTTTCATCCAGCTCCTATTTTCCGGTATTTTTCGGCTCTACTTCCATGGTATTACCTATTTCCAGGGTTTTACCCCTGATCTCGGTTGATACTTTTGCCGTGACTGAAAGGATCTTCGTCACTTCTTCTCCGTCAATCAGCACCTTTGCCCGGCCATAATCGTTTTTCCTCGCCACATATCCCGAAACGACACAACTTGTCCGTCGCGCGCCCGGCCAGCTTATCTGGACATCGTCCAGCCACGGATATTCGACAGTCGCAGCAAGTAATTCTCCTGAAGCGTCACGCGGGAAAATATACGGATCACCCTTTCGTTGTCTTTGCACATAATCGCTATAATTAAGCTGCTCGCCGGACGATTCCCACAAAAGACCGGCCGTTAATTCCGCCAAAAATTGCACATACCTTTGGCTGCTTATGGATAAAGCATGGGGATTGGACGTTCGCCCGCTTATGTCTTCCCAATCACTTGCTCCGTCCATAGCACTATTTGCCGAAGACCGCGCTTTAAGTCGTATCTGCGTTCCCCCGGGACGGTTCTCTGACCATTTCATGCTGGCGTAAGCGGGGCTTGTTTTGGCGGTATCAAAGATTTGTGATTCCACCGTTCCGGTTTTTTTCCAGGTATCAATCTCCTCAACAATAAAAATACGGTCATTACCCCAGTAATCCCTGTTTTTCCTTTCAATTCCCAGATTCTGTGACCATGAAGGCGTTCCGGCAATCTCAATTCCATGCGCATCACTGTTTATGTCGTTGTCTTTCACATAAAATGAGAGGTCTGTCTTCCCCCTCCAATATCTGCAGTCCGGCTTGCCACCATTGAATGTCTGAAACTCCGCCGGAAAATCAACATCCTCAAGTTCCGGAATATAAATCGCTATCATATAATCAACGTCTCTGTCGGCAGAGTTTTTTTGGACAAACGGAAAAGCGGTCCATTCACTCCAGACTTCCGAATTAGCAGGAATATATACCTCTTCCAGCAGATCTTCAGCTCCGCTGGGATTTCTCATATCATACGCATCTCTAAAAAACAACTGCTGATGCCAATGATACTCTGGAATCTCATTCTTGCCGGGTTTTTGATTCGGAAGGCCATCCACCTCTTCCCCGCTTTCTCTCCTCATTATATAGGCAGCGGATATTTTTAGGGGGTTCTCCGAGGATGATCGAAACTTTACTCTGATAAGATCGGCATCGTCAATTATGAATCCGTTCTCTACAATCGTTCGAATAACGACAGGACATGTCGGCAGGTTTCCGTCTCTTCCTCCCAGAGTTGCGTCACCGGTTTCTGCAGCGGACGACCAGGCTATCTCCACGGCCTCTACGCCTTCCTGAGGGACATCCAGCTCCACGTGCACTTCTTCTCCGGCTTTCGTAGTATTATCCAGAGTAGCCGACGCAAAGGAAGATTCTCTCCATAAATCGTAATAGTCTTTAAATTCCACATAAGCCCCTGCGCCGCCGGCCTGGAATTCCAGATAATTATTGTTCTCCCAGACGGAATCATACACGCGTTTGGCCGTTCCGCCTGTTACCGTAAGAGCCCCATCCGGCGCGAAAGAAGAATTATAATATTCGGCTTCTCTCCAACTCCCGCAGGGAGTGATGCTAATATTATCTATCCCTATTCCGTATCCTGAAGATGCGGGATTTTTCCCGTCTATTTCAAAGCGTATCGTGTGCTCTCCTGCGGACAATCTCGCTTCGCCAAACGTTATTCTGTCAACTTTCACGGGAGTATCGGATTCATCGTAAAAATCAACCAAAAGCGCCAGGGGATCTACAATGAAAGTTTCCAGATTCCGCAGAAAATTCTTATCCGTCGTTGAGTCGCGGCCCCCATCCCCACTGTCAACGGTATTTTTCAATTGTTTATACCTCGCGGCATCGGTCAAGTCATTGTCCCGCGGGTCATAAACCGTCCGCCTCAGGGTAGCCGTTCCGTCCTCTTCGCTAAATATGTGATAAACAACCGTTTTGTCCCATTCTATCGCTTCGTCGGCGTCAAGTTTCAAAAAACCCCCGTCATCGGTGTCCGCCACAGGCAGGCTTATCGCGGAATAAGATGTTTCTTCGGCGGGATAAAACGACATGTACCTGAGACTGGATCTGCGTATATCTCTCTTGATAATCTCCAGCGCTTTCATGAGATCCACCCTCAAATGTGTCTCGTCGCTTTTTTCAACCCAGGTCTTATAGATAAAAACCCACGCGGACGTTACACTCCCGATAATAACTACCGAGACCATAATAACGAACATTATCTCTGTCAACGTAAACCCGCGCTGATTTAACCTTTTTCGCCACATACTGCCTCTTCCTCTTTATGCCGTTTCATGCAACATCTGATATCAGCGTTTCCATTACGATCTTCTCTTCGCCGAAAACCGGAGCGCCGCGTCCCACCCGGGTCACCGTCCCTCCAAGGGTAATCCCCACTTTTTTAACAGTTACTTTAACTTTTGCCAGATGTGAATTATTATCATAATTCGCTGTGACCTCCATGGTCCGCGAAAAATCGTCCAGTCCGTCTCCGTCAACATCTACGCGAAAATCATCCTCGGCGCCCGCCGACAAGAGCTGATCAAAATCAAACCTTCTCAGCTGATCTATCCCCGACTGAGCCAAACAAGAGGCTGTATATGCCATGTCTATCCGTTTTGAGAACACAGAACTCTGGGACATGACAGCTATCAACGCCCCCATCACAACTCCGACAATGGCGACAGAAATAACAACCTCTATCAGCGTCAATCCTCTGTTATTTTTCGTTTTTGCCATTATTAAGACCTTTAACGTTCATCGATAATAACGTCTTCTATATGCAGCGTCCCGTCTTCCTTAAGCTCTATTTTACAGCGATATTTACGCTGAATTTCACTCAGCATCCTTGCCTGATCCAATACGAGAGCCGCATGAACATCCGGATGCAAAGTAACACGCACATGTTTTCTTTTTCTTGTGCTCTCGGCGATTATCCTGTCTGTTCTGCGAACGGCCTCTATCGCGATCGTTTCCACGCTCTTGATCATTCCTTTTCCCCCGCAATACGGGCATTCCACGTGCGATGACCCTTCCAGGCTTTTTCTCATCCGCTGACGCGTCATTTCAACTACGCCAAACGGAGAGATGGGATGCAAATTTATCCTCGCTTTATCCGCCTGCAGTTTTTGCTGCAGAAGATTAAAAAGCCGGTCTCGGTGATCCCTGCTGTCCATGTCAATGAAATCGATTATGATTATGCCGCCTATATCTCTCAATAATAACTGGCGCGGAATCTCTTCCGCAGCATCCATGTTCGTTTTATACGCGGTCTCTTCCAGGTTTTTCCTGCCGACAAAACTGCCGGTGTTCACGTCTATCACGACCACACCTTCGGTCTGCTCGATTACGAGATGTCCACCGCTTTTGAGTGTGACTTTTCTTTCAAATATCTCATCTATTTTTTTGTCCAGATTATGTTTTTGAAACAACGGCTCCTTTCCGGTATACAGCTTGACTTTTTTTCTGAGCGACGGCATGAACGCATTCAGAAACTTGTTAATGCGGGCATATTCTTCCCGCGAATCAACCAGAAGTTGTGTTACATCTTCGGTAAAGATATCCCTGACTATGCGTAACACTACACCATACTCCTCATACACGGTTATGGGAGAAGATTGTCGGTCGGCCCTCATTTTTATGCGCTTCCACAGATTTAACAGATATTTGATCTCATTCTGCAATTCTTTTTCCGTCCGTTTTTCCGCAACGGTCCTGACAATACAACCAATCTTATCCGGAAGTTTCAATTTATCAAATATATCTCGTATTCTTCTGCGTTCGGCCTTGTCCGTTATTCGACGCGATATGCCTATATTATCGTCATGCGGGGTTAAAACAACAAATCTTCCCGGAAGACTCACATACGTGGTCAACCGCGGCCCTTTAGTTCCTATAGCTTCCTTAACGACCTGCACCATTATTTCTTCGCCTGTTTTCAGGATTTCCTTTATGCCCGGAGCTCTTTTTCTTCTTTCCGTTTTAACGACAGGAACATCTTCACCGGGAAGAAGCGCCCGAAACGCGGAACTTTTATCCAGGACATCGCTCACATGGAGAAATCCGTTCTTCTCCAGACCTATGTCTACGAAGGCCGCTTCGATGCCGGGAAGGATAGATTTAACCCGTCCCTTATAGATGCTTCCCGCGTAATGCTCGAGACTTTTCCGTTCCATGAAAAAATCAACTAAAGCGCCGTTCTCTACCACGGCTATGCGTTTCTCAACAGGACCGACATTAATCAGTATCTCTCCGCCCTTCTTCTCGGGAGATTTCTCTATGGGCATTCCTCTTCTCATGTTTTTTCTTCCTTTTTGTCTATGGCGGTGATCCCGAGGAGCTTTACCCCCTCAGGCAATTGTCTGTTAATCTGTTCCAGAACCTCAACCGCATCTTTCTGTTCCGTTAAAAAAAAAGCCATTTCTTCTTCCCTGCTCTCGCGCCCCAGTTTCAACGCCCGCGGTATACTTATCTTTACACGCGGCGTATATCCTTTCGTCAACACGAAAGGGAGAGACGTCCTACGGACGGCTCTGCGAAAAAGCGTCATCAAATCAAGGTGGGAGATATAAACCATGTCTTCTTTTTTTTCAAAGATAGCGTTGTACTTTATCATACACCTAATCTGAATTTCAAATAACAAAGCACAAAATTCAAAATAAATCCAAAACTTCAAATCCAAATAACAAAATTTTTGTTCCTTTGAAATTTGTCATTTGGGATTATTTTGTGCTTTGAATTTTGTCCTTTGGATTTCCCCCTCCTTCACCGCTTTTCTCCTCTTTCTTCCCTTCGCCTGCGGGCTCTTTCTCTTTTCTGAAATCCATTATCGGTTTATAGCCCTCTTTCTTATCCTTGAAAGGATTCTTGTCATCCCACGGGACTTTCTGCGCTTCAAAATTCTCCCACCTCCGGATGATCTCATCGCTGTCATTCTGCGATTTTCCTATATATTTATCATACTCCGCCATCATCTGGCCGGCCTTGACGGAATCCATCGCGTCTTTCACGAGATGCACCGTAATGAAAAACACTATTTCCGTTCTTGTTGCGGCCTCAGCCTCATACCTGAACAAATGTCCCATAAACGGTACATGTTGGAATATATCCCCCAGAACCGGAACTTTATTATCTTTTCGCTCTACTTTTCGTTTTATCAGCCCTCCTATAAAGATCGTCTCACCGTCTCTCGCCCGTATAGTCGTGCTGGCCTCTCTTGAGTTAAAGGTAAGCGCAACCGTGGATAACGTCCCGCCTGCAACCGCCTGTGTAGAAAATCCAGCATTCGTGGACACTTCCGGAAAAAGGTTAACGGATATATCGCCGTTCTCATTTACATGCGGGATCACTGTCAGTTTCACTCCGGCTTCCCTAGCCTCCGCTTCCTCCTCAAACTCAACAGTGACTATACCGGCCGTCTGTGTCGTCTCCTGAGTCTTCTGCAGCATCACTTTCTCCACCACCTTTATCATGGCTTTCTGATTATTAAGCGTAGTGATCCGCGGACTTGAAAGCGTCTCCGTATTCAACCTCTCGTCTATAAAACTCATTGTCGCCGTGAAGGTGCTGAAGTCAAGCGAACCGTATGTAAACGGAGCGGCATAGTTCAGTGTAGTAGTTGAGGTTATCGTTGGAGCAGGGGTAAGATACGGGAAGTCAGAACTCTGTTCAATGGCCGTTTCCGCGATATTGGACATGTACGGAAAGAACTTTCTCTGGCCGCCGGGAAGAAACCCAAAAACTCCGCTGCGTTCAAATGGAAAAGTCGTGGGCCGTTTGGCCATTGACGCGGAAATAATCGCGTTCCAGTCCACACCGAACCGTTCGTCATCATCCAGCTCAATCTCTATAATTTTGGTATCCAGCAAAATCTGCGGTGTTTTCTTGTCTATTCTCGCGACCATATTTTTCACTTCAATAATTCGGGCGGGAATGGCTGTTACGACTATCGCATTCGCGCTTTGCACAAAAGTGGCCTTTTCTCCTTTTCCGATGTCAATAATTGAGTTAACGGCCGCCATTAGCTGGATGATGCTTTCTTCCTTCTCCGCCACAGTTATCCCTTCCCCGGATGAAGTACCTTTTGTCAATTCCACTTCGCGCATGATATGGTTTATCGGAATAACTTCCGTTACCGGCTCTTCACCCTGGAGCTGGGTCTTGGGCATGACCCGAATAATATCCTGCTTATCATCCCGAAGATATACATATCCGCTATTTCTGGTAACAATATCCAGCGCGGTCTCCCATGGTTTGTTCCTGAGCCGCATGGTGACCATTCCTTCCACTCCGGGAGAAGGGACGATATCCACCCCGCTGACCTCTGACAGATAATGCAAAACCGTCATGATGTCCACATCCTTGAAATTCACCGTTACGTTACCGGAAGCCGGAAGAGGTTGTTCGGATTCCTTTTCCACTTCCACTACGGGCGTTCCGGCCGGCGTCGCCATCTGTCCATACAATGGCACCGGGTTCATTCCCGCAAAAACTATCACGATAAATACAACAAACCCTTTCATTACACTTCCATATTTTCTTATTTTCATCGGTAAACTCCTTTGTAACACGTGTTGCGCTATTTAAATAACCAATAACCAAGATATGGATAATGTCAAATGACAAAATTCAAAGCACAAAATAAGCACAAATACCAAAATCCAAAACACAAATAAAAGCTTTGTTATTTGAATTTGAGATTTTGGATTTATTTTGGATTTTGTGCTTTGTCATTTGGATTTAACGCCTGTCCTCAGTGTTGCAGTTCTCATTCGTAAAGCCTTACTTCATGTTCCTCTTCGCCTATCTTGATCCGCACGCTGTCGCGCCCTACGGATAAAACGGACACTCTTCCTGCGGTGTCTCCCTCTTTTAATATTTCGCCGTTCATTATAACGCTCCGGACGCCTTTCGTGCCGCCCACGATGCCCTGAAGGATGATATCATCTATCGTGCGCACTTCCTGTATGTCACCTTTCGTGCCCGTCTCGGCAACTCCAACAAGCGGGACAAAAGGATCCCGACGGCTGCGTGAATCATATTTCACTTCGTCACTTCCATCCGCGCTGCCGCTGAACAACAAAGCAGCAAACGCAAGCGTCAGCGCCAATGCGCGGGGAGTCATGACTTTATTCTGTTTTTGTCTCGGTTGATACATAAGTCTTTAAGGCCATTTCTATATTGTGAATCCTCGGCGTCTTTTTGTTCTGCTTTATCCGAAGTTCTTCTATCGTGACGAATCTTTTGCCACCTTCAAGTTCGCTCACAAATCGCCCCAATTGATGATATCCGCTCCTCGCCGTGATAAGAACCGGCAGTTCATAATAATAGTCCGTCTTCGTTTCCCCGTTCTTTTCATCCTCCTGATCAGAAGGGGTTATACCCGATATTTTAACGGCGGACTCTTTGGCAATTATCGAAAAATCCTCAAGAAACTTTGGTATTTCCTTCTGCTCCGGAAGTCCCTTGGCGTATCCTCCGAGTTCCTCTCGTAATATTCCCAGACGGTCTTTCATTTTGTCCAGCCGCCCCAGACGGGTTTCTACCAATTCTATATTGTTTTTAATATCCTTCGCTTCCGCTGACAATCTGGAAAACCCGGAACAGGAAGGCATGACCACAACCAGTAAATATAGTAAAACAAAGAAAACCATGGCTCCCAGGATTATGTACATCCGCGATTGCTCATTATCCCAAAGAGGCTTTACCTTCTCATCCCAGAGATTTTTCACTTTCTCATTTACGATCTTATCAAGTATTACCTTTTTTAAGTCGATCATTTCCCTTTTTTCTTTTCTTTCTTACTATCTGTTGTTTTTTTCTCCGCTCCCTGCGTTTTTTCCTCATCCGGAGAAGGAACTGTCTTTACCGGTTTAACCTGGCATCTAATTATGAACAGCATGGCTTCCTTGCCGGTAACTTCACGGCTCCGCATATTTTCAAGCTCTATATCCTCAAAAGCCTCCGAAAAACCCTCCTCACTCTTCAGGCTCGTAATAAATTTTGCTACACGCGAAGTGGCTTCTTCTCCGCTGCCCAGAGCGTAACCCGTAAGACTCAATGTGACCGGCTCGGCCATCCCTTTTCTCTTTTTTCCGGCGGTATCACGAAAATCCAGTTCAAACTCGGAAAGCCAGATATTGGAAATCGTGGCCTGGTTCAGTCCGCTGAGTAATCTTGTCCAATTCAACTGAGGCTTAGCGATCTTGCGCACGGCAACCACTTTTTTTTCAAGAGCGGCGATTTCACGGGCTATTCTTTCCGTTTCTTCCCGCTGCGGTTGCATCTTTTCCCACTGAACTTCCACTCTCCTCAAAGTCCTTTTTTTACACGCCAGCGTAACCAGCAGCGTAATCTGTACAACAATGATTACCGCCGCTACTGCGATCACCAACATCAATATCGGCAACTTCGGCATCTTGACTGATTGCCGTTTCCTTTTGCGAAATTCTTTGGGGAGCAGATTAAGCTCTATCATAAATCAATACCTGGTTTCTGAGCGCTTCATCTAAGAGCCAGACCAATACCGACAACGAGTTGTAACGCTACTTCTTCTGCGGCTTCTTTAGAAATGCTCTCCGAGATTTCTAATCCCGCCATCGGGTCCCATTTTTTTACCGTAACTCCCAGTTTTTCCCCAAGATAACTAATCATGCGTTCTCTATAAGCCACGCCTCCGGAACAATAAATACCACTTATCCCCTTGTTATACCTGTTTTCAAAATAGCTCAGAGAAAGCTGCATCTCTCTTATCAGGTTAGAAATAACCGGAACGGAATCCTGGGCGATTCGTTCCTCATCCGTCGCGATATTCCTGCCCCCAAGCTGCACTTCTCTGGTAAAATAAGGTTGTTTTCCGATTGCAATAAGCATATCGGTTCGCGAGTGCCCGATATTAAGAAAGATGTTTCCTTCATCCTCCGGCAGGAGATTATTCTCCGTGAAGGCGTTAAACATGGCAAAGGGATCAATATCCACGACACCCACCGCCATGTCCAATCCCTCAACTGTTTTCACTAAAGATCCAACGGCTTCCCGTTTGACAGCGGCCAGAAGCACTCTCATCTGACCGGTATCGGGCGCATCCCCGAGAATAATAGAATCAAGGATAACATCACTCACATTAAATGGGATGTATTTTTCTGCTTCAAAGGACAAGGCGCCTTCAAGCTGCTCTTTGCTCATTTTTGGAAGATTTATAAAACGAACTATCACTTCGGGGCCGGAAAGCGACAGGTTCACCATTTCCGGATGGAGATCAATCTCATCTAATGCCTCTCTGATTAATGAAGATCGATCGAAGGATTTCACGTCGACGGGAATCTGCTTGATATTATACGCGGCAAGCGTCTTCTTCCCGGACGTCTTATCAATGGCCACGACCTTTATCGCAAAACTGCCGATATCAAGCCCGACCGTTCTCTCTGTCCTACTGCCAAATTTTATCATTATATGGCATGATCTCTTCGCATGTTATATATATAGAGGAATTAATATTATGTTACAGCAAGATTATCATACCAGAATATCATTGTCAAGTAGGGGCAGGCCTTGTGCCTGCCCTACAACCATAATCATTAATTATTTCGGGCACCCACAAGGGGTGCCCCTACGATTTTTTAATTACGATACGGATTTCGTGCGGGGCATGTCCTGCGAAAACAAATATAAAAAAAAGGCGGTTCGCATGAACCGCCTTTTTTTGCTTTACATACATGTCAAAATGCCTACACGATTATGCCTCTGCTGCAGGCGCGACCAGATAGTGAGTGGTCGGTGAATTCGGACATATCGGCACACCATCGGTGAGCGTATAGCTCGCCGTACCTGACGGACATAACGGCTCCCGCTTGATGTAATCAGGCGTCAAATTCGCTACCGTAGCAGTCACGCCGGGGTTATCCAGCGAATATAACACGATAGCACCTTCAACCTGCTTCATGTTCGCAATACAGGCATTTTTCTGAGCATTCTCGCGAGCTTTCACGAAGTTCGGAATGGCTATAGCAGCCAATAGACCTATAATTGCAACAACTATCATGATCTCAACAAGAGTAAAGCCGCTCTTACCCATTAATTTACGCATCTTCATTTTTCTCACCCCCCTCCTTTTCTTAACCACAAGGTCCATCATAGACCTCTAACTAAAGTATACTCGCGCGTTTTTCGTAATGCAAATTTACACCAAACTTTTGTTTAACACCAGTGTTAATAAAACAAAAAGCTGATAACTGTTTTCTTTGTTCCGTTTTTCCTTCGGTTTTTTACGAAGAAGAAGTCGGTAACTGATGCTCCTCAGGGTCGTTAGAACACACAGGATCGCCGTTTACAATCGTGTAACCGGCCGTCCCCATCGGACATCGGGGCTCTCTCATCAGATAGTCCGGTACAAGATCAGATACTGCAGCGGGTGTCGTATTAATTTCTAGCTCATACAACTCAAGGGCCGTTTCTAGCTTTCTCAGGTTTGCAATACAGCACTGTTTCTGGGCTTCTTCCCGGTTGCGAATAAAATTAGGAATAGCTATTGCTGCTAAAAGCCCCAGAATAAAAACCACTATCATAATCTCAACGATAGTGAACCCTTTATTTCGATTTTTTTTCATTCCCTCTCTTTAGCTGCCTCTCTCCCCTACCGCAGTTTTTCATCAAAGTTCCCTTAAAAATCAATCAGTGTCGACATTTTGAATATCGGCAAGAACATACAAATCACTATGCCTCCTATCACTATACCGAGAAATGCGATAACAAGAGGCTCTATCATGCTGGTTAACCCGTCAACAGCAATATCAACCTGCTCATCATAAAAATCCGCGATCTTGGTCAGCATTGTCTCAAGTTCACCGCTTTTTTCACCTACGGCGACCATCCGTGTAACTATTGGCGGAAATATCCCGCTTTTTTCCATGGGCCGGTATATGCTTTCCCCTTCCCGGACGCTATCCGCCACGTTATTGATTGCTTGTTCAACAACCACGTTTCCGGACGTTCTGGCTACAATCTCAAGCGCAGAAAGTATCGGTACGCCACTTTTTACAAGCGTGCTCAGGGTGCGGGTAAATTTACTTATCGCGACTTTCTTCAATAAAACTCCGAAAACCGGCAGACGCAATTTTATTCCGTCAAGGAAAGTATGCCCCCGATCGGTGCCGAAATACCATTTTCCCGTGACCACCATAGCAGCAATAAAAATAGTGACTAAAAGAAAGTATTTTCTCGAGAAATCACTCACATTTATGAGAAACTGCGTGGGCCCCGGCAATTCGGACCCAAACCCTGAAAACATATCTTTAAAAACAGGAATTACTTTTACGACCATCACAATCGTAATTCCCATCGCCATCGCAGTCACGACAACAGGGTAAGTCATCGCGGACTTTATTTTTTTCTGCAGAGTATTCGTTTTCTCCATATAAACGGCCACTCTTTCAAGAACATCATCCAGCATACCGCTCGATTCTCCCGCTTTGACCATATTCACGAAATAACCGGAAAAAACGGCAGTATATTTATCCATCGCTTCGGAAAGACTCGCACCGGTATTGACGGAATCGCGGATATCCCTCAGGATGAACTTAAACCCGGCGTTGTCTGTCTGCTCCGCCAGAGTATCAAGCGATTCAACGATCGTAATGCCTGCCGCCATCATAGTCGCCATCTGCCGACTAAATACGACAAGCTCGTCCATTTTTACTTTCGTCCGTTTTCGCGATCCAAATGCGGCTAATACTGAGCGTTTTTCCTTGGCCGCCTCAAGTTTGAGGACAACAAGTTCTTTTTCGCGCAAAACATTCAGCGCATTTTTCTTGTCAGCAGCTTCCACATCCCCTTTCAAGGTCTGCCCTGCCTTATTCTTCGCTAAATACACAAACTTAGCCATTTGCCTTACTCCGTTCTGTGATCTTTAACCTTAAACAACTTTAAGTTGCCCTTAACACCTCTTCAAGCGTGGTCAATCCTTTGATGAATTTTACCATTGCGTTTTCCCTGAGCGTTCTTACACCCTTTTTCTTCAAATACGCCCTTATCTCTTCTTCCGATTTCTGTTGATTTATCATCTCCCGTATTTCCTCATCCACCAACAGAGTCTCCAGAGTTCCCATCCGTCCGAGATAACCGGTATCGTTGCATTTTTTGCACCCTTTGCCTTTATAAAACTCTGTAACATCGCTGGCTTCAGGATATTCGTCCTTTATTTGTTTTATCAGCTCTTTCGGAATATCCGCTTCAACCTTGCAATGCGGACAGATTTTCCGAAGTAAACGTTGCGCGCACGCAAGGGTAAGACTTGAAGCAACAAGAAACGGCTCAACGCCCATATTTACCAGACGTGTGATTGCCCCGACGGAATCATTGGTATGAAGAGTGGTAAGAACCATCTGCCCCGTAAGTGAGGCCTTAATGGCGATATCAGCGGTTTCAAAATCCCGCACCTCCCCTACCATTATGATATCCGGACTTTGCCTCAACAAAGCCCTTAATCCACTGGCAAAATCCAAACCTATTTCCGGACGAGCCGCAATCTGAGTTATGCCTGCCACCTGATACTCAACGGGGTCTTCAATCGTAAGTATGTTTCTCTCCGGCACGTTCATTTCGGTTAATATGGAATAAAGCGTAGTGGATTTCCCGCTGCCGGTCGGTCCCGTTACGAGGATTATTCCGTAGGGCCTTGAAAGAGCTTCCTTGAAATCGGCCATCGTTGCCGGAAGAAATCCGAGAGTAGACATCCCCACCGAAAGATTGCTCCTGTCAAGAGACCTCATGACAACCTTGTTGCCTGAACAGATAGGCAAAACGGATACCCGGAAATCTATTTCTCTTCCATCAAACCGTATCCGGAATCTGCCGTCCTGCGGGGTTCTGGTTTCCGTGATATCCAGATTAGACATTATCTTCAGCCGCGCCAGGATAGCATTCTGGTTTTTTTTTGGTAGATCAAAAACCTCGTGCAGACTTCCGTCCACGCGATATCTAATCCTCAGACTCTTTTCCTGCGGTTCCACATGAATATCGCTTGCCCGTTTTTTTATGGCCTCGCTTATAATAAGATCCACCATCTTCACGATGGGTGCCGCTTTGCTCTCTCTGGCCATTTCCAAGAGATCAAGGCCTTCGGTCTTACTAAGAACCTCCATATCGGGATCCTCTTCTTCTCCGACTATGGAGGCAAGTTCCTCATCCCCTTCTTTGTAAAAAGATTTAAGCGCTTCTTCCAAACCGTTCCGGGAGGCCAGGACAAGTCTTGTTTCGCATCCCGTGACCATTTTAACATCGTCCAATGCCAGAATATCCGTCGGATCGGAAACGACAAGTGTCAGGTTCTTTCCCACTTTTGACAAAGGCACGATGGAATATCTCCGTATAAGCTTTTCCGGTACAAGCCGCATGATCCGGGAGTCCAGAGTAATCCTTGTTATGTCTATCGGGGGCAAACCCATCCCTGAGCTCAGCACTGCCAGCAGATCTCCTTCAGAAACCACATTTTCTTCGGCAAGCGCGTCTATGATTTCTCTTCCTCTTTTTTTCTTACATTTATCCAAAACACTCTCCAGGCGTTTTTTGTCCACCTTTTCAATCTCCCGAAGAGCTTTCAGTATTTTTTCCTTAAAATCTTTTTCCATTCTATCCTCACCGTGTCCGGGAATAGCCGGTCATATTTCTTTGTTTTCAACTGTCGCTCGCAGCACATCCTCAAGTGAAGCAACACCCGCTAGAACATTCTTTATCCCGTTCTCCCGCAAAGTGGTCATGCCCGCCCGTCTGGCCACCGTCTCAATCTCCGCGGCCTGCACCCTCTTAAATATGAGCTCCTTAATTTCGGGCGAAAGCTTCATGCATTCTAAGATGCCTATCCTCCCCAGATAACCGGAATACATGCATTTTTTGCATCCTGCGGAACGATAAATATGCGGAATATGACCTTTCTCATCGTAAAGCCGGTATTTATCCGCAACTGTTTTTGTCGGAGTGTATGCCTCGCGGCAGGATACGCATAGCCTTCTCAATAATCTCTGTGCAGCGATAAGTTCTACGGAAGCTGCCATAAGAAACGGCTCTGTTCCCATGTTTATCATCCTGATAATCGCGCCGGCCGCGGTATTAGTGTGAAGTGTGCTCAAAACAAGGTGTCCTGTCAACGCGGACTTAATGGCAACATCCAGTGTCTCAAAATCCCTGATTTCTCCCACCATGATAATGTCAGGGTCTTGTCTTAAAATTGAACGAAGACATCCTGCAAACGTCAGCCCGATCTCCTCGTTTATCGCCACCTGATTGATTCCCTTGAGTTCATATTCCACGGGGTCCTCGACCGTCACGATGTTTTTTTCCGGGTCGTCTATGTGCTTCAGGACGGAATACAGGGTGGTGGTCTTACCACACCCCGTTGGTCCGCAGACCAGTATCATCCCGTGTGGCAGTTTGCTGACCTCCCGGAGTTTCTTTTTGTCGTCCTCATCAAAACCAAGACTATCAAGGTCTATCATCGCCTGTCCTTTGTCAAGGACTCTCAGCGCCACTTTTTCACCCAGGCTCGAAGGGACGATGGACACCCTGAAATCCACTCTCCTGCCCTCCAGTTTTATTCTGAACCGGCCGTCTTGAGGCAGACGTTTTTCGGCAATATCAAGGTTGGCCATTACCTTAATCCGGGATATCAGCGCCTGATGAAATTTGCCCGGCGGAGAATACCTTTCATGCAACATGCCGTCTATCCTGTATCTGACTCTGGAATTTTCCTCCATGGGCTCTATAAGAATATCGCTGGCACGCTCCTGCACGGCTTTTCTCACTATCATGTTCGTGAGCTTTACGACAGGGGCTTCTTCGGTTATCCGCAAAAGTTCAACCGAGGACATCTCTTCGCCTTCTCCCGTGACCATTTCCATCTGGGCATTTTCGATATCCTGCACGATCGTGCTAATCTCATCATCGGCGGATGCCTCATAATACTTGCTTATAGCTTTTTTCATGTCGGCCGCGCTGGCTATGACGGGACTGACACTCATATTATCCAGAACATTAAGATCATTAAGCGCAAATATGTTCAACGGATCGACCATGGCAACCGTAAGTTGCTGCTCTATTCTGGAAACCGCCAACATTTGATATGTAACCGCTATTTCCTTAGGAATAAGACCCAGCACGTCTTCGGCTATGTTAAAACGAGAAAGGTTGATTGGTGGGAACCCGAGAATCTCACTCATCGCTGTCAAGAGATTATCTTTGGAAATAACGTTCATTTTAACCAGAATATCGCTAAGACTGCCGCCTTTTTCAGCGCATACTTTCCTGGCCTTCCTGAAATCATTTTCCGAAACAAGTTTCTCCTTGACCAACAGGTCACATAGCTTTTTTGTCAATGACAGCGCCATATAATAATGTCCTGTTATTTGCCATTTTTTTCATAAAGTTTATCCAGGGCCTCGTGTATAGACGTGCCAGTGCTGATAAATACCTGAACCTTCTTCTTTACCATCATCGCTATATCTTCTATCGCCTTTTCATTCAAGGGATTTGACATCGCTACGGTCAGGATATTCCCGATAACCCCGAGAGAAACAACGCTGTACTGTCTGGCAACATTTTCCGGGATTATCGCCCCGTCTTCCTTTCTCAACTCGTAATTTTCCAGCGGAAGATACGGAAACCCACATTGGACAGTCAATGCCTGGACAATATCTTTTTCCTTTACATACCCGAGTTTAACCAGAATCTCGCCTAAAAGACCCCCTTCGCGTCTCTGAAAATCGAGGCCTCTCTGCAGCTGAATCTCGGAAATCAAATCGTTTTGAACGAGAATCTCTCCGAGTTTTTTTCCTATATGTTTTTTTGGTATCATTTTACTCTTTTGCATTTAGGCGCAAAATCAGGATTTACCTGCCGCGCCTTTGTCCTTAATTAACTTGACCAGCTCTTCAGGATCGGATGACCTGAGTAACGCATCGTCATAGGTTATCTTGCCGGCCGCGTAAAGCTCAAACAGCGTATGGTTCATTGTTCTCATTCCAAATTTCTGAGACATTTGTAGGATTGAGTATACCTGGTGTTCCTTGGAATCCCTTATCATGCTCCTTACAGCAGGATTCGCTACGAGAATTTCGGAAGCTAATACTCTTCCCGGTTGCCCCTTACGCGGTATCAACTGCTGCGAAATAATACCAATCAGAACGAACGACAACTGCACCCTTACCTGTTTTTGCTGATGCGCCGGAAATATGTCCACTATCCGGTTTATCGTCTGTATGCTGTCTGACGTATGCAAAGTCCCCAGAACAAGATGCCCCGTATCAGCAATTATCATGGCCTGCTGGACGGTCTCAAGATCACGCAGTTCCCCGATGAGGATGACATCCGGATCCTGTCGTAACACATGTTTCAATGCATTTTCAAAAGAAAACGTATCCTCATGCAGCTGTCTCTGGTCAATAACGGCTTCTTTGTTTGCATGATCAAACTCTATGGGATCCTCAACTGTCACGATATGACATTTCCGGTTCGCGTTAATCTCATCCACCATCGCCGCAAGCGTCGTAGATTTTCCGCTTCCCGTCGCGCCGGTCACAAGAACCAGTCCCTTTTGGAACTTACAGAAACGTTTAATAACATCCTCGGGCAGACCGCATTCTTCTATGCTCATAATCCGAAGAGGTATCAGCCTTATTGCGCATCCAACATTATCTCTCTGTATAAAAACATTGGTCCGAAATCTTCCTATTCCTTTCATAAAAAAAGAGAAATCAAGTTCTTTCTCCTTTTCAAATTGTTCGATCTGCGCCGGATTCATGAGGTCGTAAATGATATTTTTCGCATCTTCATGTGACAGAACTTCTGTCCTCACATTCACGAGCTTTTCATCAATCCTGTAATGCATCGGAGCGTTTGCGCTGATATGCAAATCGGAAGCGCGTTTTTCAGGCATCGCTTCAAGAATTTTTTTTATATCATCCTTCATGTTTCACCCTCTGTTCTTTGCCGTTGGCTGTTTGCCGTTGGCTGTTTGCCGTTGGCCGTTTGTCGCATGAGCCATGAGCCAACAGCCATGAGCCAATTCTGCTCTATGCACTATGCTGCTACTCCCCTACCACTTTATTTTTGCCTGCATCTTTGGCTTTCTCCACATACTGCCGGGCTTTGGCAATGATATCTTTTCCCGTTGCTCCGTCAATCGGGTTTTCCCCGACTCCTACGCTTACGGTTATTTTATCGCCCTTACCCGGAGTTTTTAATTTTTCCGTTTTGTCGCGAATACTTTCGGCTATTTCGAGGGCCTCCCTTTTATTTGTCTCAGGAAGCAGTATTCCAAACTCGTCGTGATCGTTCCTCCCGACCTTTCCGACCGACGGAGCAATTTCGCCTAAAAGCGCCCCCACCTGCTTGAGGAGCTCTTTGCCCTGTGACATACCGTTTTTTTCCGCGTATTTTTTGAAATCATCCACGTTTACCAATATAAGGGAACAAGGCCGCTGATAATACTGGGCCCTGTTTATCTCGTCTTCCAGACGCCCCTCAAGACAGGAAAACGTATAAAGCCCCGTAAGGCCGTCAACCATCTCCAGGCTTTTCACCCTTTCAGATATCTGAGAGCTCTGATATGCAAGGACTAATTCTTTGGCGAATGCTCTCAGAACCTCCACGTCATCGTTGTTAAATTCGACTTCGTCCCCAAAATTAGAGGCAACTATTACACCGACAATGGTTGTCTTTATTTTCATCGGGAATAAAATAACATTCATCCGTCCCAGCTTTTCCTTCAGCGTTTTTTGCCACGGGTCACTCGTCGGGCGGGAATCGGACAGAAGATACTCATTAGAAGCAAAAAGTTTCTCCGTGGACGAAAGCACCTCGCCTATGCTGTCGACATCTGAGTCCCTTCCCGCGTTTTCAGAAACCGATTTCAGGGAATATTTTCCGGCCTTAGTTCTTATGAATACGGCGCAATACCCCCCATACAATTCACCGGCCATCCCCTTTGTGGCAAAATCGGCAACATCGTCAAACGACATGCCCGAGCTGATAAGATCCCCCAGACGCATTAAATTAGTGAGAGTGAGAACTTTTCTGTGAATCTTTACGTTAAGAGATGCCGTCTCTTTGCTGTATTCCTGTAACTGTCCCAGATAGCCTCTCATCTTGCCGGTCATGGCATTGACAGCGCTGGCTATATCTCCCAGCTCATCCTCCCGTTTGAACAGAATCTTTGAATCGTATTGCCCTTCCGCAATGATTTTGGTCTCCAGCGCCAGATTTATCACCGGTAACACGATATTCTTCGCCAGCGTATACCCTCCCCAGGAGATCAGTATGGTCAGAAGAACAATAGCCGTTGACTGGAGCAGCCCTCCCTCTGCGTTCGGAAAAACATAATTTGAGACAAAATATGCCAAGATGAGAAGAGGGATAACAGACATGAGCGCAAATGCTATCAATAACTTGTACTTCAGGCTGCTCCGCCCCGCAGACTTAAACTTTAAAAATCCCACTATAGACCTCCTTGACTGTCTTCTACACACAGTTTTCAATTAACATTTATATTCTATATATAATTGTCGCGCCCTATATTAAGAATACCCTATAGGAATATGAAAGTCAAAATGGTGCAATGGATGGTTCGAAGGGTGGTACGTCTTTTATTTTTGATATGCTTCGAATTCTGCGCGGAGGGATTGCGGATCGGCGCCCGTCTTTATGTGGTCCCATGGTAGAGCGTCTCCGGGCGTATAGGTGCGACATGCGTGATCATATATATCCAGACCGTTTTCGGCAAATGATTCCTTCCATATGCCGAAGTTAAAAAATTCTTTCCAACTGTCCATTTTCGCGCCTTTTTTCCATGCCGTATAGATAATACCTCCCATCCTGCGGTCTCCTCTTGCCATACAACCTTCCAGAAAGGATTGCTCCAGGTCATGAAATTTTACGCGAACTTTTTTTGAGGAAAAGGACGTTAGTTCCCCTTTCATGCGAACCAGTTTTTCTTTTCTTTCCATGCCAAACCATTGCATCGGTGTATGCGCTTTCGGGATAAAAGGGTTTATGCTGATATTTATCTCGGCAGTGCCGCCGGAGACCTTTTTCTTAAGTCCGGAAAGTTCTCTGGCGAGAGCAATGATCTCTCGTGTCTCTTCGGGCGGCTGACCGGGAAGCCCCATCATAAAATACAATTTTATCTTTCGCCAACCATGTTTAAATGCGAGAATGGCCGATTGCGAAAGCACTTCAAGATTAATATCTTTACCCAGAGATTTCCTCACGGATGCGATAGCAGATTCCGGAGCGAAAGTGAGCCCGGACTTGCGAAAAGAAGACAACGCGTCCGGCAAATCATAAAAGGCCTTATCCACCCGTAATGACGGCACCGATATCCCAACACCCTTGCCGCGAAAATCGTCTCGCAGTTCGTGAATAACATCTGCAAGACACGGATAATTCACGCTGGAAAGAGACAAAAGGGTAAAACCCTCATACCCCGTATGCGCATAGGTTTTCCGACATATCTCCCTTATGCGTTCCGGGGTTCTAATCCGCACGGGCCGGTTAATCGCGCTTGCTTGACAGAAACGACAGCCGTTCGGACACCCTCTCATTATCTCCACTATCGCTCTGTCCTGTACTATCTTTACCAGAGGGACTATTTGTTTTACAGGATAGTAAGCATTTTCAAAATCTCTGACCAGCGTTTTTTCTATACGCTTCGGGACATCATTGTTTATCGGATTCAGACCCAAGAAATTTTTCCCGGAATAATCCGCTTCATAAAAAAGCGGCACATACGTTCCTTCCAGCCGTGCAAGGCTTTTGAGAATATCTCGCCTTTCACTGTATTGCTGTTTCGCTTTTTTATACTCCTCTATGAATTTTGGGAGAGATTCTTCGGCATCACCGATCAAAAAAACATCTATGAATTCACTCATGGGTTCAGGATTATAACAGCATGCTCCGCCGGCGATAATTAAGGGCTCTTCCCGGCGGCGATGGCGAGAGGCAATCGTTATACCGCCGAGAGAAAGCATATTAAGCACGTTCGTGTAAGTCAGCTCATACGAAAGTGAAAACCCCAAAATATCAAACTTATTTATGTCGGTCTTTGATTCCAAACTGAAGAGACAACGTCCGGCGGAAATCAACTCTTTTTCCATATCATCTAACGGGGCGAATACCCGTTCACAGGCAACGTCATCACGCTCGTTAAGAAGATGATAAAGTATGCGCAGCCCCAGATAGCTCATGCCTATCTCATAAGTGTCGGGATACGCAAGCGCGACCGAGACCATCCCCGGCCGCATCTTTTTACAGACGCTATTTGTCTCGCCGCCGATATATCTCCCCGGCTTCTGCACTTTATCAAGTATCTCTCGTAATTCTTTCATGTCGTAAAAAGTCTCCTAATCTAAATAAATCCACACCATTGTACCACATTTTCGTTCCCGTTCGGAGCCCTTCGCCTCCCACGACCCAACTCCCCCCGTGTCTTGAACGACCCGGAGAATCGCCTGAGGGCCTTGCTCGCGAGGCTGGGGGAAAACCGCCCGAAATTTTTTTGCAATGTATTTGTATAGGACACGTTGGGAGT
>CAZGOZ010000005.1:0-7502 GCA_964528025.1 uncultured Planctomycetia bacterium
TTAGCGCCGTAGCGCCCCATGGCGCGGCATATTTTCATGTCTTCGGCAAGAATGGCATGAGCCTCCGCCAGGATCACGCTTTTCAGGGTTTTGACGGGTTTTTTATGGTTTTCTTTTACGAGCGCGTCCATGCGTTCCAACGCCCAGAAAAGATTCCGGGCAGTCGGCCTGGACGAAGCCAGGCGTTTTATAACCGCGCTCATTTCTTTTTTGAATGCGTCAAAATTACGCGCGCGGCTTTTTCTCATACCGAGATACACCCCGTAGGCTCCTGCTATGCCTATCGCCGGGGCGCCTCGCACCACCATTGTTTTTATTGCCTCCCGAACATCGCCGGAAGTCACGCATGATATATAAATATTTTTTTTCGGGAGAAGCCGCTGGTCAATAAGCTCAAGCCTGTTATTTTTCCATCTCATCGTCTCAAGTGCCATCATACTCCTTTCGGCGTAAGTTTATCCCCCTACATGACGCATGAGAAACACCAGGCCTATCATCACAACGTTATGCATGATATGAACCGACATTGACGCGACAAGCGATCCTGTTTTTTCATAAAGCCATGCCAGAAGCAGTCCGAGCGCGACTATCGGAAGAAATCCCGCGATGTGTGTGTGAAGAAGGGAAAACAAAACGGCCGTGCTTATCATGCCGCAAAAAATACCGAACCTTTTCCTGACAGCCTTATACATGAACCCCCGAAAAAAGATCTCTTCCGTAATCGGACCTAAAACGGCCGCAAAGATCACCGAAAACCATAAAACCGGCATTTCTTTTTCCTCGGTCAACACCTGAACGATTGGCTGCATGGGAGGATGAAAATTCAGGAATTTCATCACGGAAAACGTCGTCAGCATGATCGCTACCAGAATCGGAACAAACGCGATATATCCTATAACGGCGTAGAAAACGGCGAAAGAGGACTTCTTGAGCGTAAGTCCCGCGTCACGCGGTGACTGACCATACTTGCGGATTATAAAATACAGGATAATAATTATGCCGGCCGTGTTCATGACCAACGTGCTGAAAACCATGCGGAAATTACCGTTGTTGAAGACCGGGAAAAGCCTTGTCATGAACATTTGCAGAAATATAAAAATATAGCCGAAAAATATGAATGTTACCCCCACGCGCGCAACATCGGCGATATTCCATTTCGGTGATGTTTGAGGCTCTATGCGTATATCCGGAGGTTTTTTTCGCAACCAGCGCGTAATAAAATACGCGTCCAGAAACAAACCGATGAATATTATGAATATTATCGCCATGTTCAGAAGCCCCATAAAAAAATACAACCGGGGATTCTCAACAGCAAGATCTCTTATTTTATCCTGCCTTGCCTCTATATTATGCTCGCCAAAAAATACTCTGCCATGCTCTGTCACGGTTACGGCGGCGTTTTCCGCGTCATGCGTTCTTTTATCCGCGAAAATCAGAAGATTCATAATGACAATGAAGATAAAAAAGATAACGTATATCTTATTGCGCCACATGATATTGAAAATATTTTTCATATTATAATTCTGTAGGGGCGGGGTAACCCCGCCCCTACGCGTCTTACCCGACCACGTTCATCTTTCGCAGACGAAAAGAAGCACCCGCTTTTTCCGCTAAGTTCCGGCATTCACCGATGGCGGCCTCTCCGGCCATATCCAGACATGTCACTTCAACTTCTATCTCCTGTTTTCTGCAGGCGGTTATAAAGTTCATAACGGCGCTGTGAGCTGCTTTTCCGAAAACCGAACGGCATAAACCGTCATATCGCGCGGCATCCGGAGCGTTCATGCTGACCGAAACCCTGTCAATAAGGCCCTTGAGTTCGGCGGAGGTATCTTTTTTGTTTATAAGGTCGCTCTGACCGTTTGTCACGAGACGGGTCTTCCCGCCTTTACTCTTGATATACGCGGAAATCTTTTTAACCGTATTAAGACGAATAGTGGGCTCGCCATAACCGCAAAACACTACCTCGGAATAGCCGGTAACTTCGCCTATTGCCCGGATTATCTCATCTTCGGTCGGCTCAACTCGCAGTTTAAGATTATGCCCTTTCACGTAATCCGAACGTTCACGCGTGCAAAATGTGCATCTGTTCGTGCACCTCGTGGTAATGTTAAGATACAACGCGTCTCTTATTGGATACGCTACTCTGGCTTTTTCTTCTATCCCGAGACGAAAAAGCCGGTTCGCATTATGTGTCGTGATCCTTGCGATATCCCCGGTAGATAGGCCGTATAGAGGCGCGTAAATATCCAGAAGCAGGTGAACCCTCTCCGGTTCGTTCCTCTTTCCCCTTAACGGCTCCGGCGCAAGAAACGGCGAGTCGGTTTCCAGAAGAAGCCGTTCCGGAGGAACACATTTTATGAGGTCTCCCATGTCGCGGTTCTTTTTAAATGTTATGTTTCCGGCAAAGGAAACATGAAGGCCGAGAGAAAGAATTTCTTTCAGAAAAGCGGCATCACCCGAAAAACAGTGAACTACGCCGCCGGAGTCAAGCGGAGAAACATCCTTGAGAATATTCAGAAAATCCTCTCCCGCGTCTCTGGTGTGAAGCATAACGGGAAGGTCCAGGTCTTTTGCTATGCGAAGACACCCGCGAAAAAGTTTTTTCTGGGCATCCGGATTTGAAATCTGCCTGTAATAATCCAGGCCTATCTCCCCAAGCGCCACTACTTTGTCTCCCGACCCGGCCGTTTCACGTAAACGGCATATATCCGCTTCGCCGATTTTGCCGGCCTCGTGCGGATGTATGCCCACCGCGGCAAATATCTCCGGATATTCTCCCGCAAGCGCAACGGCTTTTTCATTACCGTCGGCGTTCGTTCCCGGAACTATCATGCGGACCACACCGACCGAACGCGCTCTCTCCAGGCATTCTGAGAGATCGTCTTTATAATCCTCAAAATTCAAATGACAATGTGTGTCTACCAGACGCATTGTTTCAGCCTTTCTATTTCTCGCCAAGGAAATAACCAAGACGCAAATAATGTCAAATGACAAAATTCAAAAAACAAAATACCAGATAAAATTTAATGTTTTGTTATTTGGATTTGATATTTTGAATTTATTTTGGATTTTGTGCTTTGTCATTTGAATTTCACTGTTCACTATAATTCGGACGTATCTTGCATCTTGAACATTATCTCTCACATCTCCGTTTCAAATTAATCTTGGAAATAACGGGCTGCCCTTGGCTACTTTCGTGCCGGCTGGAAACTCTTTCTCGCGCGCTGATTCTTTCATGCCGCCATCGGCGTTTTCTTCAAGACCCAGCTGGCGCCACATCTTGCGGGCCGTCGCCGGCATGAAAGGATCAATATTCACGGCAACCGTTCTCAGTGTTTCCAACAGATCCGCGATAATAACCTTTATGGCGTTCATGTTATTTTCTTTCTTGTATTTCCAGGGAGCCGATTCCTCTATATATTTATTCGCAAAGCCAACAACGCGCATGATCTCTTCCAGGGCTTCTTTCAGTAAAAGCTTCCGGCTTATCAGACAATCGCGCACTTTTGGGGATAGGGCGCGAACAGCGTCTCTCAATTGCCTGCTCCGTTCTGTCTGCCGCTCATCGGAAGGGTCGGCATTCGTTTCCGGCGAAACGCCCTCGAAATATTTATCCACCATCGTGAGCGTTCTATTTAAAAGGTTGCCGAGATCATTGGCAAGATCGCTATTATACATGACGACAAACGCGTCTTCGGAGAAAACACCGTCCATCCCGAAAACAACGGCCTTCATCAGAAAATAGCGCAAAGCGTCCCGGCCGTATTTCTCCGCCAGCACCACGGGGTCAACTATGTTCCCCCTGGACTTTGACATCTTTTCTTTTCCCATTTTCCACCATCCGTGCGCGAAAATGGTGTCCGGTTGGGGGAGCTCCGCGCTTTTTAGCATTATCGGCCAATAAACGGCATGATGCCTGAGTATATCTTTCGCTATAATGTGAAAATTCGCGGGCCAGAATTCCTTAAATTTTCCGCGCACCTCGAGTCCGGAAACATAGTTGATGAGCGCGTCAAACCACACATAAACCACGTATTTTTTATCAAACGGCAGCTCTATTCCCCATGCCATTCTTTCTTTCGGGCGCGATATGCAAAGATCGTCCAGATCTTCTCTGAGAAAGCCGAGCACTTCATTCTTTCGGTATGCCGGCATTATAAATTCGGGGTTTTCGTTAATATATCCGATAAGCCATTTCTGATACTTGCTCATGCGAAAAAAATAATTCTTTTCTTTGATCTGCTCCACCGGCCGGCGGCAATCGGGGCACGTGCCCTCGGCGGCCTGAGTCTTTGTCCAAAAGGTCTCGCACGGAGTGCAAAACCAGCCGTCATATTCGCCCTGATAAATATCACCTGCCTCAAGCGCCTTGTTTAGAAAACGCTGAACGGTTTCCTTATGCTTTTCGTCAGTGGTGCGGATAAAACAGTCATACTGTATATCCAGTTCTTTCCAGACCTTTTTAAAATTGCCCACGATAGCGTCAACAAACTTCTTTTCGCTCCCTTTTTCCCCGCCCGCCGCCAGACTCGCTTCCGAAATCTTCTCTCCATGTTCATCCGTGCCGGTAAGAAAAAAAACATCCTCACCCAGAAGTCTGTGATATCTGGCAAGAACATCAACAGCAACCTGCGTATAGGCATGGCCTATATGCGGAGCGGCGTTAACGTAATATATCGGCGTTGTGATATAAAACTTCTTTTTTGTCACAGTTCCTCATCAATCTTTATGTCTTTTGTTTTACCCGCCCCGAGCAGAATGGTAACAATCCTCTTCAGGGGATTAACGGCTATGACCTTTCCTTTTTCGTTGCCGGCCTTGAGCTCTTTGCCGATCTTTGGAAGGCCTTTTGAACATTCTTTATAATTCTTGAACTCATATCCGAGACAGCACATGAGTCTTCCGCAAAGACCGGATATTTTGGAAGGGTTCAACGGAAGATTCTGGATCTTCGCCATTTTAATGGTGACGGGATTAAAATCCTTCAGAAAGGCCATGCAGCACAGCTTTCGGCCGCAAGAACCGTGACCGCCCAGCATCCTCGCCTCGTCCCTTACCCCTATCTGCCTGAGTTCTATCCGCACCCTGAAAATACTTGCTAAGTCTCTTACAAGGCTTCGAAAATCCACGCGGTTTTCCGAAGTAAAATAAAAAATGATCTTGGATCTGTCAAAAGAATACTCCGCGTCCACGAGTTTCATCGGCAGGGCGTGCTCATGAATCTTGCGGTCACAGACATTCATCAGGTCTCTTGTCTTGGCCTTATTTCTGGCGATTTGTTTTTCATCCCAGGGATTGGCCTTCCGAATGACCTTACGCAGAGGTTTAGCGGATAGTTCGCAAATATCACACATCTTTTCGTTCATTGCTACGACTTCGCCATACTCAAGCCCCCTGTCGGCCTCGACTATGACCTTGTCATCTACTTTGAACTTCAGACCTCCCGTAAGAAAATATTTCACTTCCCAGGCCGTCCTCAATTGCACCCGCACTACTTCCCGACCCCGTGTCTTTTCTTCTTGTGTCATCGTGTCTCCGCGGGCATGGCCCGTTTAAAATATCCCGGAAGCGCCTGAGCCATAAGTTTAGGATTAGTGTTGCCGGCCAGCGCGCGGCCGGTATCTATAAGCCGCTCAATTATGCATCGTAATTCTTCCATCCGGTATTTTTCAAAAAAGCGATACATGGCCGTATCAGGAATTTCCCTGTCCAAAACTTTATCCCCAAGGCCGGCTTTTTCCATCATAATATCCCGGAAAAACATAACTATCATGTCTATATCCTCAATAAGTCCGGCCCTGTCGTCTCTATCCCAAACAAGGTATGCGGCCTCTTTTTCCTTCACTATTCTTTCAAGAAGATCGGTAACTTCATCCTTACGTTTTTTCATATCGCCGGCGGCCATCAATAGCGCTCTGCCGGGGGACCCTTGCGAAAAACGCGCGAGAAATGAAACGGCTTCAGCATCCAGATCTGCGTTCTCTCGGATAATACTTTTTGTGTCCTCAAATGACATGCGCCGGAATTTTACTTCGGAACACCGTGAAACAACGGTTTCAAGCAAAAGTTCCTTCCTGTTCGTGATAAGAACAAGCAGAGAGCGCTCCGGAGGTTCTTCCAGCAATTTTAAAAGAGCATTAGAGGCCTCATGCGTCATCATGTGCGCGTCTTCTATCACGCAAACGCTAATCATCGCCCCGTAGGGCTTCAGGTTCAGCGAATCCTTCACCTTGCGTATCTCGCCGATTTTTATCGCCTTATTTTTCTCCGGTTTTATCCATATAATGTCCGGATGCTCAAGACGGTCCGCGCTGCGACAGGTACTACACTCCAGACATGCCGCGTCTTTACGCTGTTTTTCCGGGCAAAGAAGCGTCAGGATAAAGGCCTTCGCGCACAAGGCCCGACCTACGCCTTCCGGACCGGAAAAAAGATAACTTGAAGCTATCCGGCCGAACTGAAGACTGCCCGTGAGATACTTAATCGCACCCGTTTGACCTTTTATATCGCTGAGTTGTTTCATGTTATTGTGAACAGTCCTCCAGACAAATCACCAATAACCAAGTTACAAGATACAAATAATATCCAAATTACAAGAACCAAACGATTATTTTTCTTGTTTGGTTATTCGAATTTGGTCATTGATTATTATTTGGTTATTGTTTCTTGTATCTTGGTTATTTACTCCCGCCTTCTACCTTCCCTATAGCTCCGAGCACTACGCGCCTCACGGCTTCATACGTCGCATCTATTTTTTCCCGGACTTTAATGACTTTGATCTTTCGGGGGGACTTTTTAGCGAGCGCAAGATATCCCCGGCGGACCTTTTTGTGAAATTCAACGCTTCTTTTTTCCATTCTGTCGGCGCCCCGCTTTGAGGTAGCTCGCCGGAGACCTGTTTTTGTATCCACATCCAGCAAAACGATAAGATTCGGAGAAATACCGCCTAACGCCGCCTTATCCATAGCCCTGATAAGTCCCATATCCATGCCCAGGCCGTAGCCCTGATAAGCAAAAGTGGCGGTGTTAAAACGGTCGCACAGAACTATTTTTCCTTTTGCAATAGCCGGCCGAATGAACTCCTCTACATGCTGAGCTCTGTCGGCCTCAAAAAGAAAAAGTTCCGAATGTGCATCGATCCGAACATTTTCTTTTTCCAGAAGTATATTTCTTATTCTCTTTCCGAGAGCGGTGCCTCCCGGTTCCGCCGTGTAAACGACGTCATATCCGAGCGACAGGAGTTCTTTCTGCAAACGGCGCGCATGAGTGCTTTTTCCGCTGCCCTCGGGACCCTCAAATGTGATAAAAAAGCCTTTTTTTAGCTTTTTCGCCATACGGTTCCTCCCGGCGTATCCTCTATGCTTATACCGCCCTCGGCAAGTTTCCGGCGGATATCGTCAGCCTTTGTATACTGGCCCGCTTTTCGGGCCGCTTCTCTTTCCGAGACCAGTTTTTCTATCTCGGCCGCCCGGCTCTTATCAACCCGAACGGTGATAAGT
>CAZGOZ010000005.1:7602-9522 GCA_964528025.1 uncultured Planctomycetia bacterium
CGTATCCGAAAGGCACTCGTTCCCCATTCTGACGGCGTCAAACATGACGGACACGGCCGTGGGGGTATTAAAATCATCATCCATCGCATCATTGAATTTTTTTCTCAGAATATCCAAATCTTTCGGCGCCGCGCCGGCGGACGGCTTCATACCGGTGGTTTTATCCAGAAAAATCATGATGCGCTTTTTGGAAGCGGCAGCCTCGGATATCTTTTCGTCGCTGTAATTTACGCTGCTACGATAGTGACTGGTCAAAAAAACCATTTTTAGAAGATCCGGATCGCCATATTTATCCATAAAATCGGATACGGAAACATAATTATTCAGCGATTTGGACATCTTTTCTCCGTCCGCGGTCAAAAGCCCGTTATGCATCCAGTAATGCGCAAAGGGCTTCCCCGTGGCCGCTTCCGCCTGGGCAATCTCGTTTTCGTGATGAGGGAAAACAAGATCAAGCCCCCCTCCATGGATATCAAAGCTCTCACCGAGCGCGCCCGTGCTCATGACGGAACATTCTATGTGCCAGCCGGGACGACCCTCTCCCCATGGACTCGGCCAGCAGGGTTCGGGCGTTTTAGCCGATTTCCACAGAACAAAATCCAGCGGATACCGTTTTCTCTTGTCGGGTTCGGTCCGCACGGCGTGCTGCATCTCGTCTTTCGCCTGATTTGACAACTTACCGTAGTCCCCGGACTTCTCTACGCTAAAATAGACGTTCCCGCCGGAAACATAAGCGTGCTCTTTTTTTATCAGTGTTTCAATAAACTTTATCATGTTGGGAATGTTTTCGGTGGCCATGGGCTCCACATCAGGCGGGGAAATGCCGAACCTTTCCATTTCACGGTGATAAACATCAAGATACCGCGCCGCCACTTCGTTAGTCTTATCTTTCATGCTGTCCGGAGAAGTGACATCGCCGTTTTCTTCAAGCTCATCGGCGGCCTTTTTTATAATCTTATCGTCAATGTCCGTCACGTTCTTGACTAAACAGACCTTGAAGCCGGCGTGCTCGAAATATTTTCTGACAACGTCAAACACATAAGAGCTGCGGATATGTCCGATATGCGGGACATCGTAAACGGTGGGCCCGCAAACATACATGCCGACCTTTCCCTTCACGATCGGCTTGAACTCCTCTTTCGTTCTGGTAAGCGTGTTATATAGTTTGATCATGACGTGGCGTTCCCGCGGTGCTCATCTATTTCCTGCTCAATATGATCTATCTCATGCTGCAGTTTTTCCAACTGCCGCTGGAGCGGATCAGGCAATAACGTGTGGTCGAGATTTATCCCGGCCGGTATGCGGTTGCCGCGTCTTTTTGCCACGCGTCCCGGAACTCCGACCACGGTTGAATCTTCGGGAATGTCTCGAAGAACCACAGCATTAGCTCCAACGAGAACATTGTTACCAATAGTAATGTTTCCAAGCACCTTCGCACCGGCTCCGACCACCACATTGTTCCCCAGAGTGGGATGCCGCTTTCCTTTTTCTTTTCCTGTTCCGCCCAGGGTTACACCCTGAAACAACGTAACGTTATCACCAATAACGGTCGTTTCACCTATAACGACCCCCATGCCATGATCTATAAAAAACCCTTTACCAATGCATGCGCCCGGATGTATTTCAATACCCGTCAGCCATCTGCCAAACTGGGACAGAACTCGCGGCAGAACGGGTACTCGCATTCGGAGAAACGTGCGGGCTACCTTATAAAACAACATGGCGTGCAATCCCGCATACGTAAAAATTATCTCGGCATAGCTCCCGGCTGCCGGATCTCTTTCTGTCGCTGCCCGAAGGGTATCCATGAAAAACAGGCGCATTAAAATATAATAGGCCACCGCGGCCGCAACGATAACAATAATCAGTATCAGAAAACACATCATCTTGACTCTCCTTTGCAACACTGAATTTACTGAA
>CAZGOZ010000005.1:9622-11246 GCA_964528025.1 uncultured Planctomycetia bacterium
CTCAGTTCTTTTCAGTGTTCTCTGTGTTGCATTTGAGTAGAACAACGGCATAAGCAGCTATGGCCTTTTTATCCCCGATATCCCCCAGTTTTTCCGCCGTCTTGCCCTTTATGCTGACACAGGCCGCTCCGGAAACACCGAGAATATCCCCGATGATTCGCGTAATCTCACCGCGATATGGACTTATCTTAGGTTCTTCCGCGATGACCACGCAGTCCAGATTGCCTACACTAAAACCTTCCGCAGCCATGCAAGCGGCAACGTCTTTCAAAAGACTGATTCCCGGGATATCCTTATATTTCGGATCGGTATCGGGAAACCTCTCTCCTATATCCCCTTTTCCCAGAGCTCCCAGAATGGCGTCACAAACGGCGTGAAGTAACGCGTCTCCGTCGGAATGCCCTTCAAGCCCCCTGGGGCCTGGAATGCTGACGCCTCCGAGCATCAACTTCCGGCCTTGGACCAAGCGATGGATATCATATCCGATGCCTATTCGCATTTTCAGTACTTTACCTTTGTTTTATCACGGTCTTTTATGTATGTTGTTACGAACATGCCGATTTTCGACGGGTCTTTCCACCAATCCCGCAAAAATCATTCTACCGGCCGATGTTTGCAACACGCTTGTAACAGATACCTGCACACTTTTTCCGAGAACTTTTCTGGCGTTATCCACAACAATCATCGTTCCGTCGTCCATGAACGCAATACCCTGATTTTTTTCCTTGCCTTCTTTCTTCACAAAAACGGTCATCAACTCGCCCGGGGAAACCACCGGCCGTATCGCGTTCGCGAGATCATTCACGTTCAGCACTTTTACCCCTTCAATTTTGGCGACCTTATTAAGGTTAAAATCAGTGGTCAGCACCTTGCATTTGAACATCTTAGCGAGCCGAAGAAGCTTGGCGTCCACTTCTTTTATGTCGGGAAGCCTTTCATCATGTATTATAATTTCAGCCCCGCTGATCGTCTTGATTTTCTCCAGCATATCCAGCCCCCGCCGTCCCTTGCTGCGTTTTATATCATCGGCACTATCCGCAATATGCTGCAGCTCCATCAGCACAAATCGCGGTATCACAAGCTTCCCTTCCAGAAAGCCCGCCTCGCATATGCCGGCTATCCTGCCGTCTATTATCGCACTGGTATCCAGCAAAAAGAGTTGGTCACGCTGCTCTTCCCGAGAAAACCGCACATACGGCACTATCAGATTAAACTCGTCCTTGCCTTTTATGGTTATAACCATTCCAAGATAACAAAAAACAAGCGTGGTGATTATCTGTGAAACGGAATAATATATCTCTTCCATCGGGATCAGCCTCACTATCAAGGTGACCATCCACGCCATAAAAAATCCGAAAATAAGACCGAAAGCGGCAGCTGAAAGATTCCTCAGTGATACCTGTTTCAGTTTTATTTCCACCAGTATCAGTATCGTTCCGCATGTAAACCCGACAAGAGCTCCAATAATCGCTCCTTCAGTGGTAAACCCCGTGAACATTGCTCCGAAATAATATCCGCATATTGAACTCAGAACTAGAAAAAAAACTCGTATTAATCCTACCGTCATGTCTTCACTTCCTTTCCGTTGCCGAAAAAAATAATAAAAAAATTAATGTTAATTGGC
>CAZGOZ010000005.1:11346-13816 GCA_964528025.1 uncultured Planctomycetia bacterium
ACCAATTACCCTACCAATTGCCCTTCCAATTGGCCTATTTGGAACTCGAATCCTTTACGAAAAGCTTCCAGGGATGCGCTTTGATATCCCCTACAAAATCCTCCAGATCATTATAAATCTTGTCTTCCATCAAAAGCTTACCTATGGTTCCTTCGCCTTTTTCCAATTTTCCGCAAATAGTCGCAAGATACTCTTTCTGCTTGCTCATATCCACGGGATTCCTGCCGACAAGCATATCAGCGGGCTTGAGAAAACTGTGTATCACGCCCGGAGATATCTCGAGATACTGTTCGCCCAGAAGCCCCAAGGTATTGATTCTTGCTGTGGCGTCGGTCTCTACTCGAGTGTCTCCGCTGACCCAGACATTCAGCATGACCCGGGTCCCTTTGTCTTTCTCGTCATAATAAATATTTATGTCCTTCACTTCTCCGACGCGCACGCCCGCCAGACGGACCGGGGCGTTTTCTGTTATCCCGTTTACATAATCGAATTTCACGCGAATATTGTATCCTTTTTTTAACACATACAAATCGCTCACGAGAAACACGAGCATGAACATCAGAAAAATGCCTGCGCCTATAAACAGCCCCACCTTCAACTCAAGTTTTTCATCTCTGAACATTTACGCTCCCCTTCTTTAATCATTGGTAATGGGTCCTTTCGCGCTACCCGTTATAAACTGCTGCACGATTTCGTGCCGGGAATTTTTTATTTCGTCCGGCGTGCCTGTGGCTATTATTTTTCCTTCGTACAACATGGCGATACGATCGGCGATCTTATAAGCGCTCTTCATGTCGTGGGTCACGGTCACCGAAGTGGTCTTCAAGGTGTCATGAAGATGTCTTATTAGCTCGTTTATTGTATCCGCCCTTATAGGGTCAATACCTGTCGTCGGTTCGTCAAACAGTATTATTTTCGGGAACATGCATATCGCTCTGGCCAGAGCCACTCTTTTCTGCATGCCGCCTGACAGCTGCGCGGGCTTGGCCTTCTCTATGCCTCTGAGACCCACCCTTTCCAGACATTCGGACACGCGGCGTTTTATCTTCTCAAGAGGCATATCCGTATACTCAAAAAGCTGGAATCCAACGTTCTCAAGCACGCTCATTGAGTCAAAAAGTGCCGCGTTCTGAAAAAGCATGCCGAAATCTCTGCGCACTTTGTTAAGCTCTTTCGGGCTGATTTGCGTGATATCTATGTCATCTATCATTACGTTCCCTGAATCCGGCCTTAATAAGCCTATGATGTGTTTTAGAGAAATGCTCTTGCCACACCCGGATGTGCCGATTATGACCATTGATTCGCCGGTATTTATTTTCAGGTTGAGCCCTTTCAGAATACTTCGGCTGCCAAAAGATCTATGTATGTCTTTAAGCTCAATCATGTTCCGTTCTATCCTCTCATGGTAAAATAAAACAGCGCTGTGATAAAACAATCGGCGATAATAATCAGTATAAAACTTCGGACAACGCTTGCCGTTGCTGCCCGACCGACACCTTCGGCTCCACCTTCCGAGTTTATTCCCTCAAAACAGGATATTACCCCTATGATGCCCGCGAAAGTGACGCTTTTAACCAACCCGATTATGATATCCTTGACCGAAAGCGCCGTATACGTCATTTTCAGATACAGCGAGTGTGTTATGTTCAGCTTACCGACACCGATAACGTACCCGCCGAGTATCCCGAAAAAATCGGCATAGATCGTCAGAATAGGCACCATGATAAGCAGCGCAAGAAACCGTGGCACTATCAAGTACTGCACGGGATTGGCTGAAAGAGACTCAAGTGCCTCTACCTGTTCCGTGACTTTCATCGTTCCGAGTTCCGCGCTTATAGCCGCCCCGCAGCGCCCGGCAATAATCAGGGCCGTCAGCACCGGACCCAGTTCACGCAAGAGAGAAAGCGCTACCAGCGAAGCGATATACATCTCCGCCGATACTTTCTGCATTTGATAAGCGCTCTGCAAAGCAAGAACCATCCCGGTGAAAAAGCTTATCAGAAACACAATCGGCATGCTTGCCACGCCGATCTTGTTCATCTGATCCAAAACTTCATGCTTACGCAGACCGGGAGAAAAAATACAACGAATGGTTCGCGCAAAAAGCACCGCGAGACCCCCGACATAAATAAAAAACTCTTTATATCTGTGTGAAGCGTATCTATATATTTTTTGTCCGAACACCATACACCTTCTTATCCCTTTGGTCAGAACTGCCACTTATGTTCCAGCCCGAGAAAATCTCTTTCGTCGGCATATTCAAGTTTCACACTGTTATTTTTGTCCAGTTTATAACTAAAACCCAGTTCCTGCTGAATAGGATTCACAAGGCCGGGTTTTTCACGCGAATCTTTATCGTCTACCGATGTAGTCAAAATAACCCTGTCTCTCGTGGCTTCCACAAGATGCGCGCCTTCCTCTTTCGCTATCTGCCAATCCTCCCACACGGCAACTTTATTGTCTGTATCAA
>CAZGOZ010000005.1:13916-25985 GCA_964528025.1 uncultured Planctomycetia bacterium
TCCTCTTTCGCTATCTGCCAATCCTCCCACACGGCAACTTTATTGTCTGTATCAAAGATAAGCCCGTCAAAGGCCTTATTTTCCGACCACTTACTGAAATCCATTTCGCCGGTCACGAGAATATAACCGCCTTTTTTGACAACCCGTGAATCAACTACCCGAACAATTGGCAGCGTGCCTTCCAGCGTCGCAAACATAGAACGGAACTCCATGTTCTTCAACGCTCCTTCACCTATATAGAGCCTGCCTTTCACTTTCGCCGTCTCTGCGGGACCTTCTATGTCTATTTCAGCATTCACTGCCCCAAAAAAGGGCGCATTATCATCCCCGAGAACGCCCGTCAGCTCTTTCAGCTCCATGCCTTTTGTCAGGATCTTTAACTTCGTCTGATACGGAGCCTTCGTCCCTATATTTCCATTGAGCTCAAAATTATCGCCCCACCGCAAACTTTGAAACGATATTTTCCCTTCATCCGGGAAAAACACCCCCTCGGTCGCAAAGTCCCAAAACGGGCGTTTATCAACAATAAGATTTTCAAAAGAAACGGAAAATCCGGACTGTCGCGGAACGCCGTGCGGGCTTTCATAAAAGGCCTTCAAATCACCGATAACTTCCCTACCGCCAATATCTGTCCTGTCCAGGCGTGCAGAGAGCCGAATCTTTCCTTCCGCATCCCGAGACCCTGAAAATTTCACACTGCTCTTATTCCCACTCAAGGGAATAAATTTAAGCTCTACCGCCTGGGTCAGCATGTTCACCGCGCCGGAAACATCAAAGTTTTCTCCGGAAAAAAACGGCCGGACATATCCGGCAACCTCAAGCGTTTCGGGATTTCCTTTTAACTCTATAAGTCCCCGCGTGAAAGGACTTTTCGCGCCAAAATATACAGCTATACGTTTCGGTAAACCGGTCTTCCCTGAATTCGGCGGCGGATCTTCGCTAATGGCTTCCCACAAGCGATATGCCATCTCCACCCTCTCCAGAGATAAGGCCACGCGGTTATTCTCGCCGGCAAAAAAACCTACATCCTGCAGCACTATGTCGCCAAACACTCCGCCCGAGATATCCCCTATCCGCACGCTCAACCCGTGGCCCAGCACTTCCGCAATCTTATCTTCAACAAAAATCTTTAGCCAGCGCGTTCCGCACAGATAAAAAAAATAGAACGCCATCAGTCCGGTTGCCAGGACCAAAAGCCGCCGCACCCTGTTGTGGTAGATAATACCTCTCACCGGAAACTTCCCAAGCGTTCTGTGTCGCGCTTTTTCTTTTTATTTCTGTTCCGTCAGGGTTTTATTCAAGATTTTTGTGAATTTCAGTTCCTCTTTCCCTTTCGGACACGTTACCTTGACCGTGGCGCCTTCCTTGAACGACCCGGTCAGGATCTCCTCGGCCAGAGGATTTTCCAGATGCCGTTGTATGGTCCTTTTCAACGGACGCGCTCCGAAAACCTTGTCAAAACCTTTATCTATAAGAAAATCTTTCGCTTTTTGATCAAGCATAACATCAATATTCTTTTCTTTCAGCCTCTCTTCAACTTCACTGATCTCTATTTCCACGATTCGTTTAAGATCCTCTCTTGTCAGGCTTCTGAAAACGATAACGTCGTCCACCCTGTTGAGAAATTCCGGTTTGAACGTCTTTTTAACGGCTTCCAAGAGCCGCGACTTCATCTCCTTGTATGTCTCGTCTTCTTCTTGGCTTTTGAACCCTATGGCTCCTGTTTTCTTTAAAAGTTCCGCGCCGATATTTGACGTCATTATGAGTATGGTGTTTTTAAAGCTCACCTTTCTGCCGTATGAATCTGTGAGACGACCTTCATCAAGCAGCTGGAGCAAAATGTTAAAAACATCGGGATGCGCCTTCTCTATCTCGTCCAGAAGCACGACAGCATAAGGCCTTCTCCTGATTTTTTCGGTCAACTGGCCACCTTCATCATAACCAACGTATCCCGGCGGAGCTCCGACAAGCCTGGAAACGTTAAATTTTTCCATATATTCGGACATGTCTATCTGAACTACCGCGTCCTCATCGCCGAACATGATCTCGGCGAGTTTACGACCTAACAGCGTTTTTCCGACACCCGTCGGGCCCATGAAGATAAACGTTCCTATGGGTCTATCCGGGTCTTTTATACCCGCGCGAGACCGCCTTACCGCATGCGCTATCGCGGTTATCGCTTCTTCCTGCCCAATAACACATTTTTTAAGGTTCTCCTCAAGCTGCATGTATTTCTGTGATTCTTTTTCTTCTACTCTCACAAGAGGTATTCCTGTCCAGTCAGAAACTATATTGGCGATGTCCTCATCTGAAACCACGATCTCCTGTTTCTCCTGTCCGGTTTTCCACTCGGTTTTCTTTTGTTCCAATTCCTGCCTTGTTTTGCGTTCTGAGTCCCTGAATCGGGCGGCTTTCTCAAAGTCCTGGTTCTTGACAGACTCTTCCTTCCCAATTTTGGATTTCTCTATTGTCTTCTCAATCTCCTTTAAGTCATCCGGAATAATCATTGTAGATAATCTGGCCTTTGACCCCGCCTCATCTATCAGATCAATCGCTTTATCCGGCAGAAAACGACCGCTGATATACCTGTCGGCCATTTTTGCCGCGCCTTCCAGCGCCTTATCCGAGAATTTTACTTTATGATGATCCTCGTATTTCTTCCGGAGGCCTTTTAGTATCTCTATGGTCTCTTCAACACTGGGCGGTTCGACATTCACCGGTTGGAACCGTCTTTCCAGCGCCGGGTCTTTTTCTATATTTTTGCGGTATTCGTCAAGAGTGGTAGCGCCGATACACTGTATATCGCCTCGCTGTAATGAGGGCTTGAGCATGTTGGAAGCGTCTATGGCTCCTTCAGCGCCTCCTGCGCCTACCAGCGTGTGTATCTCGTCAATGAAAACGATAACTTCCGGCGTGTCTTTTATCTCTTTCATCACGGCTTTGATCCGTTCTTCAAACTGCCCCCTGTACTTAGTGCCGGCAATCATCATCGCCAGATCAAGCATCAAGAGCCTCTTGCCCTTGAGTGATTCGGGAATGTCATTCGCAATTATTTTCAGCGCCAGGCCTTCTACTATAGCCGTTTTTCCGACGCCCGCTTCACCTATCAGGACCGGATTGTTTTTCTTTCGCCGGCTCAATATCTGTATAACGCGGCCAATCTCCTTCTCCCTGCCGATGACCGGATCAAGCTCGTCTTTTTTAGCCATCTCGGTAAGATCCCTTCCGAACGAATCTAACGCCGGAGTTTTTGTAGCGGGTTTTTTTCTGCCTTTCGCGTCTCCACCGAGAACGGTATATCCCGGAACGGAGGAACCCAGAAGATTCAGAACTTCGTCCCGCACGTTTTTCAGGTTCAGGCCCATATTAAGCAGAACCTGGCTCGCCACGCCTTCACCTTCGCGTATCAGGCCGAGCAGGATATGTTCGGTGCCTATATAATTATGTCCGAAACTGCGCGCTTCATCCATGGCAAGTTCAATGACTTTCTTGGCTTTCGGCGTGAAAGGTATATCCTTCGTCATTATCCTGTCCGGACCCGGCTGAACAAGCTTTTCAACTTCGGCCCTTATGTTCTCCACGTCCAACCCGAGGCTGGTCAGCACCGCCGAGGCTACACCTTCGCCTTCTTTTACGAGGCCAAGCAATATATGCTCGGTTCCAATGTAATCATGATTCAGTTTTTTTGCTTCTTCCTTGGCTAAAAGTATTACTCTTCTCGCTCTTTCGGTAAACCTGTTAAACGCGGGCATGTATGTTCCTCCTTTGGTAGAACCGGGAATTTACAGTTTAAAGATTAAAACTTTCTAATTCTTCTCTTTTAATTTTGACTTTATTATTTCCGCTCGTTTAATGTCGCGCTCATATGGTAATATTTCTTTCCCGTTTATTTTCTGCAGATGCGCCGGCTGTGTAAGAAGCAGTATTTCGTTTACATCGGCTGTTTCTACACCCGTTAACAATCCGAGATCCACGCCGAGACGAACAGTGGATAACAACTTGATGGTTTCATTTGACGTTATTATCCTGGCGCTTTTCAGCGTTCCGTAAGAACGGCTCACTCCATCGGAAATTTCCTGTTTTTTGCGTTTGAGAAGCTCATCCCTCGTGGCCCTCTCTCGCTGAATGATCTTGTTTATGACCCTTTCCAGATTATCCAGTATATCCATCTCGGAATGTCCAAGCGCCACTTGGTTGGAAATCTGGAAAAAATCCCCGAGGGCCTCTGTTCCCTCTCCGTAAAAACCCCGTATGGTCAACCCCACCTTTGAGATCGCGTCAAACACGTTCTCTATCTGCCCGGTCATTACAAGCGCGGATAAATGGAGCATCACAGACGCCCTGAGACCCGTTCCCGTATTTGTAGGACAAGACGTCAGATAACCAAACCTGCCGGAATAATCAAAAGGAATACTCCGCCCGAGATCGGTGTCAATATCGTCCACGATACGCCAGGCCTCGGTTATGTTAAATCCCGACTGCAGGGACTGAAGCCTGATGTGGTCCTCTTCGTTCAGCATAACACTCACGATCTCGGTCGCATCAACTATGAGTCCTTTGTGTTCCGCAAGGCGCATGTGTTCACGGCTCATCAGGTGCCTTTCCACCAAAAACTGCCTGTCCAGAGCGGAAATATCCTTCATCTTGATAAACAGGGATTTTTTAAAAAACCGGCTTTTTTTCGCTTGAGAGATAATCTCTTCAAGCGTTTTTTCCCTCGCGCGGCTGTCCGCGCGGTTAAAATAAAGATGTCCCGCCACATTTCTGGCGATTCTGACACGCGTGGATATCGCTATGTTGGGACTCGGGCCTTCACCCTTGAGCCACTCGCATCTCTTGCCGAGAAAGTCGTCAAGTTTCATCATTTTGGGTCCTGTTTTTCGGTTTGCTTCTCCATACCCCTTATCCGGTCTCTTAAAAGAGCTGCTTTTTCAAATTCTTCCGACCGAATAAGTTCGTTTAATTCACTCTTCAAACGCCGGAGATCCTGCTGTTCTTTGATCGCCTCTTCACCCTTGAACGGTATTTTCCCCGCATGCCTGTCAGAACCGTGAATTTTTCTTAGAAGTTCTCCGAGGTTTCGCTCAAAGGATTCGTAGCATTTTCCGCATCCTAATTTTCCTGTTTTCTGAAAATTTAAATACGTCATGCCGCATAATGAACATTTTGTTCCGACTCCCCCTTCCGCCCGTTCGCCCGAGGCGGCCGGCCCAAAATCCATCAACCCCGATAAAAGATCGGTCAGGCCGAAATGCGACTGCATCTCTTCGCTCTTTGCTCTCGCGCATTGTTCGCAAAGATGGAGTTTCGTGACTTTATCGTTAACGACTTCCGTTAAATGCACGGCGGCGTCTCTTGTTCCGCAAACTTCACATTTCATATCGCCTCACACTCCATTCCTTTGTGAAGCCCCGCCAAGTAGGGCACCCTTAAGGGTGCCCTACTTGGCTTTGTGTAACTCCACGTCAATAAGCCGTTCCTTCTTTTTCGGTCAACTCCTTGTAATCCTGCAGCAGCTGTTTCGTGACAGGCCCGGGACTTCCAACACCAACAGTTTTATCGTCAATCTTGATCACGGGAATTATTTCGGCTGCCGTTCCCGTCAGAAAACACTCTTCCATGGTCGGAATCTCTGCGGGCTTAATCTTCGCGAATTTCGCCTCTATCCCTCTTTTCCTCGCGAGTCCCATAACCGCTTTCTGTGTTATACCTTCAAGCGAACCAATATCACACGGCGGGGTCATTAGAACGCCGTCTTTAACAAAAAAGATATTGTCTCCGGTGCATTCAACGATATACCCCTCAACCGAAAGCATGAGCGCCTCTTCGGTTCCCGCATCTATCGCGTCTATCTTGCCGAAAATATTGTTCAGATAGTTCAGTGATTTTACGCGGGGATTCATCGCCGAAGGATGATTCCTTCTCGTTTTCGCTATAGTTATCGGCATCCCTCCCTTGTAAAGGGCTTCCGGATAAAGCGCTATCTTATCCGCGATAATGAACATCGTGGGGACAGGACATTTGCGCGGGTCTAGCCCCAAATCCCCGGGCCCTCTGGTCACTACAGCGCGCACATATGCGTCGGCCAGATTATTCATCGCAAGAGTTTCAAGAATGCGGCTGCGAAAAGTGTCTTTCTCCACCGGAATTTTCAGACGTATGGCTTCCGCGCTTGAATACAGACGGTCCAAATGCTCATCAAGCCGGAATACCTTCCGTTTATACGATCTTATGCCTTCAAACACACCGTCGCCGTATAGAACACCATGATCAAAAACAGATATTTTAGCGTCCTCTTCACTTACAAATTTACCGTTAAAGAAAATTTTAAGGGCCATCATTCATCCTTCCGTCGCGCCGCCGAAGTGTATCTATCGGATCGCGCTTATTCTTTCTCCAATGCTTGTCGTGCTTTTTTTCGGAGCCGCGCTCACCACCCCGTCTTTCATCACGTATTCCGAATGAAAAACACCTTTGCGGAGTTCCCAATGAGAAACAACTATAACACTCATGTTGTTCTTTTCGCTTATACCGAGAATAAGCGAGTATATCTCCTCGCTCATTTCTGAATCCAGATTACCCGTGGGCTCATCACAAAACAATATAGCGGGTTCGTTTATCAACGCCCTTGCCACCGCCACTCTTTGGGCTTCCCCTCCGGAAAGTTGTGACGGCCTGTGTTTAAGCCGCTTCTTCATTCCCATCGCGCTGAGAAGCGTGCCCGCGCGGAGAGCTATATCCCTGCGCTTCCGTGCACCTTTCATCATGGCCGGCAGCATCACGTTCTCCAGCGCCGTCAGCTCGGACAAAAGATGATAAAACTGGAATACAAAACCAAAACTCCGGTTTCTCATGCGGCTTCTGTTTCTGTCGCCCCATCCGTATACCTTTTTTTCGCGGAATGTTACGGTTCCGTCTGTTGGGCGCGCCAGACCGCCGAGTATCTGCAGAAAAGTTGACTTTCCGGCTCCGGAAGGGCCGTATATGCATACCCGTTCGCCTTCATCAACCTGCAGGCTGGCCCCTCTCACCGCATCAACCGGCTCAACGCCCTGCTTAAACCTTTTACTGACATTTTTGGCTACAAGCATCTTTTTTTATCACCTTTCATATCTTACATGACTTTTTACTCATACCGTATAGCTTCCGATGGATCCAGACGCGACGCTTTCCATGCCGGATAAAGACCGGAAGCAAAGGTCAGAACCGCCGCCACTAAAATGACCAGACTGATATCCGAACTGCTTATCTTAACGGGTATTTCCGTGAAATAGTATACATCCGACGGAAAAAAGTTTATACCGGTCATCCGTTCTATAAAATCTGTCACGACATTAAGCCGTCGCGCTACAAAAAGTCCGGAAAAAGCTCCTATGGTAATCCCTAAAGCCCCGATAATCACACTTTCCATGAGAAAAACAAGACTTATGCCCACTGAATTCGCCCCAACCGCCTTTAGTATCCCTATATCTCTGGTCTTCTCCATGACCATCATCATGAGAGAACCGCCGATATTGAAACAAGCAACCATGATTATGAGGGCCAGAATAACAAACATCATTTTCTTCTCCAGAGCTATAGCCTCCACCAGATTGCGATCAAGATCCATCCAGCTTTTCACGATATACGGATATCCCAAAGCGTGCTGCAGCTGATATTTTACCTCATCGGCCTGCATTTCATTTTTGACACGGAGACCTATGCCTGTTACTGTGCCTTCCATCCGAAAAAGTTTTCTTGTCGTTTCCAGGCTGGCCACGGCCATGTTCGCGTCATAATCGTATCTTCCGGAAGTGAAACTTCCTATAACTTTTAATTCCGTTTTTTCCAGCTCGGATGACGTCTGCGGAACAAAGATCTCCACCACGTCGCCCGAGCGGATACCTTCAGACTTCATCAAATCGCTTCCCAGTATAATGGTTCCGTTATCAAAACTGCCATCAATACGGTCTATATAGCTAACCACCTCCGTAACTTTGGCTTCTTTTCTCGGATTAATCCCCTTGAGAATAATGCCCTTGATGACACCTTCTTTCCTGAGAACTGCCTGACCGCTCACGAAACCTGCGGCCCCTTCAATACCCGGCATAGACTCCATTTTTTCCGCCAGGCGTTCGGGGTCGGAAATGCCTCCCTCTTTCATCACGGTCACATGAGCATACGTCCCCACGATCTTTTTTCTTACCTCATCGTCAAATCCGTTCATCACCGAAAGAACAATAATCAGAGACGCTACCCCGAGTGCCATGCCGAGAACTGAAATGCCCCCGATAAAAGATATCATTCCTTCTTTTCTTTTGGAAAAAAAATATTTAATGCTTAGGAAAAAAGCCCACATTTTTTAACTTCTCCTGTTTTTTCTATTCCGGCCGCATATGCGGAAAAAGGATTACGTCACGAATGTTAGCCGAGTCGGTCAATATCATCGCAAGTCGGTCTATCCCTATGCCGAGCCCTCCCGCGGGCGGCATCCCATATTCAAGTGCTCGAAGGAAATCCTCGTCAAGGGCGGCCTCCGGGTCGGCTTTTGCCTGTTCCTTGAATCTTGCGCGCTGGTCAATAGGGTCGTTCAATTCCGAATAGGCATTTGCTATCTCCATGCCCCCCATGTAAAGTTCAAACCTGTCTACGATCCCGGGAGAATCCTTTTTCTCCTTTGCCAGCGGGCTCAATTCCTTGAACATGTCCACGACAAATACCGGATGCTTCTCTGTCTCGGGTTCCACAATTTCGCCGACTATGTTTATAATCTGCGTTTTACTGACAGTCTCCGTCTCTATCTTAATCCCCTTGGCTTTAAGTTTGCCGATCCAACTGTCAAGCGGATCGTTAACCTTGATCCCGAAATTCTTATCCATGAGTTCCGTGAACGATACCTTTTTCCAGACAGTAAGGTCCACTTCCCGACCCTGGTAGGTAAACTTTTCCGACCCGAGTACTGCCTTCGCCGCGGCCCGGATAAGCGATTCGGTAAGTTTCATCATACCATCGCAATCGGAATACGCCTCATAGGCTTCTATCATGGTAAACTCGGGATTGTGTCTCGTAGAAATACCCTCGTTCCGAAAAGAACGATTAATCTCAAATACCTTTTCAAACCCGCCGACAAGCAGTTTTTTTAGATATATCTCCGGGGCAATTCTCATGTAGAGATCCATGTCCAGCGCTTCGTGATGCGTTTTAAAAGGTTTTCCGGCGGCGCCGCCAGCGATAGGATGCATCATTGGCGTTTCAACTTCAAGGAACCCTTTCTGCGCGAGATGGCTTCTGATAGATTCAATCAGCCGAATACGGGCCCTGAACTTATCACGCGTCTGGTCGTTCATTATGAGATCAGCGTATCTCTGCCTGTATCTGGTCTCCACGTCTTTCAACCCGTGCCACTTCTCGGGAAGAGGCAAGAGTGACTTAGAGAGGATTCTGTATTCTAACGCCTTAATGGTATCTTCACCGGTCCGTGTCTTGAAAAGCTCCCCCTCAATGCCTATGATGTCCCCGATATCCACATTTTTCAGGATATCAAACGCCTTTTCACCGATAACATCTTTCTTAAGATACACCTGCATCTTCCCCGTAAAATCCTTAACATCTATGAATACGCTCTTGCCGTGCTTCCGCTCGGCCATTATCCGGCCGGCTATCCGGGCCTTTTGCCCTTCGGCATACCCCTCTTTCACGGACGCTATACTCTGCGTGTCGGGGAAACTGCTGCCGAAGGCGTCTATTCCGGCCTCTTGAAGCTTCTCCAGATTTTTGTACCGCTGTTCTATAATCTCGTTTCTGTCTTCTGTCATAACGCCTCTTTTAGCTTAATTTTTTGCTTTGAAACCGACAAAAGTTAGACTACACCCTTCTCGGTCTGTTCTCTCTTCCGAAAGGCCTATCTTTGATGTTTCTGCCCACTCTGCCGGGTTTGCTTATCTGCCGTATTAATATTACTTCCAAATTATATACTCAACGTATAGCTATGTCAATGTAATAAGGGGTATTCTGAAGGCAAAGAGCATAGTGCAGAGGGCAGAGAGTAAAATTGGCTCATGGCTGTTGGCTCATGGCTCATGCGGCAAATAGCCAACGGCAAAGAGCAGAGAGTTACTGGCCAATAAGCTTCCGAAACTCTCGTTCTGTGATGACCTTTATGCCTTTTTTATGCGCTTCTTTCAGCTTTGAACCGGCTTTTTCGCCCGCAACGACGAAATCAACCGAGGAACTCACGCTTGAAACCGCTTCTCCGCCTTCGGCCTCAACGAGTTTTGCCGCTTCCGAACGTGTTATGCTCTTAAGCGAACCGGTAAAAACGCATTTTTTACCGCGAAGAATACCTTTCTCGGAGACCTGTTTATGCCTTATAACGACGCCATTTTCCCTTAATTTTTCTATTTCTTTAAGATTTTTCTTCTCATTAAAGAAATCCCTGATACTTTCGGCGATTTCCGGGCCTATTTCTTTTATTTCTGTGAGCTCTTCCGCGCATGCCGAAATAAGTTTCTCAAGCGTTCCGAACTTCTCGGCCAGAACCACTGCGATGTGTTTTCCGACATTTTTTATCCCCAGGCCGAAAACGAATCTCTCCAAGGTAACATCCTTGGAGCTCTCAATCGCGCGCAGAAGATTGTCGGTTTTCTTTTCTTTCCACCCTTCAAGATTTAGAAGATCTCCGCGTTTTAGAACATATATATCCGAAATGTTCTTGATAAGGCCTTTATCAAGCAACAAGCCGACCGTTTTATCGGACATCCCCTCAATATCCACCGCGCTTTTCACCGCGTAATGTATAATCGTTTCCCTGAGCTGCGCGGGACACGCCAGTCCCGCCGAGCACCGGTAAAAAACATCTTCCCGTTCTATAACGGTGCCGCAGCTCGGACATTTGTCCGGCATGTGAAATGTTTTTTCTTTTCCTTCGCGCCTTTTTTTTATGACTCCGGAAATATACGGGATTACGTCGCCGGCTCTCTCTACTTTTACATAATCGCCTATCTTTACGCCCAGTTTAGCGACTTGGTCCATGTTATGCAATGTAGCCCGCGAAACCGTTACACCCCCGACTTCAACCGGTTTTAAGAGCGCCAACGGCGTGAGAACGCCGGTGCGCCCTACCTGTACAACTATGTTATCTACCCGTGTTATCTCTTTGCGCGCTTTAAATTTATACGCAACCGCCCATCTCGGGTTCGTGGTGCGTTTGCCGAGCTTCTGTTGATCAAGCAAACTGTTAATCTTTATTACCACCCCATCTATCTCATAATCAAGCATGTCCCGTTTTTTTTCCATGGCATGATGATAAGAAACGGCTTCTTTTATGTTTCGGCAGTATTTTGCGCCGGGTGAAACACGAAACCCGAGGCGCGTTAAAAGTTCCAACGCTTTTTTCTGTGTAGACGGCATTTTTTCGGAAAAATCAAGTATGCGATAACAATACACATGCAGCCGGCGGTCGGCCGTGACGCGATAATCCAGCTGACGCATTGATCCGGCGGCCACGTTTCGCGGATTCGCGAACGTGTCTTCGCCTTTTGCGGCTTGTTTTTTGTTAAGTTCCTGAAAATCGCTTATATGCATCATGACTTCGCCGCGCACGGCGAGGCGGCGAGGCGGCGTTTTCGTTTTAAGACGCGCCGGCACAGCGCTAATGGTCTTAAGGTTCAGTGTTACATCTTCGCCTGCAATGCCGTCTCCGCGCGTTGATCCGGAAACAAACCTTCCGTTTTCATATACAAGTTCTATACTGGCGCCATCAAGCTTGGGTTCGCACATGTAATCAATGTCTTTTTGTGTTTCTTTGCGGCAGGTTTTGTCAAAATGTTCCGCGCCTGCCGGGTCATTCACGCTTTCCAGACTCAACATGGCAGAGGCATGGCGTACTTTCTTGAATTTTTCGGGAAGCGGAGCGCCGACGGTGCGGGTCGGAGAATCGGGCGAGGCGAATGCGGGATGTTTTTTCTCAAGAGCTTTGAGCTCTTTTACGAGCGCATCATACCGGGAGTCCGCTATCTCGGACGCGCCTTCCGTGTAGTAAAGCGCGTTATGCCTGCGAATTTCTTTTCGCAGCGCTTCTATCTTTTTCTT
>CAZGOZ010000005.1:26085-44526 GCA_964528025.1 uncultured Planctomycetia bacterium
TTAAGCGCCTTCACAAGTTTACCCACCGGATACGTGTTAATCACGTTCTTTTTTTTCACCCATCCGCGCCTGGCGGTTACGACGCCGTATTTAACGAGATCAAACTGCGCCGCCGCGTGCGCGTCGGTATTAATCGCGAAGCGCGCGCCGAACTCTTGCGCTCTTCTGCATCGCGCGTCATTTAAATCTATGCGGTCGCCGTGCGTGTTCACTTCAAGGAAAATATTATTTTCCGCGGCTTTTTTAAATATCTTATCAAAATCAACATTAATCTCATTGCGTTTAGTTATGAGCCGGCCGGACGGATGCGCGAGACCATTCACATACTTGTTATCCATGGCTCTCAGAATACGCGCGGTCTGTTTGTCTCTATCCAGCGTAAAAAAAGAATGAACGGCCGCTATGACAATATCAAGCTCTTTCAGGGCGTAATCGGCAAGATCAAGTTCGCCCTTGTCGAGTATGTCCACCTCCACGCCCGCTAATATACGGATACCTTTTATTTTTTGTGAAAATTTTCGTATTTTTTTAACATGCTGCAAAAGACGTTTTTCATCCATGCCTCCGGCGATTTTTACGTACTGGGAATGATCCGTCACGGCGATATACTCGTATCCCCTGTCTTTAGCCGCGCGGACCATATCCTCCAAAGTATCCCGGCCGTCACTCGCCGTGGTGTGCGTATGCAGATCGCCGCGGATGTCCGCTATTTTTATAAGGTTCCGCGGCAGAGTGCCGTCTTGCGCGGCTTTTATCTCCCCTTGCGCCTCGCGAAGTTCCGGCGGTATCCATTCCATTTTAAGTTTGTGGTAGAGGTCCTCTTCCGTTTTTCCCGCAAGAGGTTTCGCGTTTTTTCCGGTGCGCACAGAAAAGACCCCGTATTCATTCACCTTGTATCCCATTTTTTTCGCGATCTTACGAACTTCCACGTTATGCTGTTTGGACCCCGTGAAATAAGAAAGCGCCGCGCCGAAACATGAAGCGTCCACGATACGCAGATCTATCTGCGGGCCGTCTTTAAGCATGATGCTGGATTTAGTCGCGCCATGCGCGATGACGGTTTCAGCTTCCGGATAATTCACAAAGCGCTCCATCGCCTTTTTGTCATCGCCGCAAACGGCAAGTATATCAATATCACCTATTGTTTCTTTTCCCCGGCGCAGACTGCCTGCCTTGACGGCTTTTTTGAAACTCTTGGATTCTAAAAGATAAGATATCATCTCATCCGCGTAATGATCCGCTTCAGGAAGAAGCATTCGCCCGGCGCGTTTCTTGAAATGTTTTATCGCTTCAAGAAGTTTTTCTTGCGTCCGCGCGCCCATGCCCTCAATACTCTCAAGCTTACCTTTCTTGCAGGCCTTCTCCAGGTCATCCACGTTTTTCACGCCGAGCGCGTCCCTAAGCTTTTTGAGTTTTTTAGGGCCGAGTCCGGATAGATCAAGCATGTCAAGAAAACCGTCCGGAAACTTTTTCATGAGCTCGTCATGATATCCGAGTTTCCCGGTTTTGATCATTTCTATAATCTTTTCTCTAAGGTCTTTTCCGATGCCGGCAAGCGCATCCAACTCTGACGGGTCTTTCGCGTATATCTCTTTAAGCTGGCGGGAAAGCGCCGTGATGTTCTGAGCGGCGTTCCTGTAAGCGCGGACCCTAAAGACGTTTGCATCCTGTATCTCAAGCGCATCAGCAATCCGCAAAAATATGGCAGCTATGTGTATGTTATCCATTTTATATATAATAACAGTATACGAGTAAAACAAGAAGCGTAAAGCAAAAAATAGCAAAAAACAACCAATTTTCGTGCTGAGGGGTGTCCCCAAAAGGCATGCCCCCTTCTAGAACAGGGGACATGCCTTTTGGGGACACCCCTGAGCACTAAAATCCAGCTAAAATTCACCTTTTTGATTTGGAATCAAAAAAAAGTTGCTTTTTCGCTAAAAATGCCCTATACTGCCCCTCCATGGATACCCAAGAACTGTTTAAAAAATGCGCCGAGAAGGATCCTGCCGCGTGGAACGAGTTTATACGGCGGTATCAGGGGCTCGTGACCCGGGCAGTTAAATATAAATTGCGCGAGATGGATACACGCGTATACAAAAATGATACGCAGGATATCGTGCAGGAGATATTTCTCTTGATCTGGGAAAACGGCGAACTTCAGCGTCTTAAAGACTCTGTCTGCCTCAGAAGCTGGCTGGCCATACTTTCGGTCAACTTCACTTTAAACTACTACAATAGGATCATGTTCCGGTCGCATAGAAGAATGGTTTCCCTGGATGAACCCCTCTTTCGGGAACAGGCCGAAACCACTTTGGGGGATTCTATCCCCTCGCCCACCGTCAACACGGAGCGGATGCTACGGGCGAATGAACTGGATGCCGCATTAGAAAATGAAATCTCCAAATTCAAGCCTCATCACCAACTCATGCTGAAACTTGACATCTATGACGGCCAAAAACAGAAGGACATCGCGGAAATAATGAATGTTCCGCTCGGAACGGTTGCGGGATTTCTCGGCCGGGCAAAAAAACGCCTTAACACGCGACTGCAAAGAGAGTTATGTTCATCGGACAAAAACCGTAAATTGGGTCGGATAAGAAAAAACAAAAAAAAATGAAAGTAAAAGGCGTTGAGAATTGTCTATACATATAGGAGGGTAAAAAAATTTCATGAACAGAATATGTCCAGATGAAAAAATACTGAGCGCGTATCTGAAGGCGGTATTGCCTTCGGAAGAAAGAAAAGTCGTTGAAAAACATCTTGCAGGATGCGACGCGTGCCGGGGGCTTATTATTGATGCACATAATATTCTTAAAAAAAACGGTTTTCTGAAAACAGCAGGTAAGCTCGGCCAATGGATTATTAAAAACCGATGGGGCATCGGCTCGGCTACGGCTCTTATTTGTTCTTTTTTCGTACCGCGATATTTTCTGCAGTTTCTCGCGGCGGCCCTTATCCTGGGCTCAAAATGGATTACGGATTCGCGAACCACAAAAACTCTTATTATGATTCACGAGGCCTGGAAACGCGGCAACAGAAACGACGCCGAAAATACGCTGACACGTTTTCATTCTGACAAATAAATATGAACGCGTAACAACAAAGGAGGAACACAATGGGAAACAAACCGGTAATTAAAGTTGAACGGATTCATCGCCTGGAGTCAGACGGCGCAACAAAAGCGTTTTGCGATCTGCTAATTCTGGACACTTTCGTTGTAAAGGGCTTGCGGGTTGTTCTGGGAAAAGACGGGCTTTTCGTAAGCATGCCGCAGGAAAAAGGGCGCGATAGCAAATGGTACGATACGTTTTATCCGCTTTCCAAAGAAATGCGCAAGGGGTTGGAAGAGCTCGTGCTTGAAACTTATAACGAAAAAGAAAAGTGAAAAATAAAAAACACGGCCTGCGCCAGCATATAGGCAAACACGGCGAGGCCATAGCCGCGCGGTTTCTCGCCTCACGCGGGTTTTCAGTTCTTCGCAAAAACTTTATCACACCGTTCGGTGAAATTGATCTCGTGGCGAAACAGGCCGAATATATTGTTTTTGTTGAAGTCAAAACGCGTATATCCGAAAGGTTCGGCACGCCGCTTTCGGCGATAACAACCGCAAAAAAGAAACATATTCTAAAAAACTGCCGGTATTATCTTGCGCGCCACAATCTATGCGAGGCCCCGTGCCGTATAGACGTTATCGGCATCAATATTGACGCCGAAGGCCAGCCGCAGGTAATCAAGCACGTGAAGAACGCGATAGAAACAACAGGCTATTAACCAAAGGAGATATTATGCTTGCTAAGGTGAACTCCGGGTGCGTCGTGGGAATGGATGCCCGGCCTATTGACGTTGAGGTAGACGTGTCAAACGGTCTGCCGGGTTTTTCTGTGGTCGGGCTTCCCGACACTTCCATAAGAGAAAGCCGGGATCGCATCCGCGCCGCTATAAAAAATTCGGGATTCACTTTTCCTTCGGGAAAAATAACGGTGAATCTTTCGCCCGCGGACACAAAAAAGGAAGGCGCCGGTTTTGACCTGCCGATTGCTATCGGCATTCTTGCCGCCACGAAAATAATCACACAGGAGAAACTTGAGGGCCTGTTTTTGTGCGGCGAGCTTTCGCTGAACGGCAGGCTTAAATCCTTCCGCGGAGCTCTGCCTATGGCAATGTTGCTGAAAGAAAAATACGAAACATTCATTCTGCCGAAAAACAATGCCCGTGAAGCGGCCAACGTGAAAGAGATTACCGTTTACGGCGTATCTTCATTAAAGAAAACCGTAGACCACATCAATGGAATAACCCCGCTTGAAGCCGTAAAAATAGAAGAAAAAAGCATTTCCGAACCCGGCCGCCGCAAACATGACACTGCGGATTTTAAAGACGTTAAAGGTCAGGAATTTGTCAAACGCGGTCTTGAGGTCGCCGCCGCGGGCGGGCATAATGTGCTGCTTCTGGGCCCGCCCGGCGCCGGCAAAAGCATGCTTGCCAAAAGGTTCGCAACGCTTCTGCCGGATCTCTCCGTGGAAGAATCACTTGAAGTAACCAATATCTACAGCATAGCCGGCCAGCTGAAATCCGACGGCCTGATACACGAACGGCCCGTTCGCAATCCCCATCACACGATATCCTACGCGGCAATGGCCGGGGGCGGCTCCTGGCCCCTCCCTGGCGAAATAAGCCTCGCCCATAACGGCGTGCTTTTTCTTGACGAGTTTCCCGAATTCCGCCGCGATGTGCTTGAAACATTGCGCCAGCCAATCGAATCGGGCGAGATCGTCATCGCGCGCTCACAACATTCGGTCAAATACCCCTCCCGCTTTATACTAATCGCCGCCATGAATCCGTGTCCGTGCGGATATTTTACCGATCCTCATAAAAGCTGTCAGTGCACTTCGCACCAGATTCAGCGATATCTTTCCAAAATATCGGGCCCGCTTTTGGATAGAATTGATATCCACCTTGAAGTTCCGCGGCTTAATTATGCACAACTGAAAGGCCGCAGATTGGGAGAAGAGTCCGACATCATAAGAAAACGTGTCCTTGAAACCCGCGACATCCAAAAAGAAAGGTTCAAAACAAAACATTCTCCCCTCGCCCAAAACTCGCGCATGACAGTAAAAGAAACAGAAGCGTTCTGCATTTTATCGGACGAAGCAGAAGAACTCTTAAAAACAGCAATACTAGAACTCGGCATCAGCGCGCGAGCCTACGACAAAATCCTAAAAATATCACGCACAATAGCCGACATGGAAAAATCAGAAACAATAGAATCATATCACCTGTCCGAAGCCGTAGGCTACCGCTGCCTAGACCGCAACCTCTGGACCTAAAGTATGTTACTGAACACTTACAACTTATCCACAGCGTAGGGCACCCTTAAGGGTGCCCTACTACATGATATACATGGTATACATGGTGCATGGAATAACACATGACAAACATTAGAAGACATTTTGAACCGGGTGCTATATATTTCGTGACTGTTGTCAGCCATAAAAGAATCCCCATTTTAAGTCTTGAAAAATCCATAAACCTTTTACTATTAACAATCGAATACTTTAAGATACCCTTGGATTATAAGATACTTGCATATTGTATAATTCCGGAACACTTTCACCTATTAATTCAACCTTTCGGGAAATATAATCTATCTTACTTGATGCAAATGCTTAAAGGGTCGTTTGCTCGAAGATTAAATAAAATCTCTAATTCAACAGGACATGTTTGGCAAAAAAGATTTTTTGATACAGGGATCCGAAACGAAACTATGCTTTTTCAGAAAATGGAATACATCCATAATAACCCGCTAAAGCACGGCCTAACTACAGACCTGAATCAATACATGTATTCCAGTTATCAGCACTACTTCAACAAAAAAAACAGCATTTTAACCATAGACAACTTATCCACAAGGTAGGGCACCCTTAAGGGTGCCCTACATGGGAATAGATAAAGCATTCTCAAAGACGCTTTACCACTTATCCACAGAGTAGGGCACCCTTAAGGGTACCCTACTCTGTGGATAAGTCTGCAAAAAATAAGCAGGTTGTTATTTGGCGCTATGTGCGGGGGCGGGGCAGTTTGGACTTTATCTCTTCTAGGGTTTGTTTGTCTAGGTTTTTGCGTTCCAGTAGCGCTACGAGGGATGCGGCTTCGTCGGAGCGTTTTGTTTTTTCATCGGCGAGAGCGCGGCGTAATTCGCTTAATTTTGCGGCTACGGATTTTAGTTCATCTCTTTTTCGTAACCGGAGATCTCTTGAATAGTCTCCTTGGATAAGTGCATCTATATACGTGCCTATTCTGTATATCGGGCCGGCTATCCTGTGCGAAAGAAACATCCCTACGACCGCAAAGATCGGCGTGATGAGAAGTATCCTGAAAAGAAGCGTCATATTCGCGGCATGAAAGATATATACCAGCCGTCCCGCGGGATACACGTTCGCGAGTTTTTCTCCGAGAATGACCCACGTGGTGTAATAAACCGTGTAGCCACCTATCGCCGCGCCCGCATACAGAAAAAGAAGAATATACGCTATATACTTCAGCTGGAACTTACCCGAGATAAAATATCTTTTTCTCTTTCTATTCATTAAAATCGTCCCCCTTCAACGGAATCGGAGTTATGCATTTCTATACGGTATTTTTTCTTTATCAAACTTTTTCCACATCACAACGTCTCTTTTTATTTTCAGGGAAAGCTGTTTTCCCTTTCTGGAAGATATCGTGTTGTCTACTTTCTCCAGCGACATGTATCTTGTCGGATGTCCCTGAATATCCATCACTAAATCACCTTTACTTATTCCGGACTTTTCTGCGGGCCCGCCGGGGATGACCTTCTCAACAATCAGTCCTTCCATCTCCGCAAAACCCAAACTGGCGCCGATAAGAGCGCTGTAATTCCCGGATGCGTTGTCCAGATTCAGCTTTACAGAACGGATAATGGCCACTTTTATATCCATGACGCCGGGATCAAGCAATTTTTTTATGACTTCTTCGGGCTGCATGTAACTCACGGATCTGCTCCATACAGAGGCAAGTACATCCCTTCTCTTAATCCCGGCTGCGGCAGCCGGTGAAAGCGGAACTACCCCTGATATCGAGATGCCTTCCTTATCCGTTCCGAGAACAATCCCAAGGCTTTCTTTTAACTTGGCTGCTTCATTTATTTTCCCCGTGGGGGCGGTGGGAACGGTTGACTCACGGTTCCATTCTTTCCCCTCATTACGCCGCCGTATGTGGTCAAGTTTCAGGCGCCTTGAGGCCTGCTGAAGATACGTGCCGGTGTAATTAAAACCGTCACGCGCTTTTTTATAATTCGGGTTTATTTCCAGAGCCTTATCATAATAATAATGAGCTTTCTCATAGCTTGCCTTGTCTCTGTAAAGATCTCCTAAACTGGTGAGGTTCTGTTCTTTTAAGTCAAATACGATATTTTTTGTATCCGCTCTCATTATCTGTTTCTCGCCCTCCATACCGGAAAGGACAATCCTGTCGTTATGTTCTTCCACCACGACACCTTTACGACGCTCACCGTCTTTCATGATAACAGTGTCCGCAAGGCAGGCAGAACATATCATGCATATAAAGGCTATAGTAACTATCGCGAATATGGGTTTTATTAATCTCATTTTTTTCAGACCTAACGCTCAATAAAACAACAACTTACCACATTAGTTTACCTTTATTCACTTCCCGATGCAAGCGGGGCGGACACGGGCTTCGAGTGGCGCAGCATCTTCTCTACAGCCAAAAGAAGCCCCAGCATAAAAACACAAAACCACACAAAGATATCGCCGTTCTGCGTATAACAGGTGCGGCCGGCATACATGCGTACATCCTCAGTGGCAAATCCTTCCACGAAAATATCCTTTTCGCCGGATCTCACGCCGGGAATAATCCTTCCCGTGGGTTCCACAAAACAGGAAATACCGGTATTGGCAGCCCGGACGACGGGCACCTTGTTCTCCACGGCCCTGAATACTGATGCCATGAGATGTTGCTTGGCCGCGGCCGTCTCTCCGAACCATGCGTCATTGGTCATGTTAACCAGAAAATCGGCCCCCGCGCGTGTGAACTCCCTGGCAACATAGGGAAACACGTCTTCAAAACATATAAGTACTCCGAATTTATAAAAATCTATCTGGCGCGTCTTTGCCCCGTCTTCGGTCACCGCAGATCTTACGACATTTAAAGGAAAAAGCGTATATTCATTTCCGCTCTCAAAATCTCCGATCGGCTTATCCACGTATTTTCTTAGAAACGCTAATTTCTTTTCAAAAGGCACGTATTCGCCGAAAGGAACAAGATGGGTTTTGCGATAGACGTTTTCAAGGTCTCCTTTACGGCTAAACAGCACGGCGCCGTTATAATATGTTCCGTCGTCGCCATAAACAACCCCGGCCATGATGGGCGTGTCTGTCTCGGAAGCAAGTTCGGCGATGTCGCACGCAGCGGGGTCGTCGTTTTTAACAAGATACGGATAAGCGGTCTCGGGCCATATTATCATGTCGGGATTGTTTTCGGCCGTGAGGCGCGTCATGCCGCTGTATTTTTCCACTATCTCTTCCGCAAAAACCATATCCCATTTATGCTGCTGGGGAATATTCCCCTGAATGACGCTTATCCGCGCGCTGCCGCGCACATGCCGCTCGTTCACCCGATACACCCCATAAACCGTCGTCATTATCAGAAAAACCAACGCAACCGCCAGATATACTTTTCTTCTTGCTGAACGGATACAGAGACTAAACATGGCCGCATTGACAGCAACTATCAGAAAAGAAACCCCGTATGCGCCCATTATATCGGCGACCTGAATGAGATAAATATCTTTATACTGAGAATATCCCAAAAGAGCCCACGGGAATCCCGTAAAGAGATGGCTACGCAGGTATTCAAGCGCTACCCAGCCGAAAGGAAGAATCAGAAGGTCCATTGATTTTTTTAGGACATACCATGAAAAGAGCCCGAAAATTCCGTAAACAAGGGCAAGGACGAGAACAAGCGCGATCATTCCGGGGACAGATACGTTTACAAGCCAGTAAAGAACACATCCAAAAAATATCACGCCGGCGAGATATGAATACCCAAACGCCGAAAACGGCCGGGTTCTTTTAGCGATAAAAAAAATAGGAACGAGGCATACCCATCCCAGAAAGGAAAATTCAAACGGCGGAAACGCCAGAAATCCAAGACCGCCTGATAAAACGGCAAGGAATATATTCTCTGCAACTTTCTTCACGACCCCCTTATTTCCCCTATCTCCCGCAGCACTTCTTATGCTTCTTTCCGCTGCCGCAGGGACACGGATCGTTCCGTCCCACTTTCGGCTTGTTTCTTTTGAACGTATCATCTCCACCAGGGGTATCCGCGCCTTGCGATTCCGACATGAATGGCCCCCTCTTCCCGGAACCCGGCGCGCCGGTATCGTACACTTCGTCCTGCCCGCTTGAGGGCACCCCTATAGCGGAATATCCCCTATGCTCAAATATTTCTTTTCCCGGCCGGAAAACATTTTTTTTGCGTTCTTCCTCCGCCGTAGATACGGTCATGATCCGCTCGGCGATCTGCTCATCCATCTTTACCATAAGATCCGAAAACATCCGAAACGCTTCATGCTGAAATTCAACGAGCGGATCCTTCTGCGCATACGCCCGCCAGGATATGCCTTCCCTGAGATCGTCTATCTCCCGAAGATACTCTTTCCAGTTAGAATCTATCGTGGTAAGCATGATCATTTTTTCAAGTTCCAACTGGCGCTCTTCTCCGATAAACTTTTTCCTCGCGGAATAACTCTCACCCGCGACTTCAATTACGTAATCCAGAATCTCTTCGGCTGATTTTGCCTCAAATGAATCCGGCTTAACGTGTATCGCATAACGATACAGGATATTCTTCGCCAGAACTCGCGCCTCGCGCAATTCCTCCCAACCCACGAGAAGAGATTCAAGACCGACAGAAAGACATTCTAAAAACTCTTTTCGGAGATCGCCTTCGGTCAATATCATCCGGCGTCGGCGGTATACAACCTCTCTCTGCTGGTTCATTACATTATCGTATTTTAAAAGCTGTTTTCTAACCTCAAAGTTCTGGCTTTCAACCCGCCGCTGAGCTGTGCGCACGGCGCGTGTCACGAGGGGATTCTCAATAACCTCGCCTTCTTCCATCCCAAAACGATCCATTATTGCTTTTATCCTGTCGGCTCCGAAGATCCTCATGAGATCGTCTTCAAGAGAGAGATAGAATCTGCTGGATCCGGGGTCACCCTGCCGGCCCGACCTTCCGCGAAGCTGATCATCTATCCGTCTGGCCTCGTGCCGTTCCGTTCCGACAACATAAAGTCCCCCGGCTTTTATCACCTTTTCGCGTTCGTCTCTTGTTCGTTCTTTAAACTCGTTGTGAAATTTCTCATGCGCCGCGCGTCTTTGTTCGGGGTCGTCAATGTCCAGTTTTTCCACCGCATCGTTCGCCAAATACTCGGAATTTCCGCCGAGCAGAATATCGGTTCCTCGACCCGCCATGTTGGTAGCTATGGTAACCGCTCCAAACCGGCCCGCCTGGGCGATAATGTGCGCCTCTCTTTCGTGATGCTTGGCGTTCAGCACATTGTGTTTTATCCCGCGCGCTGCCAAAAGGCGGCCCAATTGCTCGGATTTTTCTATAGACACCGTTCCCACCAAGAGGGGGCTGCCCTTCGTATGACACTCGGCGATCTCTTCAATAACGGCGTTAAATTTTTCTTTTTCTGTCTTATATATCCGGTCCGGCAGACCCAGTCGGTTCAGCGGACGGTTCGTAGGTATCTGCATGACCGGCAAGAGATATATATTTTCAAATTCCGCTTCCTCGGTTTTTGCGGTTCCCGTCATCCCGGCCAGTTTATCGTACATCTTGAAATAGTTCTGCAAAGTGACCGTAGCCAGTGTCTGGCTTTCTTTCTGCACTTCCACGCGCTCTTTTGCCTCTATCGCTTCGTGGATGCCGTCTGAGAACCGGCGACCAGGCATCATTCTTCCCGTGAAACCGTCAACTATCACGATCTTGTTCTCATTAACCACGTAATCAACATCTTTCTGAAATAATATATATGCTTTCAGCAGCTGCTTGACACTCTCTACTGTCCGCTGCTCTTCGGCGTAAGATGATATTAGTTTTGCTTCTTCAGCGGCCTTTTCTTCATCGGGCATATCCTTGTCCGCCAGTTCGACAAGAGCGGAATCAATATCGGTAAGCATGAATTCAATACCGAATCTTTCCTGCATGAGTTTCTGACCCTTGGCGCTGAAAGTCGCTTCCCGCGATTTCTCATCAAAAACGTAAAAAAGCTCCTCAAGAAGATCGTTTCTCTCTTTCTCCATGACCTTGCCGTCCAGAAGCCCCTGCGCCTTGTCCATCAAAGATTTCGCATTCCTGTCCTTAAGAATAATGTCCAGAAACTCCCGGTTTTTGGGATCGGCCTTGTGAACGAGATAAAGCATCTGCCCGGCTTCTTCTGTTTTACCTTCGGTTGACTTTTCTTTAAAACGCGCTATATATTCCCGGACAAGCCGTCTTTGCGCGGTGACAACATCTTCCACTACCGGCCTCATCTGATTATACGCGTCATTTGTTTCGTCTACCGGGCCGGATATGATAAGAGGCGTTCGCGCCTCGTCTACCAGAATGCTGTCAACTTCGTCTACGATGGCAAAAGAGGGATGTCTTTGAACAACTTCGTCTTTAGACGCGACCATGTTGTCTCTCAGATAATCAAAACCGAATTCGTTATTGGTTCCGTAAACAACGTCACACGCGTAGGCCTTCTGCCGCTCTTCTTGATCCATGCTGTTCTGGATAACACCCACTGAAAGCCCCAGAAAACTATAAATAGGCCCCATCCACTCACAGTCCCTTTTTGCCAGGTAATCGTTCACCGTCACGACATGCACGCTTTCGCCGGTAAGCGCGTTGAGACAGACAGGCAAAGTGGCGGCCAGTGTTTTCCCTTCACCGGTGGCCATTTCCGCTATCTTTCCCTGGTGTAGAGTAATACCACCGAGAAGCTGAACATCAAAAGGCCTAAGCCCTATCGTTCTTTTTGACGCTTCTCTGACGATAGCGAAGACCTCGGACAATTTATCGTCAAAGATCCGGTTTTTTACATCTTTAAGTTTTTTCTTATGGTTATTTCTATCCGTATCGGAAGAGGCTATTGCTATCGCTTCACGAACTTTTTTCACTTCGTTTTCGTTTTCTTCCCACGCGCGAACGATATTCTCCCTTATGCCAGACACTTCCCGCTTTATCTCTTCCTCTGACATCGGAGCGAACTTTTCCTCCAGACGGTTTATTTCCTGAACCAATGGTTCAAGCCGTCTTAGCTCGCGTTCGTTCTGCGTGCCAAAAGCATTTCTGAATAAATTTATCAAATGCCCGAACATCCTACACTTGCCTCTCTTTTTATGATTTGGCTGCCATCTTTTTTAAATATTTTTCCATGAACGGATCCAGCCATCCGTTGAGAACTTTTTCGGCGTTGGATGTCTCTTCATCCGTGCGGTGATCCTTTACCATCTTATAAGGATGCAGCACATATGAACGTATCTGACTGCCCCACTCTATCTTTTTTTTATCCCCGGATATCTTCATGAGGGATTCTTCCTGTTCGGTTTTCTTTTTTTCGTATAAACGCGCCCGAAGAAGCTTCATCGCCGTGGCCTTATTCTTATGCTGTGAACGTTCTTTCTGACACTGCGCTACGATACCGGTGGGAAGATGCGTTATGCGAACGGCCGAATCCGTCACGTTAACATGTTGCCCGCCGGCTCCCGAAGACCGGAAGGTATCTATTCTCAACTCACTTTCGCTGATAACCATATCAATGGTTTTATCCACGTCCGGAAGGATGTCAACCGATGCGAACGAGGTATGCCGCCTTTTATTGGAATCAAACGGGGATATCCGCACCAAACGGTGAACACCTCTTTCCGTCTTGAGATAACCGTATGCAAGATCCCCCTTGACTATAAAAGTGGCGCTTTTTACCCCGGCTTCCTCACCCGCAAGCTGCTCAATAATCTCACACGCATGGCCGTGTTCTTCGGCCCACCTAAGATACATCCTAAAAAGCATTGCCGCCCAGTCGCAAGATTCCGTTCCGCCGGCGCCGGCATTAATGCTGACGATGGCATCACACCCGTCGGCCTCGTCTCCGAGAATGCACTTCATCTCCAATTTATCAACATCCGCCTGAAGCCCCCGGGCTTCTTTCATCAGGTCTTCAATAGACCCTATATCGGTGTCTTCCACTATATCGCAAAGCTCTTTGAGCGAATCATACCGTTTCTTAGCCTCGTTATACGGGCCTATAACCCTTCTCATACCCTTAAGTTCGCGAGACAGCCTGTCGGCTTTTTCCCGGTTCTTCCACACGCTCGGATCGTTGAGTTGGAGTTCTATATCCTTTATTTTTTCTTCATTCTTGGCCAGGTCAAAGATACTCCTTAAGTTCCCGAAACCCGACATCCAATGTCTTTATAACTTCTTTCAATTCCTTTATCATTTATCTTACCTCCGTCTGCAGGCATTATATCAGCCAGTCCCCGTCATGTAAAGCCGCGCCGCCATGCGGCCTACCGACGCTTTAAATGCTTCACGATCCTTGCGGCGGTTTTTTTATCCACACCGCGCGTTTCAATTTCCCGGACGGAAGCGTTCCGAATACCGCTCATACCGCCGAAACTCAAAAGAAGCATCCTCTCCCTGACCGGGCCGACACCCCTTATCTTTCTCAACTCCGTATTGAACGCTTCCACACTTCGCAGGTTTCTGTGATAAGTCACGGCCGCACGGTGCGCTTCGTCTCTTATGCGCTGAATGAGCAGCAATAAACGCGATCCCGGCGAAAGCCTTATTGGCTGTTTACGGCCAAGCGTATACAAATGATTAAACTCTTTGGCGATACTGGCCACGGCAATCCTGCCGAGCCCCAATTTTTTAAGTTCTTCCACGGCCACGGAAAGATGCCCCTTGCCGCCGTCAATCAACACGACATCCGGCATGTTTTTCCGATGCCGGATTAGTCCGGAATACCGCCTGCGCACTACCTCGCGGATCATGGAGTAATCGTCAATGACGTGCACGGACTTTATCCGGAATTTTCTGTACTCGGACCGGCGCGGAAGACCCGCCGTGAAGCGCACCATGGACCCAACGGCCTGCTTGCCTCCTATATTGGATATGTCAAAACATTCTATCGTCAACGGCTGTGAGGAAAGACCAAGTGCATTCTGCAGCTCGTCAAGTTCCCCGTACATCGGATGCTGTGAACGGTCATGAAACTGCCGCACGGCCGTGAGCGCTTCTATCCTCTTTTTGATGAAAAGGGCTTTCTCATATCGCCGAACCCGCGAAAATCGTTTCATCTGTTTCTCCAAAGCGCGAATCAGGTCGTCTTTACGTCCTTCAAGAAATTGTTTCAGCTGACCAACCGTTTCATCATATTCTTTGTCTGTGGCTTTTTTTTCACACGGCCCTAGACACTGTCCTATATGATACTCCAGACAAACAGATTTTCTGAGCCGGCGGCAGGTTCTGAGCGGAAACATCTTTTTCATGAAAGACAACGCCTCTTTCAGCAATTTCACGTTAACATACGGCCCGTAGTACAGGGCGCCGTCACCGGTGCTTTTTCTGCGTGTTATCAAGAGGCGGGGATATTTTTCGCCGGCGGTAAGCTTGAGAAAAGGATAAGATTTGTCGTCTTTGAGATCTATGTTAAACTTTGGCGAGTAATCCTTTATAAGCCCTGCTTCGTAGATTAGGGCTTCGGCCTCGGAAGAGGTTCTGACGAATTTTATGCGGTGTACCTCGCTGACCAGAAGTTCATGGCGGTTGTCTCCGGCGCGCCCGCGCTGAAAATAAGACGCAACGCGCTTTCGCAACTGCCGCGACTTACCCACGTATATCACGCGGCCCCGCGCGTCAAGAAACATATACACGCCGGCTGAATCCGGCAGTTTCTTTATCGCGTCTTTGACACGACGAACGCCCATAATCTTCTCACACTTTCAACTTTTACGATATACGCGGCGATAAAATAAACACAAATTCCGACGAGCACCGTAATTACGAGGCCGAGAATATTTCTTTCATCACCTATACCTTGGGGCCGTAATAATGTTCTTCCCGCGAAAAGAATAAATACCGCCATGACCGCCGATGCCCCGCCGACCCTCGCGAAAGACGCCATGAGCGTTTTCGTTCCCACGTCACCGATGCGTTTGGCGAGCAAGATATAAAGCATCACGAAATTAACTGAAGCCGCTATCGCGGTCGCAAGAGCGAGCCCCGCTATTTTCAGGGGCCACATCAAGATAAGGTTAAGCACGATATTAATCGTGAGCGATACCGCGGCCGTTTTTACGGGTGTGCGGGTATCCCCCATGGAATAATACGTGTTCACCAGGATCTTTATTCCCGCATACGCAAAAAGCCCCAACGCATAATAGAATAACGCCCCCGAAGTAATGCCCGTGGAATAAGCGGTAAACCGGCCCCCCTGAAAAATGGTTCTCACTATCGGATCGGCCAGCATCGCAAGCCCCACCGCGGAAGGGATCATCACCGCCCATACGGTTTTCAGGGAAAATAAGACCGTGTGCTTAAGTTTATCCGTATTCCCATGCGCCATTTCTCTGCTCATACGCGGAAGAACGGCTGTAGCAAGCGCTATCCCAAAAATAGCCAGGGGCAGATGAACAAGCCTCGTCGCGAAATGCAGCGCCGCAACACCCCCGGCGCCCACTATCCACGCCAGAGACGCAAGCACTGTATCCACGAGAACGCTGAGCTGATACACGGCCGAGCCGACCGCCCTCGGAAGAAGAAGCTTGCCTATTCTTTTCGCGAGCGGATGCGCCAGATTAAAACCCTTACCAAGACCGAGCCGGAACCCTCTGGCCGCGAGCGGCGGTATCTGCAAAAGCACCTGAAAAATACCTCCGGAGATCACACCAAAAACCAGGCCGCGTACGCCCATCGTTCGGCACAGAAAATAAAGCGAAAGTATCATCGTTATATTGAGAACAACGGGCGCGATGGCGGGCGTAACGAAAAAATTCAGAGAATTCAGAACTCCCTTGCTGTATGCCACGAGTCCCAGAAGGAAGATATAAGGAAAAACCATTCGTGTAAGCGACACCGTGAGAAGAAACTTTTCCGTGTCCTGCAAAAACCCCGGAGCCACTATCCGGACTATTACAGGCGCAAAAACAATACCGCAAACCGTGATCACTCCCAGCGCCATGACCATGAGATTAAAAATGACACGGGCGCCTTCCCAGTATTCTTCCCGCGTGCGAGTATGCTGATATTCGCTCAAAATAGGGACTATCGCCGCGTTAGTGGCCCCCTCCCCGATCATATCGCGAAGCATGTTCGGTATCCTGAACGCCACGATAAACGCTTGCGCGGCCATACCCGTACCAAAAATACGGGCAAAAAGGATATCACGCACAAACCCCAGCACCCGGCTCGCAGCAGTCGCCGAACCTATTATACCTGTTGATTTTATGAGTTTTCTGTCAGACATTTTCAGCCCCGCTCCATCTATAATCGCCTTATAATAGCATAATATCCAAGGTATGTCATCAATCAGTCGCAGGGGATAAAAAAGCCGTTGACAAAGCCCCCCCTCTATGATAAATTAAGCCACTTAAGTTGATTGATTTTAGATGGTTAAGGAGATGATATCAGATGCCGAATAAGAAAGCTGCTTTTAAGAGCTTCAGACAAGACAAAAAGAAAAACGTGCGAAATAAAGCCGTGCTATCAGAGATTCGTACCCTTACAAAAAAAGCACGCGCCTTCATAACCTCAAAAAATAGAGAAGAAGGCGATACCACCCTCAAGTCCCTGGAATCCAAACTGGCCCGAGCCGCAAAAAACAAAATAATAAAAAAACAAACCGCCTCGCGCCGAATCTCCAGATTAAGAGTCCAATGGTCAAAACCCGCAGATAAAGCTACGGCGTAATCCGGGCGATACGATTTAGAAATATAATAAAAAAACGCAGGTCACAAGACTTGCGTTTTTTTATAAGAAAATAGTATCTGTCCCTATTTATCTAGGGCCCCATGCCATAGGTTCGGCGTATTCATACACATTCTTTACTTGCTTCATCATCCCATAAGCCCAATTTTCTTCATCGCGTATAAACATATTAACTATAACCTTACCGTCTTTTTCCATAAGAGAATTGATCTCTACCCGATCACCTAAATATACTGATTTTTTGTGTACGAATTTATCACCCTTTTTTATTAAAAAAACCAAATCATACCACGTGGCGCTGCCACCCCCACTATCGATGAGAATAACTGCCGCATCTTGGACTCCATCATCATTGAAATCGCCATAAACATAGTGCCCTGAATAAGTCACATATCTAACCCTAGGTTCGGCGTATTTACCATTTACTAGTGTTATTTTTTGGGAACCATATTCGCTTCCTAGCATATAATCCATATTAGCAAATATCTGATCAGCAGTATCCGCTAGACATCGAATGGCAATAAAACTACAAAGGAACAAGCCTAAAGTAGCACAAACACATAATTGCCTATAACTAAATCTTAATCGCATATCATTACCTTACGATCATCAATAGTTCGCCAACGTCCATCAGTACATTCAAATTTTAACTTTTTGGGGTTTTTCTTCTTAATGAATTCCGGGGACACAATACTTAATTACTTTAAGATAGAACCGCCCCCTTTTTTACTTAAATGGGGTGCGGGCTGTTTTTTGAGACTGTGTTTAAATTTATACTTAAAATATGCCTATTTGATCGCAACTAGATTTACAACCGGAACATCAAGAGCATCAGCAATCCTCTCTAACGTTTCTAGTGATGGGCGATGTTTCCCCGATTCAATTCTTGCAATATTGGCTCTTTTTATCTTAGTTTTTTTCTCCAATTCTTTCTGGGTGATATTTCTCATTTTTCTCATTCTTTTAACCCTTTTGCCTATTTCAACAGAAGAAATATATCTTTGCTCTTTGCTTTTATAAAACTCATATTTAGGTTGATGCAAACTAAGAACAAAATCCCAAGGTACACTAATTTCCTTACCCGATTCTAGATAAATCGTAAAATAATATTCATCATCACTTATTACAATATTTTTTACTTTTGATCCATCATCTCCCGGCACTTCCTTTCTCTTAAGAAAATATGTCTTGCCATTCTTGAAAGTAGTTGAAAAAACTTTTTCTTTTTCTAAATTATCAATTTTTTCGAATTTTTTATCAATATCCGAATCCAACACCTCACTTAAATCATTAATTATCTCCTCTGCTTCTTGTTTATTTTTTGGAGCTCTATAGAATCCATAAATTGGTAAATTCCTAAGCGTTTCTTTTGTATCGCTAGATCCTTTAGATGGACAAATATTGTCTATACTCAAT
>CAZGOZ010000006.1:0-23380 GCA_964528025.1 uncultured Planctomycetia bacterium
ATTCTTCGCACCGCGCTTCGTTCGCAGACAAAATTTGCTCCGCAAATTTTGAGTAGGGGCGGGGTCACCCCGCCCTTCGGGGCGCGCCCTCCGAAACTCCCCGCGCCCCGCGCCTCTATGCCACGCCCGCAACTATATTCTGGCGTTCGGCGGGAATAAATGTTAAAATAATCGCCTTGTGGGAGGCGGCTTTATGGTATTCGGAGGAATAAGATGGCGGGAAAGTATAGATATTCTACCTTAGCGCATATCGTTAACAGGTTCAGGAAAAAGAAGTTAATGGTCATCGGAGACCTTCTTCTTGATCAGTTTATCTGGGGGGATGTATCACGCATTTCTCCCGAAGCGCCCGTTCCGGTTGTTTGGGTTAAGAATGAGGATTTTATGCCAGGTGGGGCTTCTAATGTCGCGAGTAATCTGACGAAATTAGGCGCCGAAGTCATGCTTGTCGGCATAGTGGGAAGTGATGACAGAGGCGAAATACTAAAGAAACAGCTTATAGAAAAAAACATCGCCACAGATGGAATCGTCACGAGTGAAGGACGGCCAACGGTCCAAAAAACGCGTATTATCGCCCATAATCAACAGGTCGTGCGTATTGACAGGGAAAACACGGATCATATTGCGGGGGTCGATCTGGCAAAGGTAGTGGATTATATCAAACGAAATATCCGGCATGTTGACGGAATAATTATAGAAGATTACGGTAAAGGATTAGTAACGCCCGCCCTTCTTAAAAAGATAATCCCGCTGGCGAAAAGACACGGCAAACTTATCGCAGTAGACCCGAAGGAAAGTAATTTTTCCTGTTACAAGGGAATAAACGTTATAACCCCCAATCATCACGAGGCCGCGAAAGCCGTGGGATTTTCTCTTGAGAGTGATGAGGCCCTTGAGAAAGCCGGAGAAAAACTTCTCCGAAAACTGAAAAGTGAAGTGGTTCTCATAACACTCGGCGAAAGAGGCATGATAATCTTTGAGAAGGGTAAATCCTACCACAAGATCCCTACGGTCGCTCAGGAAGTGTTTGATGTTTCCGGCGCGGGCGACACCGTTATAGCCGTATACACCCTGTCCGTTATAAGCGGGGCTTCGGCTCCGATGGCTGCGCATATCGCGAACTACGCCGCCGGAATCGTGGTCGGCAAGGTTGGTATCGCCGTCGTGGAAAAAGGGGATCTCTTAAAAGGTTTGAGGCGGGAAGCCGGGAGGCGCGCGAGATGAAAATAGTGGCTGTTATTCCCGCGAGATGGGATTCATCAAGGCTCATGGGAAAAGTGTTGGCGGATATAAACGGCAAACCGATGGTTCAGCACGTCTGGGAAAAGGTTTGCCGGGCCCATGAAGTGGATGAAGTCGTGATTGCGGTAGACAGAGAAAAGGTGCTGAAGGTCGTTGAATCTTTCGGTGCGAAAGCCATTTTTACTTCTCCGGAACAGCCGTCGGGCACGGACAGAATAGCCGAGATAGCCGGCAGTATTGATGCTGACGTGTTCATCAATGTTCAGGCGGATGAACCTCTCGTGCATCCTTTAATGATAGACGATCTGGCCCGGGTGTTTGAATACGAAGAAGGTGTTCGCATGGCAACGCTTATTAAGAGGATTCATAAGAAAGAGGAAATATCAGATCCGCATGTCGTGAAGGTTGTAGTGGATAGAAAGGGTTACGCCTTGTATTTTTCCCGGAGCGCGATACCATATATTCGCGATTGCGAGGGAACCGAGTCGCTGGGAGAAGCGGATATAAGCAAAAGATATTTTAAGCATATAGGGCTGTATGCTTATACAAAGGACTTTCTGTTTACATATACTAATCTCCCGAAGTCCTCGCTTGAGACTGACGAAAAACTGGAACAGCTTCGCGTGCTTGAACACGGATATAAGATAAAAACAGTGGAGACGAGGTATGACACCATAGGGGTGGATACTCCTGAAGACCTTGAAAAAGTCCGGGCTCTTTTATCGCGGGAAGATAAATAAGATGGATGCTAAAAAAGTAAAAATAAATAATATCAGCGTGGGAAAAGGCGAGAGGCTTGTTCTGATAGCGGGTCCCTGTGTGATTGAGTCTGCCGCGAGCGCAATGGAACACGCCCGGCGTATAAAAGAAATAACCAACAGGGTCGGTATTCCGTTCATTTTTAAAGCAAGCTACGATAAGGCCAACAGAAGTTCCGTGCGGTCTTTTAGGGGCCCGGGCATAGAGAAAGGGCTTGAGATATTGCGCGCTATACGCGAGGATCTGGGAGTTCCGGTTTTGAGCGACATTCACGATGTTTCCGAAGTTGCCCCGGCAGCGAAGGTTCTTGACGTTATACAGATACCCGCGTTTTTGTGCAGGCAGACCGATCTCGTGCTTGAGGCGGCATCAACAGGAAAGCCGGTCAATGTTAAAAAAGGGCAGTTCATGTCTCCCGCGGAGATGAACAATGTCGTGGAAAAAATAGAGTCAAAGGGCAATCATAACGTATTGCTCACAGAGCGGGGAACCACTTTCGGGTACAATACTCTCATCAACGATTTTCGTTCAATTGTCATAATGGCAGAAACGGGATACCCCGTGGTGTATGACGCTACACACTCGGTGCAGTTGCCGGGAGGAAAGGGCGATTCAAGCGGCGGCGAATCGCGGTATATTCTTCACTTGTCAAAGGCCGCCGTGGTCGTGGGCTGTGACGCGTTGTTCGTGGAGGTGCATGAGAACCCGGAAAAGGCGATGAGTGACGGCGCCAACATGCTTGCTCTGAGCGGTCTTGAGGAGTATTTGACAGAGATCAAACAGATAGAAAAGGCGGTAAGGACGAGATGAGTATTTCCAGAGCGAAAAAAGTGTTGCTTAATGAAAGCAGGGCGATTGGCAAACTCGTCGGTAGAATAGATAAAAATTTCGGGAAGATCATAAATCTTCTCGCAAAGAACAAGGGCCGCGTAATAGTAACCGGCATGGGAAAACCCGGATTTATCGCGCAGAAGGTTTCGGCGACGCTTTCTTCAACGGGAACACCTTCACTTTATCTTCATCCCGCCGAAGCTCTTCACGGCGATCTCGGACGTGTTACGATGGACGATATTATTATAGCGTTTTCCAACAGCGGCGAGACAGAAGAAGTGATCAGGCTGATACCTATTATAAAAAAAATAGGGGCGCGCCTTATAGCGGTCACGGGCAACAAAAAATCGTCCCTTGCGGAGAACAGTGATTTCGTCATAGACAGTTCTGTGGAGAAAGAGGCCTGTCCGATGGGGCTGGCACCGACCACGTCAACGACCGCAATGCTCGCTTTGGGCGACGCGCTCGCGATAGCCCTTCTTGAAAAGAAAAAGATCCGTCCGAGTGACTTTGCGCTGTATCATCCCGCCGGCGCTTTGGGTAAACGTCTTCTCCTGAAAGTCGGGGATATAATGCGCCCCAAAGCGAAGACGCCGATCGTGACGAAAAACGCCAAAATAAAAGATGTGCTTCTTCGTATTACGAAAATGCGGGCTGGATCGGCAAGCGTTGTTGACGATAAAGGCCGTCTTGTAGGGATATTTACCGATGGTGATCTCCGGAGACATTTTGACGAAGGAAAGGATATCCTGAGCAGAAAAGTAGCGGATGTCATGACCAAATCCCCGGTGACAATAGGCCGGGATCGTCTGGCGGCGGAAGCCTTTAAGATTCTGAGATCCAAAAAAATAGATGAAATCCCGGTTACGGACGATAAAGGCCGCCCCATAGGCATTCTGGACGTTCAGGATATTCTCAAAGCGGGGCTTGTATAACGTGGAGTTAAGGCGCAGATTGGCTCATGGCTGTTGGCTCATGGCTCATAGGACAGAACAGCAAACGGCCAACGGCAAACAGCAAACAGCAAACAGCAAACAGCAAACAGCCAAGATTGGCTATAGCTAACATTCTGAACGGAGCGACGGCATGGATGCATATTCATCTGATATAACGGAAAGAGCCCGGAAGGTAAAGATTCTTGTTCTGGATGTTGACGGGGTGCTTACCGACGGCAGAATTATATACGGGAATTACGGAGACGAATTAAAAAATTTTGATGTGAACGACGGTCTCGGGATATTGCTCGTGAAACGCTCGGGTCTTAAGTGTGTTATCTTGACGGCAAAGGCCTCAAAAATAGTGGCTAAACGCGCAAAAGAGCTTGGGATTGACAAGGTTTATCAAGGCTTTCATTACAAAGCGGTAGCGCTTGAGAAAATACGCAAAAAATTCAAAATAAATGATGAAGATATCTGTTTCGTTGGGGACGATCTCATTGATATACCGGTATTGAAAAAAGCGGGACTGGCGGTATGTCCGCCGAACGCCATGGACGAAGTCAGACCTTTTGCTCATTTCATCACGAAAAAACGCGGCGGACACGGCGCTGTCCGGGAGGTCTGTGACCTTATCCTTAAAGCCCAGGGCACCTGGGAAAGCGTAACCGCAAGATATTTTGAATAAATATAACCATATAATTTATGTATACAGTAAGAGTCACTTCAAAATTCAGCAGCGCTCACAAGCTCAGAGGATACCGGGGAAAATGCGAGGATCTGCACGGGCATAACTGGCGCGTTGAAGTCGCCGCGGATGCCGAAGTTCTTGATGAGACCGGAATGGTCGTGGATTTCAAGAAATTGAAAGAAGACCTGAATCTGATCATGTCCGAGTTGGACCATAAATATTTGAATGAATTGGATCATTTCCAAAAGTTCAATCCCACTTCCGAGAATATTGCCCGCTATATTTACGAAGAGATGGCCGGTAAAAATGCCGGTATAAACATAAGAGAAGTGACTGTCTGGGAAACGGACTCCTCATCAGCAAGTTACGCCGGAGATTAAAGGTATATTTATGAAAAAGGCGATAGTACTATTATCCGGAGGCATGGACTCCGCGGTTACACTTTACATGGCAAGAGAAACACATGAATGCCACGCGCTTATATTCGATTATGGGCAGAAAGCCGCGAAGGAAGTCCTTTTCGCGCAAAAAATAGCCGAAGAGGCCGGCTGTGCTTATTATATGATGAACATATCTCTGCCGTGGCAGGGCAGCTCTCTTTTGGATGATGAGAGAAAAGTTTCAATGCGACCGGCGGCCGGAGACGGAAAAATACCGGACACATATGTTCCGGCGAGAAATATGCTGTTTTTGGGGTATGGAGTTTCGTATGCGGAAGCTATCGGCGCAGAAGCCGTTTTTATCGGCGCTCAGCAACTGGATTTTTCGGGTTATCCGGACTGTCGTGATGATTTTTTCTCGGCTTTTCAGAAAGCGGTCTTGCTCGGAACGAAAAAAGGACGCAAGGAGGGAGGCATACGGATAATCACTCCGATTATCAATAAGACAAAAAAAGAAATAGTCCAAGAAGGCCGCCGGCTCAACGTGCCTCTCGAGCATACATGGTCATGTTATCTGGGCGGAGAGTCCCCATGCGGCGAGTGTGAATCGTGCCGCCTGCGGATAAAGGCGTTTGAGGAAGCGGTATGAGCCAGGAAGAGACAAAAATATCAGAAATTTTTTTATCGTATCAGGGAGAAGGCCCTTTTACGGGCAGCAGACAGTTATTTGTTCGTTTTTATGGATGCAACCTTGACTGTGTCTATTGTGATACCTTTCCGGAAAGCTATAGGGCTTTTTCAAGCGGACGTCTTCTGGAAAAGATCTTGTCCAAAGGGAACGATTATAACGAGCTTGTTCTCACGGGGGGAGAGCCGCTTCTTGCGGCGGATTTTTTGAAAGAGTTTTTACCGCTTTTTAAAAAGTGCGGTCTTAAGAAAGTTTATCTGGAGACGAACGGCACTCTGCCGGACGCGTTTGATAAAGTAGCGGATTACATTGACATTGTCGCCATGGACATGAAACTTCCATCTTCAACGGCAAGTTTAAAAGATCCATGGACCGCGCATGATAAGTTTCTTAAAAGGGCGGCGGCGTCTTGCGCCGAGCTGATAATAAAAGCCGTTATTACGGCTTCAACGGATTTTGATGATATAAAACGGATGAGCCGGATGATAGCGCCTTTAGAGATAGATGCAACTGTTGTCCTCCAGCCCGTCACCCCTCTAAATGATTCCGTGGGAGAGGCCCGAGATGAGATGCTCTCCCATTTTAGGGCGTACGTGAAAAAAGAGACTAAAAAAGATGTAATGGTGTTGGGGCAGATGCATAAATGTCTCGGCATAAAATAGGGCATCGGCAAGAGAGAAACGCCAGAAAGAAAAAATGAAAAAAAAACCGGCATATGAGGGACTGCAGGAGAAAATAAGAAAACTTAAATTCCCGAAGATAGACGTGTGGCTGAATAAGTACGCTGATAAAATATATACGGTGAAATTTGAAACTTCTGAATTCACGTGTATATGCCCAAAAACAGGGCTTCCGGATTTTGCGCGTATTTTTGTGGAATACGCACCCGAAAGATGGTGCGTTGAATTGAAATCGTTCAAGGAATATATGATGGCCTATAGAGACCTGGGCGTGTTTCACGAGCATGTGGTTAACCGCATGCTGGAAGATCTCGTGAAAAACTGCAAGCCGAGATGGATGAGGGTCAAAGGCGTTTTTAATACCAGGGGGGGGATAGTTACGACGGTAGAGGCGGAATACGGGCAGAGAGCATAGTGCAAAGTGCATAGAACGGAATAATGTCAAATGACAAAATTCAAAGGAACAAAAGTTTTGTTATTCGGATTTGAGATTTCGGATTTATTTTGAATTTTGTGCTTTGTCATTTGAATTTAGCTGATGGTGGGTAATTTAACATGAAGATTAAGACTCGCAGATACTATATCTATTACCTGGCGCGGCTTGCGTTTTTTATAGTGGCTCTGGTTCCCTTGAACATAAGCCTCATGCTTGCCGCTTTTTTCGGCAGGAAAGCGTTTCGTCTGGTCGGTAAATACCGGGACATAGCCGTTAATAATCTGTGCCTGGCGCTGGGCGGCAGCCGGGAAGACAATATGCGCATAGCGGAACGTGTTTTTGAGAACGTGGCCAAGAACGGAGCGGAGTGGGTAAAACTTTCCCTGCTTGACCCGGAGAACCTTGGCGATATGGTGACAGAGTTTCATGGAGCGGAACATCTTGATGGGGTTCTTTCTGAGGGGAAGGGCGCTATTATAGTGGCGGCTCATTTCGGGAACTGGGAATTACTGGGCATTTATCTGAGGAATATTGGGTACAAGGGGACCATGATCGTCCGCCGGCTGTATTTTCACAAGTATGACGATTTTATTACAAACCTGCGTTTGCGGTACAATGTTCACGGAATATATCGTGACTCTTCCCCCAAAGCGATGCTGCGCGTTTTGAAAAAAGGCGAGGTTCTCGGTATTCTTGCGGATCAGGACATTGACAGTGTGGACGGAACCTTCGTGGACTTTTTCGGACGTCCGTCATTCACCCCAACCGCGCCGGTAAAACTGGCGATGGCTACGGGCGCGAAGCTCGTGCCGGCTTTTGTTATCCGAAAAAAGGATAATACACATAAGATAGTCATAGAAAAGCCAATTGACGTGGGCGCTTTGCGCAATGACGAAGAAGCAGTTAAGCGATATACCCAGGAATGGACAAATGTTCTGGAAAGGTATGTAAAGGCCTATCCGGATCAATGGGTATGGATGCACCGTCGTTGGAAGACCGAGGTCAAAAAATGAAAAAAAGTATTTTCATGATCATCATCATCATAGTTGCATTGGCGGCCGCATTCGTTTTAGTGCTGAGGTTTTTTGCCGGACAATCCGCGGAAAAGGTTCCAAAAAAAACGGTTCTCGGGAGTGTTTTGCCCGAAGGTGAGATGCCCGAGGATAAAACCTCAGGCATTGAACAACAGATGTCGGCTTTCAGCATAGACGGACGCAGTGCCAAAGGCGCGAATCAGTGGCGTCTTGAAGGCGCATCCGCGGAGATAATCGGAGAAGAAATCCATCTTTACGAGTTGAAAGCGGTGGTTTACGGGGAAGAGGGTGTCGTAAATATTACATCTGACAGAGGAGTGTTTATCAAGGATAAAGGCGAAGTAGAGCTAATGGGGGATGTGGTGGCCGTTTCTGATGACGGTCTTTGCCTTACAACCGAGCGCGCCCGATGGTCGCAGACGACCAAGATTATCTCCACGGACGATTTCGTGACCATAAAACGGGAGACGATGACCGCTATGGGCACAGGAGGCATGGCTGATTCTGACGGGCAGAAAGCAACGTTGAAAGAAGACGTTACGGTTATAATAGAACCGGACATGAAAGTAACCTGTGACGGATCTCTGGATGTAAGCTATAATGAAAATAAGGCCGTGTTTCACGACAACGTTAAGGTGATAGATAAAGACGGGGACTTGTTTGCAGACAAACTCACGGTAAATTTTAATACCGAGACCCGGAAAATGTCGGAAGTGGTCGCGGAAGGTAACGTGAAAATCAAAAAAGGAAACTCCTATACCATGAGCGATAAAGCCATCTACAGCGATACCACCGCGAGCGCCCGGCTTATAGGAAAACCGAGAGTGATTATCGATCTTGAAGAATTAGATGAACTTGACTCGCTCGGCGAAGAGGAAAAAAAGTTAATATGATGAACGGCGGAAGGGATACCTGATGCATTTACTTGAGACCAGAAAACTTGTGAAACAATACGGCGGCCGAAGAGTCGTCAGAGAAATCAGTATAAACGTCAGAAGAGGCGAAGTCGTGGGGCTTCTGGGCCCGAACGGAGCCGGTAAGACCACTACGTTTTACATGGTTACCGGGATTATAAGACCGGATTCTGGTAGCGTTATATTTGATGAAAAGGATATAACAAATCTTCCTATATGCCAGAGAACGCGTTCGGGGATAGGGTATCTGTCGCAGGAGCCGTCTATTTTTCGGAAACTTACGGTTGAAGAAAATATCATGGCCATCATGGAGACGCTGGGTTTTCCGCGAAAAGAAAGATATAGCCAGCTGGATCATCTGCTCAGCCAACTTAAAATATCGCATCTGCGTAAAAATAAAGCATATACGTTATCCGGAGGGGAAAGAAGACGGCTTGAGATAACCCGCACTCTCGTCACGAACCCGATGTTTATTCTGCTGGATGAGCCTTTTAGCGGCATAGATCCGATAGCGGTGTTTGATTGCCAGGAGGTAATCAGGGAATTAAAGAACATGGGGCTCGGGATATTGCTGACGGATCATAATGTGCGGGAGACCCTCACTATAACCGACAGGGCATATATAATGTATGAGGGGCAGATACTGATAGCGGGGAATAAGGAAGAGCTAATAAACGACCCCAAGGCCCGCGAAATATATCTCGGAGAACGATTCTCAATGTAAATAAGGCCCAAACTTATGGAGCGATAGCGAACATAAGTTTGTTGGCCGAATTTATCCCGCACACGAGCGCTAAGCGAGTGATGCGGGATCCAGTTGTACGATGAGGCAAAATCCATGTTGAAAAAGTAAGTTCGTAGTGGTATATTAATAGTTCTCTTATCACACAACCCAAAGAAAAGGTCATAAAATGAACATAATAATTACCGGTCGTAATGTTGAATTAGACAGCGCCCTGAAGAGATATATCGCCAAAAGAATGGGCAAATTGGAGCACCGCCATCTTCGCATTCCCGAATGTGATGTTGTCATGGAAGAGGTAAAATCCATGATGAATGTTGAAGTAATCCTGCATCTTGGCAAAAACAAAATTGTAGCCATGGAAAGTTCACCTGACATATATGCGTCGGTTGATAATGTTTATGAAAATCTCAAGGAACAGCTGAGGCGGCTGAGAGATAAGATGTTCTCCTTCAGGCGGCGACGGTTTGTCTTCGGCAGAGGAAAGAAAGAAAAAACCGCTCCCGCAGGCGTTGAGGATATCATCAAGACGAATGTTTTTGCTGAGAAACCGATGCTTCCGGAGGAAGCGCGGCTTGAGCTGGAACTCATGGGAAAAGACTTTTTAATGTTTAAAAACGCGGACACCGGCGCGGCTAACGTGCTGTATAAAAAAAATGACGGTGCTTTTGGATTAATTGAACCAACTTTTTAAGATTTTTGGAAACCACATATGAAAAACAAGATAAAAAAACTGGCAGGAACAGCGCGGCAGTTTGAGATCGAAGTGCCCAAGGAAAGAGTGGCTGAAGCGATTGGCCGGGTTTTGGAAGACATCAGAAAAAAGGCAGTGGTTCCCGGTTTCAGGGTCGGGAAGGCTCCGGCGGATATTATTCGTAAGCGTCATTACGGCGATGCCATGGATGAGGCAAAACAACTGCTTATCCCCGAGGCATATCAGGAGGCTCTTGAGGAACACGGAATTAATCCTATAAGTTATCCGGAGGTCTCCGAAGTGAATCTGGCCCCGTCAGGGTCACTTCTTTTTAAGGCAAAGGTTGATATTTCTCCCGAGGTAAAGGTGCAAAATTATAAGGGCATGAAGGTCATTTCCAAAGACATCGATGTTACGGATGCGGAATTTGAAGAAGCGCTTAAAAGGGTCATAAACCTTCAGACGGAGTTCATTACGACTGACAGGCCTCTTCAAAAAGGCGATTTCGGTATATGCACGGTGGAAATGTTTCTTGACGGCAAGACCGCCGCGAAAAAACGCGATAAAATGTGGATAGAAGCGGATAAAGAGGCGTCGCTGCTCGGCATGGGAGAAGATCTTCTCGGCATGAAAACAGGTGAATCAAAGGATATTGAGACGGTTCTGCCGGAGAATTATCCCGACAAAAAATATGCCGGCAAGAAAGTCATGTTTAAAGTGCAGATTAACGAAACCAAAGAAAAAAAAGTGCCGGTGCTTGATGATGCCCTGGCCAAGAAACTGGGAAAAGACACGGCGGAGGAAATCCGGCGAGAAGTGCGGGCGCAGCTTGCCGAAAGAAAAAAAGCTAATGCCGGCGTGGACATGAAAAACCAAATCCTGACGCAATTATTGGGAAAAAATTCTTTTGATTTGCCGGAATCCATGATTAAACGACAGTTCAAGGTTCTCATGGAAAGAGCCGGAGGCGAACTTGCGCAAAAAGGCATGGAAGAGGCCGCGATAGAAACCCATAAAGAGAAACTGAAGGACAGTTTTTTGAAAGAGGCGCGGAATAAAGTGCAGGCATATTTTATCCTTGATGAGATCGCCCGAAAGGAAAATGTGGAAGCAACAGACGCCGATGTTGATGAATGGATAAAGGCTCTTGCGAGATCCTATAACCAGCCGTTTGATGAAGTCAAAAAATACTACAGCGAGCATGGCCTCATGGGCGGATTGAAGGAACAGCTCAAAGAGGAAAAGACGTTGGATTTTCTGCTTGAAGAGGCGCATGTGGCAAAAAAAGGGGGAGCACGATGAATTTAGTACCGATGGTGATCGAAAAAGAGGGCAGGCAGGAAAGGGCCTATGATATCTATTCGCGTTTATTGAAAGACAGAATAATTTTTATCGGGTCGGCAATAGATGATAATGTCGCGAATATAGTGGTAGCGCAGCTTCTGTATTTGCAGCAGGACGATGCGGAAAAAGACATCAGTATTTATATAAATTCACCCGGGGGAAGCGTTACGAGCGGGTTGTCTATCTACGATACCATGCAGTTTGTGAAGCCGGATGTGAATACTTTTTGCATGGGACAGGCCGCCAGCATGGGGGCTGTTCTTCTTGCGGCGGGAACAAGAGGCAAGAGATACGCGCTTCCGAACTCCAGGATTATGGTCCACCAGCCCTGGGGCGGAGTGCAGGGCGCGGCCGCTGATATTCACATTCAGGCCAATGAAATACTCAGGCTAAAAGATGATTTGGAAAAAATTCTGGCAAAACATACGAAGCAGTCTCTTGAACGCATAAAAAAGGACACCGACAGAGACTATTTCATGAGCGCCATGGAGTCCAAGAAATACGGGATAGTAGATCACGTGGTAACGAACATACCCAAGTAGGCGTTTATCGTAAAAAGGAGGAGAAAAAGATCATGAGGAAGTATCGACTGATGTCGCCGGGGCCGACTCCGGTTCCGGAAAAAGTGTTATTGAGAATGGCTGATACCATTATCCATCACAGGACTCCGCAGTTCGGAAATATCCTGAAAGATGTAAACAGCAAGATAAAAAAGGTCTTTTCAACAAAAAACCCGGTGTTTATTTTTGCGTCAAGCGGGACAGGCGCCATGGAAGCTTCCGTGACAGGCCTTCTTTCAAAGGGCGATAAGGCGCTTATCATAAACGGCGGTAAGTTCGGTGAACGTTTCGGTAAAATATGTCAGGCGTACGGAGTGAAAACCGTGGATTACGATGTCACGTGGGGCGAGAGCGCCTCTCCGGAAATAGTGAAAAAGCTTTTAAAGGAAAATCCGGATATAAAAGCGGTTTACGGAACCTTGTGCGAAACATCCACCGGCGTGGTTAATGACATAAAGAAGATCGGCGAAGTTGTTTCCGTCACGGATGCTGTGTTTGTGGTAGACGCCATCAGCGGACTATTGGCGGACGAATTCCGTCCGGATGACTGGGGCGTGGATGTGGTGGTATGCGGTTCCCAGAAGGGCTTCATGCTTCCTCCCGGGTTAGCGTTCCTGAGCCTGGGCCCGAAGGCCGAGAAACTCGTGGAAAAATCAAATTTACCCAAGTTTTATTTTGATCTAAAAGCGGCGAAAAAATCACACGCAAAAGATGACACGCCGTGGACCCCGGCGGTATCGCTGATAACGGGGCTTGACAGTGTTCTGGACATGGTTCTGGCGGAAGGTCTTGATAATGTTCTTACCCGGCATGCTCGTCTGGCGCGCGCAACACGCGAAGCCGTGAAAGCCATAGGGCTGGAAGTTTTTTCAAAAAGCCCGTCAAATGCCGTAACGGCGGTAAAAGTTCCCGAGGGGTTTGACGGCACGGTTCTTGTCAAAAAAATGCGGGATGAACAGAGCATAACGATAGCGGGTGGTCAGTCGGAACTAAAGGGAAAGATCTTCAGGATAGCGCATCTCGGCTACATGGATGAGTATGATACGATAGGGGCTATTGCCGGCGTAGAGATCGTTCTCAGCCAGATGGGGTATCCGATAGAACTGGGCAAGGGCGTCGGAAAGGCCCAGGAGCTGTTAAAGTAATCGCGTGTCGGACAAAAAGAACAATCGGAAAAACAGAATCAAGAAGGAGAAAGGCAGCATGGCTACCATAAAAGTTCTTGTAAGCGATCCTCTTTCCAAAGAAGGAATAGATATTTTAAAGGACAACGGATTTAAGGTAGAGGAAGTTTCAAAACTCTCCGAAGATGAAGTCGCAAAAAAAATAAAAGGGTATGACGCTATCATAGTGAGAAGCGGCACGACGGTAACGGAAAAAATAATCAAGGCCGCCGATAGATTAAAAGTTATCGGCAGAGCGGGTGTGGGATTGGATAATGTTGATGTGGCTGCGGCATCCAAAAAGGGAATAATCGTGATGAACGCCCCGGCCGGAAACACTATTTCCACGGCGGAGCACGCTTTCAGCCTGATGCTCTCCTTATCCCGTAACATTCCGCAGGCGAATCAGTCCACGAAACAGGGGAAATGGGACAGGAAGAAGTTCATGGGCGTGGAATTATACGGCAAGACGCTCGGGATTATAGGCCTCGGCCGTATAGGCGCGGAGTTTGCTAAAAGGGCTTTGAGTTTCGGAATGCGGATCGTGGCGTTTGACCCGTTCCTGTCCGAAGAAAAAGCCAAATCACTTAAAGTGGAGCCCGTAGATCTTAACGCTCTTCTTGAGAAATCAGATTTTATCACGATCCATACGCCTCTTACGGAGGAGACCAGGCATCTTCTTGATGATAAGGCGTTCAATAAGATGAAAAAAGGCGTGCGCATCGTGAATGCCGCCCGCGGCGGCATCATTGATGAAGAAGCGTTGGCAAAACACCTGAAGTCCGGCAAAGTAAGCGGAGCAGCACTTGACGTATTTGAGACAAAAAAGAAACCCCCGGTGGACAGCCCTATTATTGACATGGAAAAAGTGATCACGACCCCGCATCTTGGCGCTTCCACGGAAGAGGCCCAGGTGAATGTGGCCATAGACATTGCGAGGTCCGTCTCGGACGCGCTTCTTGGCCGCGGGTTCCGCAACGCGGCGAATGTTCCGGCAATGGAAGAAGAAGCCCTGAAGGCCGTGCAGCCGTACGTAAATCTGGCGGAACGTCTGGGATCTATTCAGTCACAGCTCATAAGTGAACCGATTAGATCTATCACTGTAAAATATATCGGTGAGGTGGCGGACATAGACGTTGCCGTGATCACGAGGGCTTTGATGAAAGGGATATTTGATCCGATTCTGGAAGAGGACGTTAATTACGTGAACGCGCTTTTGATCGCGAAAGAAAGAGGCATCAAGATTACCGAAAAAAAGACATCAAAGATAACGGATTTCGCCAACCTGATTAGTGTTGAGTTTGACACAGGGAAGAAAAAACACTTCATCATGGGTACGCTTTTCGCTAATAAGGACGCGCGAATCGTCAAGATGGACGAATTTTATGTTGAGGCCATTCCGGACGGTTACATGCTTGTGGTGTCTAACAATGATGTTCCCGGGGTTGTCGGGCAATTGGGAACTTTGCTCGGAAAACACGGCATCAATATAGCGGAAATGAGTTTCGGCCGGGATAAGAAAACGGGAAAGGCAATCAGCCTTCTGAATGTGGACAGTGAGGTTTCTGACGCCCTTCTCAAAAAACTCAGATGTGTAAAAGATATTAATGATGTCAAGAGGGTTAGGGTGATGATTTGAAATTTGAGGAGAATAAGATGGCCCCGAAAAAAAAGAATATTATCAGGATAATTGATGTTACGAATCGTGACGGTGTTCAGACCTCACGCCTCGGATTGTCAAAACTGCAGAAGACAATGCTTAACCTGCATCTTAACAGGATGGGTATTTTTCAGTCCGAGTTCGGGTTTCCGTTCACTCATCACGAAATTAATTATATCAACGCCAATCTTGAACTGGCGCGCAGAAAGGTTTTGTATCCCATGCGGCTCTCGGGATGGATCAGGGCGCTGGAGTCCGATGTCAAGACGGCCGTGAAACAGACCGATGTTGAATATCTGAACCTGTCGATTTCCACGTCGGATCAGATGATAAAAAACAAGTTTGGCGGAAAAATAGATAAGGCCGGTGTTATTGAAACGGCCGTGCGTGCGGTGAAACTCGCCAAGGAAAAAGGCATCAAGTCGATAGGCATTAACGCGGAGGATGCTTCAAGGACGAACGTGAAGTATCTTATAGAATTCGCCCTGGCGGCGAAAAACGTCGGTGCCGAACGTATTCGTTACTGCGATACTCTCGGGTATGATGATCCTTTTACGATCTATGACCGGGTTGCGGCGCTGGCGACGGCGACCCGGATGCCCGTGGAGATTCATTGTCATAATGATCTCGGGATGGTTGTCGGTGTGAGTATTGCCGGAGCGAAAGCCGCCATTGACAGCGGTGTTGACGCGTATATCAATACTACCGTGAATGGCATGGGCGAAAGAGCCGGAAATGCCGATCTTGTAAGCTGTCTTCTGGCCCTAAAGTATTCAAGCGGTTTTCACGGAAATCCAAAATACAAGCTGGATCCAAGGATTAATCTTAAAATGGCATGGAGAATCGCCAAATATGCCTCTTACGCTTTCGGGGTTCCGATTCCCATAAATCAGGTGGGTGTGGGCACAAACGCGTTTGCGCATGAATCCGGGATTCACGCCGATGGCGCGCTTAAAGACAGAAGGAATTACGAACTTTATGATTTTGAAGATCTCGGCAGGGGTGAGCCGGAAATAATAGAGACCGGCAGGAGTATTACTGCCGGTGAGTACAGCGGTATAAAAGGTTTTCGCAACGTGTATCACAAGCTTGAAGTGAAATTCAAGAACGATAAGGAAGCCGTGAAGATACTGGAGCTTGTTCGTTACGCGAATGTGCATACGCAGAAACCTCTAATCCGGGATGAACTTCTGTTTATCGCTAAATATCCCGAGATTGCTAAAAAAATCTTTATGATGGTGCCTGCTTAATAACACGAAAGAAGAAGATATGACAGGACAGGGAACGGTGTTGGTTGGAGCCCAGTGGGGCGATGAGGGAAAAGGCAAGGTAATTGATATTCTGGCTAAAGACGTGCAATATATTGTCCGTTATCAGGGCGGAAATAACGCCGGGCATACCGTCGTTATCGAAAATAAAAAATATGTTCTCCATCTGGTTCCCTCAGGGATACTCCATGAAGGAAAAATCTGCATTATCGGTCATGGTGTCGTGATAGACCCGAAGGCACTTATAAAAGAGATAGTGCTCTTGAAAAAGCAGGGCATATCAGTTGAAGGCCGCCTTAAAGTGAGTGATAAAGCGCATGTAATATTTCCGTATCACAGAAAAATAGACGAACTCAGAGAGGCCAGAAGAAAAAAGGGCAAGATCGGGACGACAAAAAGGGGCATCGGACCCTGTTATGCCGATAAGGTTTCCCGTATCGGCATACGAATGGCCGATCTTTATGACGAAAAATATTTCAAGAGCCGCCTGCGTAACAATATTGAGGAGAAAAACACAATATTCGAGCATCTTTACAAGTTCGAAGGGGTTTCCGTTGACGAGATCTTTCAAGAATATCTCGGATATGCGCAAAAACTCAAGGAATTTGTCTGTGATACTGCCTCGCTTTTGAACGAAGCCCTCAAAAAAGGAGAGAATATCCTTTTTGAAGGCGCGCAGGGAACTTTTCTAGATGTTGACTGCGGGACATATCCGTACGTGACATCATCCAATACAACTGCCGGCGGGGCCTGCACCGGGACAGGGGTTGGTCCTTCTCATGTGACCAGAGTGCTTGGCGTGGTCAAGGCGTATACGACAAGGGTCGGCGAAGGCCCATTCCCCACGGAGTTCGGGCCCTCTCTCATGGAAAGGTTCAGGGAACGGGGCGGTGAATTCGGCGCTACGACAGGCAGAGCGCGCAGATGCGGATGGTTTGACAGCGTTCTTGTGAAAAATTCCGTTGAGATCAACGGTATAGATAAAGTGATCATAACGAAGCTGGATGTTCTTGACGGCCTCAAGACGATTAGTATCTGCACGGCGTATAGTTATGATAATAAACTGTATCGCAATATTCCGGGAAAACCGGGCTTTCTTGAGACGTGCAAACCTGTCTATGAAGAACATCCCGGGTGGGAGCAAGACACCTCAAAGATTACCTCGTATGACGAGCTTCCTGAAAATGCGCGCAAGTATATTAACAGAATAAAGGAACTGATAGGCACTGAGGTAATGCTTGTTTCTGTGGGAAAAAGCCGGAAACAGACTTTAACATATGAAGATGGCAAGTAAGGTATCTATCCTTGACTTAGAACAGAGTCGGTGTTACATTATTTGCAACACTGAGGACACTGAAGAAAACAGAGGGCACTGAATTCAGGGTTATCAGTGTTGCAAGGTTTTAGTGTTATCAGTGTTGCAGGGTTTCAGTGTTCTCTAAAAATTCAGTGTTTTCAGTGTTGCAAAGGAGGCTGAAATGCGGGCAAAAAGGTGTTTTTTAGCGGGAGCGGTCGTGTTTATCGCGGCGAATCTATTGTTGTCGGGATGCGCGATAAATCTCTATAAACAGAACCCTAAACAGAGGGACAAAATCAAGAGTCTGGAAGCAACCGTTGACTCTCTGGAGAAGCAACGCACAGCGGAAAGAAAACGTTTTGCAGAGGTAAAGCAGATGCTGGCCAAGGAGTTCCAGACCGAGATAGCGGACAGGAACGTGGGCTTAAAAATGCGCGGGAGAAATCTTGTTATAACGATATCCGACGCCATCCTTTTTGATTCAGGTAAGGCGGAGATAAAAAGCGATGCGTTTTCCATTCTTAACAATATCTCTGCTGTGCTGAAGACAAAAGTTCCCGACAAAGACATAGGCATTAACGGATATACCGATAATGTTTCCATAAAACATTCCAAGTGGAAGTCCAACTGGGAGCTTTCAACGGCCAGGGCCACAGATGTACTTCATTATCTCGTGAAAAATGGTGTGTCCCCGAAGAGATTATCCGCTACAGGGTATGGTGAATACAGGCCCGTAGCGTCAAACGCGACGGTAAAAGGCCGCGCTAAAAACCGGAGGGTCGAAATCGTGATCCTTCCCGAGTTTGAGAAAAAGAGACCGGATGATGAAAAGAAGGATCAGGAAGACGTAAAATAACGTTTTTTGATTTGGATACATCTGGAAAGTCGGAAAGTAGGGACAGGCCGCGCGGTCTGTCCCTGTTTTTCGTATGCGGGAGAATAATCTATGAAAATGCCGAGGCACATTGCTATTATCATGGACGGTAACGGGCGATGGGCGAAAAAGAAAGGCCTTCCCCGCATAATGGGGCACCGCTCGGGCGTGGAAACTGTTTCTGTTATAACAGAGGCCTGCGCGATGAAAGGTATTGAAGTGCTGACATTATACGCCTTTTCTTCGGAAAACTGGAAACGTCCCCAAAAAGAGGTGGATGCGCTCATGAATCTATTGGGGTATGCCTTGGATAAAAACAGGGAGAAAATAAAACGGAACAACATAAAAATGCGTGTGATAGGAAGAGTAGACGGACTGAGCCGGAGCCTTGCGGAATCAATCAGAAAAATAGAGGAGGAGACCGCGTCCAATTCAGGCATGGTTCTTGCTCTTGCGTTGAATTACGGCGGCCGACAGGAGATACTTGATGCCGTTGAAAAAATATGTGGCACAAACAATAATTCCGACTCCGGAGCGCAACGCATGACAGAAGAAGATTTCGGCAAATTTCTTTATACGCGTGATTTGCCGGATCCGGATCTTATTATCCGAACCAGCGGTGAGATGCGTCTCAGTAATTTTCTTCTGTGGCAAGCGGCGTATTCCGAATTTTATGTTACGGATACACTGTGGCCTGATTTTGATGTTGCCCAACTGGAAAAAGCGCTGAATGAATATGGCGACCGCGAAAGGAGATTTGGTGAGTAAATTTCTCCGAAGGGCCTTTATCAGTGCGGTGTTAGGTGCTTTTACGGTAGTGGTGGTATATAGGTTTCCGGGATGGCTGTTCTGTCTGGTCGTGACAGTCTTTGTGGTTTTCGGTCTGTTTGAGTTTTTTCGAATGGTTGAGAAAAAAGAAATATTTGTCTATAAATATTTCGGCACGATTATAGGGGGGCTTATCCCTGTCGTTATATTCATGGGGAACAGCTTCCCGGAATTAAAGAATCTTGAACCGCTTTTGATAGTCGTAGCAACTCTTCTTGTTCTCACCCTGCAGTTCGCAAGACGCGATAACGCGCATGATCATCTCATCAGCGCGGCACTTACTTTATTTTCTATTTTTTATGTGGCTTGGTTTTTTTCTTTTCTTGTGAAATTACGTCTTCTTGATAACGGCGCCAATCTTGTATTCTTTCTTATTCTCGTTACCAAAAGCGCGGATATGGCGGCATACGCGATAGGCAGCCGTTTCGGCAAGACCGAACTCCTTCCCAGAATCAGTCCCAAAAAAACCAAAGAAGGCACTCTCGGAGGCATTTTCGTGAGCATGCTGATTGCCGTGACGGCCGGCAGGTTTTTTACGGGGTTTTCCCTGATGCATCTATTAGCGCTGGGTATTATTCTGGCGGCTTTGGGGCAAACCGGGGATCTCGCGGAAAGTCTGATTAAGAGGGATTGCGGGGTGAAAGATTCAGGTTCTTATCTGCCGGGCATAGGGGGCTTTCTTGATCTTATAGACAGCCTGCTCTTTACCGCCCCGGTCTTTTATTTTTACGTTAAAGGATTTTAGGGCATGGTGCAGAGAGCAGAATAGGGTAATGTCAAATAACAAAATTCAAAGCACAAAAGTTTTGTTATTTGGATTTGAGATTTTGGATTTATTTTGGATTTTGTGCTTTGGATTTTGAATTTTACTGATCACAGTTCACAGATTACTACAATATCATGAAGAATATCATACTCTTAGGTTCAACGGGTTCTGTCGGCAAGAGTGTTCTGGATGTTGTCAGGAGTTATCCGGACAAATTCCGCATCAAGGCGCTTTCTGCTAATGCGAATATCTCGTCTCTCGTTAAACAGGCAGAGGAGTTCGCTCCTGATATAATAGCGGTCAGTGATGAACGCGCCTATGCCGAACTAAAGAAAAAAATCTCCGCCAAGACCAGGGTCATCGCCGGTGCCGAAGCCGTTGAACAGCTGGCTGCGTCCGAAGAAGACGACATGGTTTTCATGGCTATCTCGGGCACGGCGGCCCTAAGGCCGCTTATCGCTGCGCTTTCCGCGGGAAAGACAGTGGCCCTTGCAAGCAAGGAACCCGTGGTCAGCGCGGGCAAGCTTATAAAAAAGATCATGGAAAAGAATTCCTCACGCATCCTGCCGGTTGACAGTGAGCACAGCGCTATCATGCAATGTCTTGCGGGAAGAAAAAAGGAAGATGTAAGAACGCTGTATATCACGGGCTCAGGAGGCCCTCTTGGTAACAGGATGGACTGCCATGCGGATGAGATTTCCATAGAACGCGTTCTCGCCCATCCCAAGTGGAACATGGGGCGGAAAATAACCGTTGATTCCGCGACGCTCATGAATAAAGGGCTTGAAGTCATAGAAGCGCGGTGGCTTTTTGATATACCTCCCGACAAGATCAAGGTCATTATACATCCCGAAGCAATCATTCATTCCATGGTGGAGTTCGTGGACGGAACCGTTAATGCGGGACTCTTTTTTCCCGACATGCGGTTTCCTATTCTAAGGGCATTGTCGTTTCCTGATATTCTCAAGAGTGATTTCCCGAAACTGGATTTTTCAGATCTGGGAAATATTTCGTTCTCGGAGCCGAATACTGCCGCTTTCCCGGCGCTTGAGGTGGCATTCAGCGCTTTGCGTTCGGGTGGGACGGTGCCGGCCGTTCTGAACGGCGCCAACGAGACGGCCGTGAAATTGTTCCTGAGCGGCAGGATTAAGTTCGGTGATATAATAAAAACGGTGCAGAAAGTAATGACAGGGCATAAGAAAATAGAGGACCCGTCATTGGAAGATATTATAAACTCTGAAAAATGGGCGTCTGAGGAGGTGCTAAAGTGTTTTTGACAATAATTTTCGTAGTAATCATTTTCAGCATTATCATTATCGTGCATGAAGCGGGACATTTATTCGCGGCGAAAAAATGCGGAGTTAAAGTTGAAGTGTTTTCACTGGGTTTCGGCCGGCGCCTGTTTGGAGTAAAAAAAGGCGGAACCGATTACAGGATTTCACTGTTTCCTTTAGGCGGATATGTAAAGATGGCGGGTGAGGAACCTTCCGAAGTTACGGGAAAAGAGGACGAACTGGCATCCAAGCCGGTGGGACAGCGTTTCTGGATCATCGCGGCCGGTTCTCTGACCAATTATTTTTTCGCTTTTGTTCTATTCAGTATTGTTTATATGCTCGGCGCGCCCATGCTTTCAACGGAGATTGGTGAGGTTCTTCGGGAATATCCGGCTGCCCAGGCCGGCCTGAAGGCAGGAGATCAGATACTTGCTATAAACGGCTCAGGAGTCAAGTATTGGGAAGATGTAGTGAAAGAGATACAGCGCTCGCCCGTCAGCGGGCACACCCTGGACATGGAGGTCATGAGGGGGGAAAAGAGGGTGAAGATAGATGTTAAACCGGACATCCGCGAGACGAAGAATATTTTCGGTCAGCCGATAACGCGTTACATGATAGGGATTGCCCCGGCGCGCAAGGTGCTTCCGGTTTCCTATGATCCTTTGAGAGCACTATATTACGGCGGCAAAAAACTTCTTACGCTTACGGGGATGACATATCAGGGCATATGGCTTCTTGTCTCGGGAGCCCTTCCCCTCGGGGCCTCGGTGACCGGGCCCATAGGAATAGCGCGGCTTATGGGAGAGGCTGTTCATCTCGGCGTGGTACCTCTTTTGGTAATAACCGCGCATATAAGCATGGCGCTGGGTATTTTTAATCTTCTGCCGTTTCCGGTGCTTGACGGCGGTCATATTATATTTCTAGGGCTTGAGAAACTGCGCGGAAAACCCCTCAGCGTAAAAGCGCAGGAGATAATAACACAGATAGCGCTCGTTTTGCTTATTGTTTTCATGCTGTTCGTCAGTTGGCAGGATCTGCTTAAATTCACGCCGCTGGGGAAGAGGGGTATAGAGAAGCAAAAATCCGTATCTTTGGCAAGCGATTCTGCAAAAAAACAAAAAGCATAATAAAATGGCACAACGCAGGAAGACAAGAACAGTTTCGGTCGGCACGGTGAAAATAGGATCGGGATACCCTATATCCGTGCAATCCATGACAAAGACGGACACCGCTGATATAGACGCGACAGTATGTCAGATCCGGCAGCTTGAAGAAAAAGGATGCGAACTGGTGCGAGTCGCGGTAAAAGACGCATCATCCGCGCGCGCAATATCGTCTATCAAGCAGAGTACGCGCATTCCGATTATAGCGGATATACATTTTGATCATGTTCTTGCGCTGGAAGCCGTAGCACGCGGTGCGGATAAGATCAGGATCAACCCGGGAAACATACGGAAACCTTCGGAAATTGACGCTATTATAAATTCCGCGTCGGAAAAGGATATTCCCATCCGGATAGGAGTGAATTCCGGGTCTCTGCCGCGCAGAGCGGACGGGCAGAGAGGAACCATGCCTGAGGCGCTTCTTAATCATCTAGAACGTTTCCGTAAGAGGCGTTTCAATAACATCGTGATCTCACTGAAATCTTCATCGGTAGAAGAAACCGTTGAAGCGTACAGAAAAATCGCCCGTGAATGTGATTATCCGTTCCACGTGGGTGTTACCGCCGCGGGTCTTCCCTGCGAGGGAATAGTCAAGTCAAGTATCGGTATAGGCGCTCTTCTTCTGGACGGTATAGGGGATACAATAAGGGTATCTCTGACTGGTAGTCCCGATGAGGAAGTCGCTACCGCCAGGCGGATACTCGCATCCGCCGGCGTGAGACATTTCGGTCCCGAGATAATATCATGTCCGACATGCGGACGATGCCGTGTAGACATCGCCGCCGTGGCAGAGGAGCTGGGTAAGGCGCTGGAGCGGGTTGAAAAATCTCTCGTTGTTGCGGTGATGGGATGCGAGGTAAACGGTCCGGGCGAAGCCCGGGACGCCGATATAGGTATCGCGTTCGGCGCGAATAACAAGGGAGCTATTTTCCAAAAGGGCAAGGTCACGAGAACCGTGCGAGCCGACGAAGCAGTTAAAGTGCTGGTTGAGATGATAAACAAAGACGTAGGGGCGGGCCTTGTGCCCGCCCGAGACGCCGGACGAAAATAAAAGACGTAGGGGCGGGTTCTAAACCCGCCCTGACGAAGGGAGCAATATGAAATGGTCTAATGCGTTTATACCCACGCTGAAAGAAGATCCGCAGGATGCGGAAGCG
>CAZGOZ010000006.1:23480-36219 GCA_964528025.1 uncultured Planctomycetia bacterium
ATGGTCTAATGCGTTTATACCCACGCTGAAAGAAGATCCGCAGGATGCGGAAGCGGCAAGCCATAAACTAATGATAAGAGCCGGACTAATCCGGCGCATTACCGCCGGCGCGTACGTCTACCTGCCGATGGGCTACAGGGCGCTGCGCAAGGCCGAGGCCATTGTCCGTGAAGAGATGATTCGGGCGGGTTCGGTTGAACTCCTGATGCCGGCGTTGCAGCCGCCGGAACTATGGAAGCGTACCGGCCGTTATGATGATATGGGAAAAGTTTTAATCAAATACAAGGATCGGCACGGGAAGGAAATGCTTTTAGGCCCGACGCACGAAGAGATTATAACTGATATTGTTTCAAAAGAGATACGGTCGTATAAAGACCTTCCGGTACGGCTTTTTCAGATACAGACGAAATTTCGGGATGAAGTCCGTCCGCGGTTTGGTGTGGTGCGCAGTTGCGAGTTTATAATGAAAGACGCATACAGTTTTGACGCGGATCCCGCGGCCATGGAAAAAAGTTACAAGGCAATGTATGATGCCTACTGTCGTATATTTGAGAGATGTAACCTTCCGTATATTGCCGTGGAAGCGGATCCGGGGCTTATGGGTGGAACGGTGTCGCACGAATTCATGGTTCCGTCGGAGATCGGGGAAGACAGGATAGCCGTGTGTACTTCGTGCGGCTACGCCGCGAGTGTGGAGGTCGCTTCTGTTGGAGCGGGAAAAACAGCAGCAGCTACAGTCCGTCCCGAAAAAATGGCAGAAGTTGCCACTCCCGGGGTAAGCACCGTGAAGGAAGTCAGTGCTTTTCTGAAGGTGTCTCCGTCGGACATGATAAAAACGCTTATATACCTTGCGGATGGCGAACCGGTTGCCGTGCTTGTTCTCGGCTCGCACACCGCAAATGAGACAAAGATAAAAAACTGTCTTAAGGCCGGCACTCTTGAGCTTGCCGATGAAGATAAGATACAGGAACTTACCGGAAGCAGCGTAGGTTTTTCCGGCCCCGTGGGCTTGTCGCTAAAAATAGTGGCCGATAATGCTGTGCGTGATCTCGTCAACGCTGTCACCGGAGCCAATAAAGACCACAGGCACCTGCGGAATGTTAACCCGGGCAGAGATTTTAAAGTGAATAAATGGGCTGATATCAGGGTTATAACCGAAACTGATTCGTGTCCCCGGTGCGATGCCGGGATAGAACTGAAAAACGCGATAGAAGTGGGGCATACTTTTAAGCTCGGCACCAGATATTCCGAGCCGTTGGGGGCGAATGTTCTGGACGAGAATGGCAAACAACGGTTTGTGACCATGGGGTGTTACGGCATCGGTATTAACAGAATACTTGCCGCCATGATAGAGACCAGTCACGATAAGGACGGGATAATATGGACGCCCGCCTTGAGCCCCTGCGAAGTGGTGGTGATAATCGTGAAAGCCGGAGACAGTCAGATGCAGGACGCCGCGGAAAAGATTTATACAGAACTTGGTAAAGCCGGCATTGACGCGATTCTGGACGACCGGACGAAATCCGCTGGAGTAAAGTTTAAGGATGCTGACCTTGTCGGATTTCCGGTTCAGGTCATAATAGGAGCCAAATCCCTCGAAGAAGGAAAGGTAGAGGTCAAAGAAAGGTCTACGGGCGAAAAGACCTTTTTGAAGAAAGAAGACCTTATAGAGCGACTAAGGCACATGCTAAAGAGATAACATCTTCAACATGTGCCTTAGAGAATAACTTCAGATAACATCTTCAAACAACAGCTTAGATCTTCGCTGCGTTTTTTCTTCCGAGATACATTTCTTTTTGTTTTTTGAATTCTCCCAGAACAAAACCCTTGAATGCTTCAAGCGATTCTGTTTCAGAACGGCCGGCCTGTATATTTTGCGTGTAGATGCCCGCCGCTTGCGGTGCTAATTTAACAATCTCACTGAGATCTGCATTTACCTTTGCGTTAATCCCTTTTTCGTTATAAGCGCATGCGCGATTAAAATAAGCTATCACGTTTCCGGAATCAATTTCTATTGCCTTATTAAATTCGGTGATAGCATTGTCATTAAGCCCTTCCATCAGATAAGCGTATCCGCGATCCATATGAAAAACCGAGTTATCGGGGCTCAGTTCAATCGCCTTGTTGATATCGCTCAGACTTTTCTGGTAGAGGCCTTTCATTAGATAGGCGTATGAACGTGTCTGGTAAGCCGGCGCAAATTGCGGCGCCTTTGCTATCGCCGCGTCAAGATCGACGATACCCTTATCATAGAGTTCCTGTTTGAGATAAACAGTCCAGCGCCCCTGGTATGCGGGGAGATAGTCAGGATTTATTTCAATGGCCTTGGTAAAATTTTCAATAGCTTTTTCATTCGCGCCTTGCATGAGATAGGCGTATCCGCGGTGGAGATGGAACGCGGCGGGCGTGGAATCGAGCTGTATTGCCTTGTCAAAATCCGACAGAGCGCTGTCAGCCTGGCCGATTGCCAGGTAAGCGCGTCCGCGTTCGTAATAAAGAGCAGGAGAATCCCCGCCCAGCTCTATCGCTTTGTCAAAATCGGGTATGGACTGATTGTAGAGGTTCAGCGCGTTGTAAACGAATCCCCGATTATGGTATATTCCGACATTTTTCGGGTCAAGTTCCAGAGCCTTTGCGTAATCGCGCAAAGCTTTGTTGCTGTCACCGCTGAGATAATAAGCATTCCCGCGGTTATAAAAGGCCGAGGCATTTTTCGGGTCGAGTTTTGCGGCCTTATCAAAATCGGTAATGGCCTGAGGATGCGCGCCTTTCAGAAGGCAGGCGGTGCCTCTGTCCACATACAGCGTAGCCTGTCTGGGGGAAATTTTTATGGCTTTATCAAGATTTGAAATCGCGTCGTCAAAACGTCCTTCTTGCGTGCACTTGATACCCTCTTTCTGGTATTTGTCGGCTTCGGGATCCATCGGGCGTTTCCGTCCACATGAAGAAAGAACGGTTACGGCGAGCACTGCCGTTAAGAACATTATGCCTGTTTGTCTGAAGGTACTTTTTGTCACGGTCATTGTAATTCCTTTCTGACTTTTTAGAAGGGTTTGTTTTACCAATTAATCAGAATTCTATCATTAAACACGAAACGATTCAAGCAAAATCGGAGACATATCTTCTGAGGACACCCCGTAGGGGCGAATGATTATTCGCCCCTACGATTTTTATGTGTGATTCCGTCTTTCGGAGGGAAAAGAGAAATAGAATTCGATAGGGGCGAATAATCATTCGCCCTTACTTGGCACGTTTATCTGACTTTAAAAAGCGCCGCATTTCCCTCTTGACAATAGGGTGCTGTTGGATTAAAATCATCTGCAGATGTACTATGCGAACGTACTACGCGAATAAGTGGGCCCGGATGCCCGCTTATTTTTTTGGCGGAAAAGACAAAGGTTAAAACAGGTTAGGTCACAATGCAACCGATAAACATACCCGCGGAATTGACGGAGATGATAAGCGCCGAAGCCGAAAAGGCGGGATACACGTTAGTGGATGTATTCACCAATGGCAGGAAAAAGGTTTTTATTGAAATCGTTATTGACGGCAAAAACGGGGTTACGGTTGAGCAATGCAGCGGGTTTAACAGGCACATCGCGGCATTAATAGAGGAAAAAAAGATTCTTGCCTACGAATGCACTATAGAGGTGTCTTCTCCGGGGCTGGACAGGACACTTAAAAGCGCGGGCGATTTTTCGTGGGCTGCGGGAAAGCAGGTTGAAGTGATAGTGCGCGAACCTGTGGAGGGAAAAATCGCCGTTCTTGGCCGGCTCTTGTCCGGAAACAACGAAGAAGGTATTACTGTTGAAGTGCCCGGCGGTGATGCGGTGAAAATTGACGGAAAAAATATCGTAAAAGCAAAACTAAAACCGGTTATAAGCTATAAAAAACGCTGTGAAAATGATAATCGGGATAATGGAGAAATGACATGAATGGAGAATTACTAACTGCTCTGGAGAGAATAGAACGGGAGAAGGGTATCAGCAAGGAGATACTTTTTGAGGCGATTGAAAGCGCGTTGGCAAGCGCGGCGCGGAAAGTTATAGACGATCCCGATATCTCAAAAGAGGATATCACGGTCAACATAAATAAAGAGACCGGTAAAATAGAGATTTTTGCGGAAGGCGAGGAAGTGAAAAGCGCCCGCTTCGGCAGAATCGCGGCTCAGACCGCCAAGCAGGTGATTATACAGAAAATACGGGAAGCGGAAAGAGATGTGGTATACGCGAAGTATACTAAAAAAGTCGGGATAATCATAAGCGGTTCGGTTCACCGGTTTGAGAAGGGGAAAGTCATTGTTGAGCTTGATGATACCGAGGCCATCCTGCCGCGCAGTGGGCAGATACCGCGGGAAAGATTCAGACAGGGGGAGGTTATACGGGCATATCTTTTGAAGGTTGACCGCGAAACCGGCGCTCCCGAGATAATCCTGTCGCGGACCGATGAAGGGTTTGTGAAAAAACTGTTTGAACTGGAAGTTCCGGAGATATCTCAGGGGATAGTTGAGATAAAGGCAATGGCCAGAGAAGCCGGCGAGAGAACCAAAGTGGCAGTTTGTTCAAAGGACGAAAAAGTTGATCCGGTGGGGGCCTGTGTAGGTATGCGGGGGTCCAGGGTCAGGGACATAGTTAAGGAACTGCACGGCGAGAGGATAGATATAGTGAGATGGAACGATGACATCCGCGAGTATCTCCCCGCCGCCGTGAGTCCTGCCGAGATAATAAAAATGGTTATTGACCGGGCTAAAAAGAGCATAACTCTGACGGTTCCCCGCGATCAACTGGCTCTTCTTATCGGAAAAAAAGGACGAAACATCAGGCTGGCGTCAAAGCTTCTGAACTGGGAACTGATTGCCGAATCGGCCGAAGAAGAGAAAGAGAAGGTTCTGCTTTCTGATATTCCCGGTGTAGGGAAGAAAGTGCGTGTGACGCTGGAAGAGGCAGGGTATAATACCGCGAGGGAGCTGAGCAAGGCCAGTGTTGAGGATCTGTCCGGCCTGAGCGGGATAGGGCCTAAAACGGCCGAGAAGATATTGGCGGCTTCCGAGAAAGCCCTGGCGTTGAAAAAAGAAGCGGATCTTGCCGAAAAGGAAAAAGCTATCTTTCCGGAGATTGCTCCGGAAGAAAAAGATGACGAAACCGGTGAACTCGGAGGGGAAGAGGCGGAAGAAAAGGCCAAAGAAGAGGTAAAGGAAGAATCCCCGGAAGAAGAAAAGCCGGCGGAAGAAGAGGCAAAAGAAGAAGAACCGGATGAGGAAGAAAAACCGGCCGAAGAAGATGCCGAAGAAGATGTAGATGTAAAGGAAGAAGCTCCGGAAGAAGAAGAAAAGCCGGCCGAAGAAGAGGCAAAGGAAGAAGCCCCGGAAGAAGAAGAAAAGCCGGCCGAAGAAGAGGCGAAAGAAGAATCCCCGGAAGAAGAAGAAAAACCGGCTGAAGAAGAGGAAAAAGATCCAGACGTATAAAAAGAATGGAACAGGTGTTTTATGTCGATAAAAGTCAGCGTTTTAGCTAAAGAGCTCGGAGTTTCGGCCGAAAAAATTCTGGACCAGCTGCACAAGCTTTATGTGGAGGTCAAGAATCAAAACAGTAAGATAGATGACAAGGTAGCCGCCCTTGTGCGCATCAAGATGGGTGGCGCCAAAAAGGCCAAAACCGTTTCCGGAAAAGCCGTAGCAAAAACAAAGACCGCCTCAAAAACAAAAGCCGTGTTATCAAAAAAACCTGCCCCGGATGCGAAAACGGGCAAAAAAGAAAAGACAGTTAAAAAAGAAACGGCAAAACCCGTAAAAACCATTCTTGAAGCGAAAAAACCCGGGAAAAAGAAGCCGGCCACCTCGTCCAAGGTAGAAGCGAAAGTATCCGCCGCGCCGAAGAAAGAAGAAAAGCCTCCGGTTTCCAAGCCTTCCGCCGTGGAAATAATCAGAAAAGTCGCACCGTCGGAACGGACAGCCAGATTTCAATCGAAAAAGACAAAGTCATTTAGACGAACCATAGAGATAGTAGAAAAAGGGGCAAAGTATCAAGGCGGGTCGAGTTTTCACAAGAGAATGGCAGGAAAGGCCAAAGGGGAAACTCCGGCTGCCGGTCAGTCATCGGCAAGAAAGACATTGCAGAAAGTTCAGATACATGTCCCGGTGAATATAAGGACCCTTGCGCCGCGGATCAACGTTAAGCCAAACATCGTAATTCAGTATCTCATGCAGAAAGGCGCCTTTGTTAATATAAATCAGGATCTTGACGAAGAAGTTGTTCGTGACATCATGGAAAATTTTGGATATGAACTGGAACTTCCCCGGACAATGGAGATCATTGAGAAAGAACTCATGCAGGAACACCACGGGGAGCAAAAAACAACGGGCGAAGTCAAATCCCCCGTTGTTACCTTCATGGGGCATGTTGATCACGGAAAAACCTCTCTCTTGGACTATATACGCAAGACCATGGTCACAAAAGGGGAAAAAGGCGGTATTACGCAGCATATCGGAGCGTACAAGGTAGAAACTCCCAGCGGTTCGGTAACGTTTCTGGATACGCCCGGGCATGCGGCCTTTACGGCCATGCGCGCGCGCGGAGCTCACGCAACCGATGTTGTTGTTCTTGTTGTTGCCGCGGATGACGGAGTCATGCCGCAGACTAAAGAAGCCATAGATCATGCCCGCGCCGCGAACGTTCCGATAGTAGTGGCGATCAATAAGTGTGATGTGCCGGGTGCGAATCCGGAACGTGTCAGAAAAGAACTTCAGAAAGAAGACCTTGTAGCTGAAGATTGGGGCGGCAAAACGGTAATGGCTGAAGTTTCCGCCATTACCGGCGAAGGGGTAGATCATCTTGTAGAAATGCTTATGCTGGAATCGGAGATGCTGGAACTCAAGGCGAATCCGAAACTGAGGGCGCGCGGTGTCGTGATAGAGAGCAAAAAGACGCCCGGCAGGGGAGTGGCAATTACCTTGCTGGTGCAGAACGGCACTTTACATTCGGGTGATATTGTTCTTTGTGGGGCGTATTACGGAAAGATTAAGGCAATGAGGAATGATATAGGCAATCCGGTTAAAGATGCTTTTCCATCCACGCCGGTGGAGGTTCTCGGACTGCAGGGTATTCCGGAAGCCGGTGAGGAGTTTTTTGTCGTCAAGGACGAAAAAAAAGCCAAGATACTGGCGGCGCTGAAACAGAACGAAAGAAGAACGAAGCACATAGGCGGGAATAAGAGAGTTACGCTTGAAGATTTGCATAGCCATATAGTTGAGGGAGGAATGAAGGAACTGAAAATGATTCTGAAAGCGGACGTGCAGGGGTCAGTCGGGGCTTTGGAAACTTCCCTTAAAGAACTCGCAACGGACGAGGTAAAGCTGAAAATGGTCCACTCGGCGGTCGGCGAGATTAACGAATCCGATATCATGCTTGCGGCAGTCTCAAACGCCGTGATTATAGGGTTTCATGTTAAGGTCAATCCCAAGGCGGAAGAGGTTGCCGCGCGGGAAAAGATAGACGTTCGCGTTTACGACATAATATATGAAGCTATAGCCGATGTCAGGGCCGGAATGGAAGGTCTTCTTGAACCCGAGGAACGGGAAATTTTTCAGGGAAGCGCTCAGGTAAAAGAGGTGTTTTCCGCCTCGAAGGTCGGCAAGGCCGCCGGATGTTCTGTCATTAAGGGGACAATCCACCGAAAAGACAATATACGAATCACACGGGGCCAAGAAGTCGTTTTTGAGGGACAGATTAATTCTCTCAAGAGATTTAAGGACGATGTGAAGGAAGTTAAAACCGGATTTGAATGCGGAATTTCGCTAAGAGGATTCAACAATATCCGAAAAAACGATGTTCTTGAAGCATTTATCATCGAGAAAGTGGCAAGACGTCTTGAGAAATAATATCTGCGATAAGATCGGAGATAAACGGTGAAGAAACGTATACTCAGCGGAATGCGTCCCACGGGAAGGCTTCATTTGGGGCATTTTGTCGGGGCGCTGAAAAGCTGGACCAGCCTCCAGGAGAAATATGACTGTTTTTTTATGGTCGCCGACTGGCATGCGCTCATGGGCGAGTATGAAAATCCTTCGGATATCGCCAAAAACAGTATTGAAGTCGTCAAGGACTGGATATCGTGCGGTATAGATCCCTCACAGAGCACCATTTTTATTCAAAGCATGATCCCGGAACATCTGGAACTGGCCATGGTCTTTTCGCTTCTGACACCTCTCGGATGGCTCGAGCGATGCACAACTTATAAAGAGCAATTACGGGAAATAAAAGGCCGGATGCTCGCGACTTACGGGTTTCTTGGATATCCGGTTCTTCAGGCCGCTGATATAGCCCTTTATAACGCTAACCTCGTGCCTGTAGGCATGGATCAACTGCCGCATCTTGAACTCGCGCGGGAGATCATACGCAGGTTTCACGGTCTCTATAAGAAAAAGATATTTGTAGAGCCCGAACCGGTGTTAACCGAAACGCCGCGGCTAATCGGACTGGACAACCGGAAGATGTCCAAGAGCTACGGGAATTTTATAGCGCTGTCAGATACGCCGGAAGCGGTAAGTAAAAAAGTGCACAGCATGTATACGGATCCCGCGAGGACGCGGGCCGATATTCCGGGCAAGGTAGAGGGGAACCCGGTTTTTATCTATCATGACCTCTTTAACCCGGATACGGCGGAAGTTGCGGATCTCAAGGAACGGTATAGTCGGGGCCAGGTAGGGGACGTTGAGGTTAAGAAAAAGCTGACCCTGGCCATTAATGCGTTTCTTGATCCGGTGCGCCGGAGAAGGGCGAAACTTTCAGATGCGGATGTTCTCCGGATCGTGAAAGAAGGCGCGGTCAAGGCGGCCAAGACCGCCAAGCGCACGATGAATGAAGTGAAGAAGTGTCTCCATCAGGTCATCATGTAAAAGGGCTGTTCCATGCAATATAAGGTAAAACTTAATGTTTTTGAGGGGCCGCTTGATTTGCTGTTATTTCTTATCAAGCGGGAAAAGATTGATATTCACGATATCCCAATAGCCCGGGTCACGGAGCAGTATCTGAAATACATGGAACTGATGAAACTGCTTGATCTTGATATCGCCGGGGAATTTCTCGTCATGGCCGCGACATTAATGCACATAAAAAGTAAAACGCTTCTGCCTCCGGAAGAGAACGATGACGGGGAAGAAGAGCAGGAAGATCCGCGGGATGAGCTTGTAAAAAGGCTGTTGGAATACAAGAAATACAAGGAAGCGGCCTCTAATCTCGGCCAGATGCGCGCCAATCATGAAGACGTATATCTGCGCAAGGGTTCCTCTCCGGAGGGAATAATAATATCGGATGACGGCGTAGAATATTTTGAAGCCAGTCTTTTTAGTTTGATAACGGTTTTCAAGAAGATTCTGAAAGAAGTCCCGAAGAAAGTTTTTCACCAGGTCGTGAAAAACAAGTTCTCGGTGAGTGATAAAATTCACCAGATATGTCATTTATTGACGAAACGTTCAAAGATATATTTTTCATCGTTGTTTGAGAAAAATGAAGACAAAGATGAGATAATCGTGACCTTTCTGGCTTTGCTGGAGCTAATAAAGGCAAGGGAGATACTTATCGTGCAGAAAAGTTTTTCGGGAGAAATAGAGATCATGATGAATCCGGAAATGATTAAAAGCGGGGCATAGGCCGCCGTTCTTTTGGGGGAGGAAAAATGGAAGACGTGAGAAAAGTGAAAAGCATAATTGAAGCGCTTCTTATTGTCTCTGAAAACGGGCTTAATCTTGAGGAATTGACTAAAGCGGTAACCGCTTCGGACTCGAAAGATATCGAGAACGGCATCAGGATGCTGAAAGAGGAATACAACTCGTCCGAACGGGCGTTCAATATCACCGAGATTGCGGGAAAATATCGCATAGTCTCAAGACCCGAGTATCTGCCCTGGATAAGCAATCTTTATCAGAAAGAGGCAGACCGGATAACAGGACCGTCATTGGAAACGCTGGCAATCATTGCGTATAAACAGCCCGTCACGAGGGCCGGAGTTGAAGCTATACGCGGGGTTAACGTCGGCGGGGTTATCAAGACGCTTCTTGATAAGGGGCTTCTGCGCGTCAAGGGCAGGAAGGACGCCCCGGGAAGGCCCCTTCTTTACGCGACGACGGAGAAATTTCTTGAGATATTTGGTCTGAATTCACTTGAAGATTTGCCTATGCTTAGTGATTTCATAGAAGAAGACCTTGAGTATGACAAACCGCGTCCGGGTATTCCCGTGAACGAAGAGGAAACCGCGGAGGAGTCCGAAGAAAAAGAGACCCCATGCGAAAACGTGAAGGCATCGGAAAACGGAAACATGCCGGAAACAAAGGAGTCTGATGATGGTGACAAAACACAACCTGAATAAACTCAGGAAAGAGATTGACAAGATAGATTCCCGCATATTGCAGCTGATAAACTCGCGCGCAAAGGTAAGCTGCAAAATAGGCCACACCAAGAAAAAAGAAAAACTGCCGCTGTACAGCCCGGAGAGAGAAAGCCGGATAGCCGCGCGTGTGGAGAAAGAGAACACCGGCCCCTTGACGGCCGATTCCGCGAATGCGATATACCGCGAGATCATGTCGGCCTGTCTTTCTCTGGAGCAGCCGATGACAGTAGCGTATCTGGGCCCGGAGCTGACTTTCACGCATCAGGCGGCGATGAAAAAATTCGGTTCAAGCGCGAAGTATCTTTCGTGCGACGTCATCTCCGATGTTTTTTATGCGGTGGAGAAAGAGAACGCTGATTACGGAGTGGTGCCGGTAGAGAATTCTACCGAAGGCGCGGTTAACTATACTCTGGATATGTTCGTTGATTCGCCGCTTCTGATCTGTTCCGAGATCTATCATTCGGTTAGGCACAGCCTTCTTGCAGTGAAGAAGAACGTGAAGGGGATAAAGAAGATATATTCAAACCCGCAGGTGTTCGGACAGTGCCGCGCATGGATAGAAAAGAACCTTCCTCTTGCGGAGCTTCACGGTGTTGCATCAACAGCTAAAGCTGCCGAGATGGCCTCCAAACGCTCCGATGCGGCCTGTATCGCGAGCGAGATGGCGGCGAAAAAATATTGTCTTAAGGTTCTCGTGAGGTCCATTCAGGATAAAGCGGCCAACGTAACACGGTTTCTTATTGTAGGAAAACAGACCAGCGGTATTTCCGGTCGGGACAAGACATCCGTGGTGTTTTCGGTAAAAGATAAACCGGGAGTATTGCATGACGTGCTTAAACCCTTTAAAAATAACGGGATAAACCTGACCAAGATTGAATCGCGGCCCTCAAAGAGAAAACTCTGGAAGTATTATTTCTTCGTGGACATGGAGGGACACCGTGAGACACAGAAAGTGAAAAAAGCGCTGAAGATGCTGAAACAAAAATGTTATTTCGTGAAAATTCTCGGATCGTATCCGAAGGGTTGATAAAACATGATTCGCAAAAAAATACTTGATGAAATATCGCCGTATGTTCCGGGCAAGCCCATTGAAGAGGTAAAACGCGAACTGGGATTGAAGGAAGTTATTAAGCTTGCCTCAAACGAAAACGGCATGCGGCCGTCCCGACGCGTGATAGAGGCGATAACGGAAGCTGCCGGGGATGTCAACAGGTATCCGGACGGCGGATGTTTCCGATTGAGAGAAGCCGTCAGCGAAAAATTTTCTGTTTCACCGGATAATATTGTTTTCGGAAACGGTTCGGATGAAATAATTTTTCTTGCTCTTCGAGCGTTTCTGAATCCGGGAGATGAAGTCGTTATCGCCGAGCCGACATTTCTTGTTTACCGCTCCGCCTCGCTGATTGAAGGCGCAAAAGTCCGGACGGTTCCCTTGAAGAATTTCAAATACGACCTTGGAGCCATGGCGGAAGCCGTCACGCCGAAAACAAAGATCGTTTTCATTGCCAATCCGGATAATCCGACGGGCACTTATGTGAACGATCAGGCGTTAGAGGCGTTTATCGGGAAGCTTCCCGCGAATGCGCTGGTCTTTCTTGATGAGGCATATTATGAATTCGCGAAAGGCGAAGATTATCCGGAGAGCCTTCCGCTGATTAAGCGCAAAGACGTGAATGTTATTGTCACGAGAACTTTTTCCAAAGCGTATAGTCTGGCCGGCCTGCGCATCGGGTATGCGTTTGCCAGAAAGGATATCGCGGACGCCCTCAATAAAGTTCGGGAACCGTTTAACGTGAATTCTCTGGCCCAGGTGGCCGCGTTGGCCGCGCTGAAAGACGAAAAATATTTGCGTGACTCGCTCGGGCTGGTGGAAAAAGAGAAAAAAAGATTTTATGAAGTGTTTGATAAACTTGACGTAGCCTATGTCCCGAGCAGAACCAATTTTGTTCTCGTGGATACCGGACGGTCGTCGCAAAAGGTCTTTGAATATATGTTGGGACGCGGTGTGATAATACGCGAAATGACCGCATGGGGACTCAAACAGTGCATCAGGGTAAATATAGGCCTCCGTGACGAAAATGAAATGTTTTTTAAAGTTTTTACGGACGCAATGAGGGAGATACCTAAAGAAGAGGCATAGAGCAGAGTGAAGAGCAAAGAAATGTCAAATGACAAAGCACAAAATTCAAAATAAATTCAAAATCTCAAATCCAAATAATAAAACTTTTTATGCTAACTTAGCATCCGATCTTGTTTTGTTTTTGAATTTTGTTATTTGAGCTTATTTTGTGCTTTGGATTTTGTCATTTGAATTTTAATACTTACAGATCACTGTTCACAGATCACTGTTCACAGA
>CAZGOZ010000006.1:36319-43563 GCA_964528025.1 uncultured Planctomycetia bacterium
ACAGATCACTGTTCACAGATCACTGTTCACAGAAAAAGGAGAGCTAACGCATGATCATCGTACTTAAACCGAGCGCGACAAAACGCGAGATAGACCATATCGTAAAAAAGATTGAGAATCTCGGATTGAAACCCTGGATTTCCAAAGGGGTAGAACGCACGATTATAGGCGTGATAGGAGAGGAAGACGTTATTCGCACTCTGCCTCTTGAGGGGATACCGATTGTCGAAAAGGTCATGACGATCCTGAAGCCTTATAAACTGGCGTCAGTTGAGTATAAGTCAGACCCGACAAAAGTAGATATAGGCGGCGGTGTAAGCGTTGGAGGCAAAAAAATCGTTGTCATGGCGGGGCCCTGTTCCATTGAGACGAGAAAGATGCTTCTTGAAACGGCGGAAGCGGTAAAAAAATCCGGGGCGACGATTTTGCGGGGCGGAGCGTTTAAGCCGAGGACCAGTCCCTACAGTTTTCAGGGGCTCGGCGAGGAGGGGCTCAAATACATGGCTGAAGCCAGGGATAAAACCGGCCTTCGCGTGATAACGGAACTCATGGATGTTCGTAATCTTGAGCTAGTAATGAAATACTCGGATGTGATACAAATAGGCGCGAGGAACATGCAGAATTATGATCTTTTGAAGGAAGTCGGCAAAACACAGAAACCCGTGTTATTAAAAAGGGGTATGGCCAATACCATAAAAGAGTTTCTCATGAGCGCTGAATATATTCTGGCCGGCGGTAATGCAAATGTTATTCTCTGCGAAAGAGGTATACGCACGTTTGAAGATTATACGAGATTTACGCTGGATATAAACGCCGTTTCCGCGGTAAAGCGGTTGAGTCATCTTCCTATAATAGTTGATCCCTCGCATGCGACCGGAAGATGGGGAATGGTTTCTTCGGCCGCGCGCGCTGCTATAGCAGCCGGCGCGGATGGTCTTTTGGTTGAGGTTCATCCGAACCCGGAAGATGCGTTTTCCGACGGAGATCAGTCTCTCGTTCCGGAAAAATTCGAGGAACTCATGAACGATGTAAGAAAGATTGCCAAGGCATTGGGGAGAATTGTTTAGTTTATGCCAAAGGCGGAGGGTAAAATGAAATTCGGAAAAGTGACCGTGATAGGGATGGGGCTTATCGGCGGCTCTATCGGCAAGGCGCTTATAAAACGAAAACTGGCAGATGAAGTGGTCGGGGTATTCCGCAGGCAGTCCTCTCTGGACAGGGCCGTCAAGGAAGAAGCATTAAGCGCCGGGTATTTAAATTCTCTTGATGAAGCACTTGTCGGCGCTGAAGTCGTGTTCATAGCCACGCCTGTTCCGATGATAAAAACGGTGCTGAAAAATATCGCTGCGTCCCGGCGCGGCAAAAAAATTATAGTCACGGACGTTGGCAGTGTAAAAAAAGAAATCTCGGATTATGCGTTGAACTTCAAAAAGGAATTTTCCTTTGTTGGAGGGCATCCTCTCGCCGGATCCGAAGAGTCCGGCGTGGAGCACTCATCCCCGGATCTTTTTGAAAAAGCGCCGTGCATACTGACTCGTGATCCTTTGACTTGTGAGGACGATCTTCTGAAGATACAGGCGCTGTGGCAGGCGATGGGAGCCGTGGTATCCGTCATGACGCCGGAAGAGCATGACGCGATAGTATCGTTTACGAGCCATCTTCCGCATGTCGTGGCGTACGCGCTGGCGGGATCTCAAAAAAAAGAAGACCTTAAATACACGTCAACGGGGTTCAAGGACACGACAAGAATCGCCGCTTCCGATCCGCAGTTATGGAGTGATATTTTCACGAATAACAGCGGGAACATGCTTAGCGCTCTCGCCAAGTTCAGGGAGACACTTTCGGGTATTGAGGATGATATTCGGAACGGCCGGCAGGAAGATTTGATAAAAAAACTGGACGCCTGCAGAAAGATAAGAAATGAAGTTATTTAAACGCGCGAAAACAGTTACCATAGATGGTCCGGCGGGAAGCGGCAAGAGCACGGTTTCAAGGCTCGTGGCCGAACGTCTCGGGTTTGTGTATATAGATACCGGGGCCATGTATCGGGCTCTCACGCTCAAGGTCATGCGGAAAAACGTGGATTTTGAGCAAAAAGGCGAGATAGTGAAATTATCCGCTGACCTGGACATTGAACTTATTCCGTCCGGGACGAAAGAAGATTCTGTTCGCGTAATATTGGACGGAGAGGATGTTACCGGCAGGATACGGGAGATGGAAGTTACGGGAAACGTAAAGCATGTCGCCGCGATAGGAGCCGTGAGGGAAAACATGGTTGCCTTCCAGCGGCACCTGGTTCGCGGCCTGAAAGGCGCCGTCATGGAGGGAAGGGATATAGGGACCGTTGTGTTGCCGGGAGCGCGGCACAAGTTCTATCTTGATGCCTCTTTTGACGAGCGTATTGAACGCCGCTTGACGGAATTGCGCGCAAAAGGTCATCCGGTCACGCGGGCTGAAGTCATGGAGGATCTCAAACAGCGTGATCACGCAGACAGAACCCGTAAGGTCGGGCCGTTGAAGAAAGCAGACGACGCGGAACTCATTGACACCACGAAGCTTTCCGTGGATGAGGTTGTTGAAAAAATTATCAAGAAGATTGAGGCGTGACGCGCCGTGCGAAGAGAAGAACATGTGGTATAGAATTTCGGTAACGATATTTGAGATACTGATAAGGATACTTTTCCGGCTCCGGATTTTCGGCAGAGAGAATTTTCCGGATGCCCCGTATATAGTGACATCGAATCATGCCAGTTTTTTGGATCCTCCTCTTGTCGCGATAGCTTGCAGGAGAAATCCCGTGAGTTTTATGGGGAAAAAAGAACTTTTTGAGGTGCCGGGTGTGAGAATATGGGCGCGCCTTGTCGGTATCATACGCACGGATCGCGATGCGAAAAGCATCAGCGCTTTGAGGGAGGCCATCAGGCAAGCGAAAAAAGGTCGTGTTATCGGCATTTTCCCCGAAGGTTCGCGAGCAGAAGACGGCAGATTGAGAGAGGCGAAACGGGGAGTGGGTTTTCTGATTGCCATGTGTGGTGTTCCGGTCGTGCCTATTTATATTGAGGGCTCCGGATATGCGATGAAAAAAGACGGAAAGATTTGCCGGGGGGCCCCGCTCGGCGTTTTTGTAGGCCGGCCGATGATGCCTGAGGAGTTCGTATCTCCTTCTGGTGAAAAGAGAACGGACTACGAGGGAATCTCGAATATGGTCATGGAACGCATTGCGGAGATAAAAGAGAAAAAGGATGAGTTGTCCCGCGCTGATTAAAAAAAGTTGCATATTTTACCAAAAAAGGATAAAATACACCACCAAAAATCCAATGCAAGGAGTTGAGCGAATTGATGGAGATTGAAAAAAAAGAGAAAAACAGGGAATATGAAGAGCTGACGCGTCTTTATGAGGAGAGCGTCGCCGATATCAAGGAAGGCGAGATAGTTAAAGGAACAATCGTCCAGATTGGCGATAAGGACATTCTCGTAGACATAGGGTATAAGTCCGAAGGTGTGGTGTTCAAGTCGGAGATAACAGATTCCGATGGGCTGAAAGTCGGCGATGAAATAGACGTTATACTTGAAGCCAAGGAAAATGACGAGGGAATGGTCGTTCTTTCCCACGAAAAGGCCAAGAGGTTCAAAACCTGGCGGGATATCATTGAGAACCAAAAAGAAGGCGATGTTATTGAAGGTAAGGTTTTCAGAAAGGTCCGTGGCGGGTTTATGGTTGATGTGGGGATGGGAGCGTTTTTGCCGGCGAGCCTGTCGATGATGCAGGAATTTGGCGGCGCGGACAATATCCTCGGCAAAAAACTGGAATTTATGATCGTCAAGATCAATATTCCGCGCAAGAACATCGTGCTATCCAGAAAAGAAATCGTTGACGAAAAACGCCGTGGCGAGAAATTGGCTCTCCTTGAAGGTATAAACAAGGGAGATATAGTCAAAGGCGCCGTGCGTAATGTGACCGATTTCGGCGCGTTCGTGGATATCGGCGGCGGGATAACGGGTCTTTTGCATATAACCGACATGAGCTGGGGACGCGTGAGTCACCCGGGTGATGTCGTGAAAATCGGCGATGAAATAGAAGTGAAAATTCTGGATTTTGACAAAACGAACATAAAGGTCTCGCTCGGTCTGAAACAGAAACTTTCCAATCCGTGGGATGAAATTGAAACAAAGTATCCCGAATCGGGTGTGGTTAAAGGCAAGGTCGTGAACATCATGCCCTACGGAGTGTTTGTTGAACTCGAGAAGGGTATAGAGGGGCTTATTCACATATCTGAATTTTCCTGGTCCAAGAAATACGGCCATCCGAGCGAACGGTTCAATGTGGGCGATGAAGTGGACGCGGTGGTGTTACGAGTAGATAAAACGAACCAGAAACTTTCGCTGGGAATAAAACAGCTGGAAAAGGATCCCTGGGAAGGCGTCAGCAATCGTTACAAAGCGGGCGACCGTGTTAAGGGAGTTGTCAATACGGTTACGGATTACGGCGCGTTTGTCGAGCTTGAAGAAGGCGTAGAAGGCCTTGTTCACGTTTCTGATCTTTCCTGGACGAAAAGGGTATCTCATCCAAAGGAACGGCTTAAGAAAAGCGCGGATATAGAGGTTGTCGTGCTGAACGTGGATGAACAAAACCGCCGGATAGCTCTCGGCGTCAAGCAGCTTGATCAGGATCCGTGGGATGATATCGTCAAAAAATATGAGCCCGGCACGCTTTGCACGGGGGCGATAACCAATATCACCAATTTCGGTATATTCGTGGAATTGGAAAAAGATCTTGAAGGGCTTCTGCATATCTCCGAGACGGCTCTTGCGTCCGAACAAAAAATGGAAGAGCAGTATAAGGTTGGAGACGTCGTTGATGTCAAGATAATACACATAGACGGTGTTCAGAAAAAGATCGCGCTCTCCCGAAAAGGCATGGAGGAAGAGAAGAAAGAAGAAAGCGCACCGGCCGAGGCCCCGGAAGAAAAGAAGGAAGAAGCCGAGGGAACAGAGCCAATCGTATAAAGCAAAAAATAAGTTCGTATAAAAAAGTAGGGCACCTTTAAAGGTGCCCTACTTTTTTTTCACAGATCACAAATCACAGTTCACTGTTCACTATAATATATATTACCTATCAAAAAATGGATTCTTCCCGGTGGCCGAAAGAGGAATGCCGATGGCCATTGAAACGGTCTTGCCGAGGACGCCGCTCTCCATTGCAGCCTTTCCTATAGAATACATCATCCTGTTATCAACATGGAATTTAGAGGCGACCGAAACTGCCGATCCCAGGGCGATTCCCAGGTTAAGTGTGCTGTAGGAGCATATGCCGTTCGTTTTAGAGAGTTCCTCGCACGTGGGATACCCGCAGAAACCGCAGTTAAGGCCGAGCGGAGACTTTTCCGCGGCGATAACAATGATATGATTAATCTTCTTGATATTTTTCGCATCGCGCACCATGCCGGGACGGGACTTGTCTTTCGCGGCGAGTTTTTCCATCGCCTGTATGACTTTTTGTTTGTCGGCTTCGTCAAGAATGGTTATGACAAGGTTATCCACCCCTTTTGCCTTCGGCGCCGTCCGCGCCGCCGCGCACATGAATTCCGCCACGTCTTTTAACACAGCATCAGCGATATCCTTATATTCTCTCCCCATAGGTTCCTCCTTTTATGGAATATTCTATCATGTTTCCCGGCGGAGACAAAATCACAAATAAAAGACGTAGGGGCGGGCCTTGTGCCCGCCCGAAACGTACGTTTCTTTTTCGGGCGCTTTTTCGGGCGCACACATGGGTGCGCCCCTACTTGACCGCATGATACGCCTATGCTAAAATGACCGCACGATGAAACCTACTGAAGAGCAACTCAAGATAATAAAAAGAGGCACGGAAGAGATTATAGGCCTTTCGGAACTCGAAAAAAAACTTTCCCGGAAGAAACCCCTCGTGGTAAAGGCCGGGTTTGACCCGTCTGCTCCGGATATTCATATAGGTCACACCGTTCTCCTGCGCAAGATGAAGCATTTTCAAGATTTAGGGCATAAAGTGTTCTTTCTTATAGGAGACTTTACCGGGCGTATCGGCGATCCGTCAGGGCAGTCCAAAGAAAGAAAACATCTTACCGCCGCGGAAGTTAAAAAAAATGCTGCGACTTATAAAAAACAGATATTCAAGGTATTAGACAAGGAAAAAACCGAAGTGGTGTTTAATTCCGCATGGTGCTCAAAGTTGGGAACTGAAGGAATGTTTGATCTTGCTTCAAAGTATACTGTCGCCCGCATGTTGGAGCGCGATGATTTTCAGGCCAGATACAGAAAAAAAGCTCCGATTAGTATTTTAGAATTCATGTATCCGCTTTTGCAGGGATACGACTCGGTTGTTATGAAAGCCGATGTTGAACTCGGCGGCACGGACCAAAAATTTAACCTACTGCTCGGAAGAGACCTCCAGAAAAGTTACGGACAAAGTCCGCAGGTAGTCATAACCATGCCGATATTGGAAGGGACCGACGGCGTTAACAAAATGTCAAAATCCCTCAATAACTACATAGGCATTTCGGAAGCGCCGCAAGAGATGTTCGGCAAGCTGATGTCTATCTCGGATAAATTGATGTGGCGGTATTATAACCTTCTTACAGACGTTGATCACGAGAAAATAAAACGGGATGTGGAAGAAGGCCGGGTTCACCCGAAGCAGGCAAAAACGGATCTGGCAAAAAGTATAGTAGCAGAGTATCACGGCGCGGCAAAAGCCGAAAAAGCGCGTGTTAATTTTGAAAAAATAGTTGTAAATAAAGAAACCCCGGAAGACATGCCGGAACGCGTTTTTTCTACAGGCGCGATGGCCGCGTCCGCCGTTGTTGCGGATTGTTTTAATATCTCAACCAGCGAGGCGAGACGGCTCATAGCTCAGGGCGCCGTTTCATATGACGGGGCCAGGGTCTCGGATCCCGCCCAAACGCTTACATTTAGGGCTCAAGGCGCGGTGCTGAAGGCCGGCAAACGCCGGTTTTGCAGAATAAAGGCCGCCCGCATCGGCCCAAAAAAAACATAAAAAAAGGTTCTTGACATTATACCGAATTAATGTAGAATGGCATCTACATAATCAAGGCGCTTTTTTTGAAGACACTTAAGAAAGCATCAAACGTGGTGCTTTTTTTTGGGTCTACTGTTCTTTGAAAATCAAATAACCAAAAGCACACGGGTCAATGAATATCAAACTGGAGAGTTTGATCCTGGCTCAGAACGAACGCTGGCGGCGTGGA
>CAZGOZ010000007.1:0-32531 GCA_964528025.1 uncultured Planctomycetia bacterium
CTTCGTTCGTAGACAAAATTTGCTCCGCAAATTTTGAGTAGGGGCGGGGTCACCCGCCCTTCGGGGCTTATGTCATCGGTTGCGTATGAGGAAAAGCGCTTCTTGGCGGGTTTTTTGGCTGGTGCGGAATACGCCTCTTACGGCGCTCGTGGTCGTGATGATTCCGGGCTTCTTGATGCCCCTCATGCTCATGCAGAGATGTTCCGCCTCTATGATTACGAGAACGCCCTTGGGCCGGAGTTTCTTCATGATAACGTCCGCTATCTGCGTCGTGAGCCGTTCCTGAACCTGGAGACGCTTGCACAGCGTATCCACGACCCGTGCGATCTTGGAGAGGCCCGTTATCCTGTTCCCTTCCGGAAGATACGCCACATGGGCCTTTCCAATAAACGGCACCATGTGATGTTCACAGATAGAATAGAGCGGTATATCTTTAAGAAGAACTATCTCATCATGCTCTTCCTCAAAAAACACTTCCAGTTCACGCGCGGGGTCCTTCCCCGTGCCGCCCAGTATCTCCTCGTACATGTCCGCCACTCTCTTCGGAGTGTTACGCAACCCCTCTCTCGCGGAGTCCTCTCCTATCGCATCAAGTATATCTTTCACGGCCTTTTTTATCTTTTTCTTGTCCATATCCTGCTCTCCTTATTTTCCGATACAAAATTGCGAAAATATCCTGTCCAGAACATCATCGCCGATAGATTCGCCTACGATAAAACCCAGTTGGTCTGCGGCATCACGAATATCATTCGCGAGAAGTTCCGCATTTCCGCCGTTATCCGGGGCTTTTGCCGCCCTCTTTAGGCTCCGGTGAATCTCCGTTAGAAGTTTCCTGTGGCGCGCATTCGTTACGAGGAGGCCTTCTTCCGACTCGCCGACCCTATTAAAAAGTTTTCCGGATATTGTCTTCTCTAAATTCCGCAATCCCTTTTTTTTCAACGCCGAGATCTCTAATATATCTTCCTGTCCGAGAACTTCACCCGTTTTTTTCATGTCAAGCTTTGCCGCGAGGTCCGATTTGTTAGCGACTATCACCTTCTTTTTATTCCTGATCTTCCGGTATATTCCAATGTCATCATCCGATAACGGCCGGCTTATATCCAGCACAAAAAGCGCCACATCGGCAGTTGACAAACGTCCCCTTGAACGCTTTATCCCTTCGGATTCGGCCCTGCTGCGCGCCTTTGTTATTCCGGCGGTGTCAGACAACCTTACCTTAATCCCGTCAAGGGATACGGATTCTTCTATAACATCTCTCGTCGTTCCCGCCGTAGGCGTTACTATGACCCTGTCTTGTTTTAACAGGGCATTCATTATACTTGATTTTCCGACATTCGGACGACCGCATATTACCACGTTGGCGCCCTCGCGAAGAATCATTCCGTCATCAAATGTTTCAAGCATCTCCGTAACAACTTGCAATGCGGAATTAACGCGGCGCATGATACCCTCGCCGGAGGAAAACTCCACATCCTCCTCAGAAAAATCTATCCCGAGTTCAATCAGAGAAAGAACATCTATTAGCGTGTTCTTTATGTTGTGAATTCGTTTGGAAAACCCGCCTCCAAGCTGGCTAAGAGCGGCTTTCTGCGCCATGTCGGTCTCGGACCTTATGATATCCAGAACCGCTTCCGCCTGCGACAGGTCTATCCTTCCGTTCAGAAAAGCCCTTTTGGTGAATTCCCCGCACTGAGCCGGTCTGGCTCCCTGGGCGAGACAAAACTCCAGCACTTTTTTTGAAGATACGACACCGCCATGACAGTTTATTTCCACCACATCCTCGGCGGTATATGTCTTGGGCGCCTTCATGACCGTTAAAAGAACTTCGTCCACGATTTCATCTTTACCAAAAGGCTTTATGTGACCGTAGTGTACCGTATGACTTTCGTAAAGCGCGGGGCGTTCGTTTTTGCCCGAAGGAATAAATATTTCGTCCGCGATTTCAATTGCACGGGAACCGCTCAGCCGGATTATACTTATTCCGCCTTCCCCTAAAGGAGTAGAAATCGCCGCTATCGTATCGGTATTTATCATATAAATCACCAATAACTAAGAAACAATACAATAATGTCAAATGACAAAATTCAAAGCACAAAATAAGCACAAATAACAAATGTCAAAATTCAAAACCAGAAAAAACCAGGGTTTTGTTATTTGAATTTGAGATTTTGGATTTATTTTGGATTTTGTGCTTTGTCATTTGGATTTAACGAAAAGTGTCTTGGTTATTTTCGCCTCATGTTCCTCATTATTCCGAACCCGCCTTCCGAGAATGGCCGCCCGCAGCTCGCCGATAACAAAAAACGACCCCGTTGCCAGTATCATGTCATTCTTCCGCGCGCGCGCTAACGCGGCTCCGAACGCTTCTTTCACACTTTCCGTTACACGGACACGCTTCCCTTTTACATATCCCCTGATAATACTCGGATCCATGGCGCGGCAAGTGGCAGCGCGCGTAAGAACTATTTCATCCGCAAGCGGCGCCAGAGCGCGGCATATCCCCTCAATATCCTTATCCCGCGAAACGCCCAGAAGGAGTATTAATCTATCATACCTGAATATCTTTTCAACAGAATTCTTCAGACGCACCGCACTATCGCTGTTTTGGGCGCCGTCGATGACCACGAGGGGTTGGCGGCACAATATTTCCATCCTGCCGGGAATAAAGGCGCGTTCAATCCCGTTTCTGAAGGCCTCTTCATTCACTTTTTCCCCGCCCAGCGCTTCTTCACAAACGCCTACGGCGGTTGCGCAATTCTCTACCTGAAAATCACCGGGCATGGATGTCTGACAATCTCCGTAAAATCGATTTCCGGTGCGGATATTAAAACGGCTTCCGTTTTCGCCGAGGCGCACACGGCTCCAGGTTATATCTTTTCCCGCAAGCAGAATGGGCGCGTTCTCGGAAACACACTTTTCCCTGATTATTTTCAAAACGTTTTCCTTCTGGACAGAAACAATGCACCGGGCATTGCGTTTAATAATAGCCGCTTTTTCCCTCGCGATCCGCTCTATCCCGGGACCAAGCACGCACACATGGTCATAGCTCACGGGGGTTATACAACATACCCCGGCATCCAGGGCATTTGTCGCGTCCAGACGGCCGCCCATGCCGGTTTCCAGAACGGCAAAATCCACTTTTTCCATGCCGAAATAGAGAATAGCCATTAACGTATAGATTTCAAAAAAAGAAAATTGCGTTTCGGCGCCGGCGCCGAGTGCGGAACGTAAATGTTTAACAACGCGCACGATATCGTCTTCGGTAATGTCCACGGCGTTTATTTTTATGCGTTCGGTGGGAGAGACCAAATGCGGCGAAGTAAAAAGACCTACACGGTATCCTGAGCTTTCCAGAATGGAGGAAACATACGTGCAGACCGACCCTTTCCCCTTGGTGCCGGCGACATGAATAATGCGGTAAGCATCCTGCGGAGAGCCCAGTTTTTTCAAGACACGGCGGAGCTTATCCAGATCAAAGTTCTGCTCGGCCTCCGGTGAACCGGGAGACGGCAGACCAATCTTTTCATAATCGGTAAAGGCGTCCAGATACTTTAGAGCGTCATTGTAAGTAAACATGTTGGGGATTTAAAATTTAAATCGTTGAAAAACTCTTTTTCTGTCATTCTGAGGCCCCGCCTGCGGGAATAACCAAGATACAAGAAACAAGGTACAAACAATAACCAATAACCAAATTCGAATAATCAAATAATCCGGAAAAAATCTGCTGTTTGGTTATTGTTTTTTGAATATTATTTGTATCTTGTGCCTTGGTTATTGGTTATTTACATAGATCCTTCGTCGCTTCGCTCCTTCCCTCGACTTCGCTCCCCTCGACTTCGCTCGGGACAGGCGGGACAGGCAGGATGACGGCGCCGGTTAGTGCCTGAAATGTCTTATGCCGGTGAACACCATGGGGATATTGAAACGATTGCACGCGTCAATCACTTCTTTATCGCGGATGGAACCTCCGGGCTGTATGATAGCGGCAATTCCGGCCTCGTGCGCTTTCTCTATTGAATCCGCCTTGGGAAAAAACGCATCGCTCGCAAGAACAGAACCCTGCGCTCTTTTTCCGGCCTTGCGCACGGCAATAATGACCGCGTCCACGCGGGACATCTGACCGGCGCCTATCCCAACCGTTTTTGTCCCATACGCAAGCACGATGGCGTTGCTTTTTACATAACCTGCGACCTCCCACGCAAATATCAGAGATTCCATCGCTTCCTGCGACGGTTTAGCGACGGTAACCACCTTGAGATCGTTCTTCGTGACCTTCCTGGTGTCGACGTCCTGAATAAGAAATCCTCCCGGAACTTTTTTAAGATCCATCTCTCCGCAAACTCCGGGTTTGGAAAAAGGGGCTTTCATTATCCTAAGATTTTTTTTGCCCGCAAAAAGCGCAAGCGCGTCTTTTTCATATTCCGGAGCTATTATGCATTCAATAAACCCGGCGTTTTCAACAATAATACGCGCCAGACGTGCTTCCACGCGCCCGTTAAAACCAAAGATACCGCCGAAAGCGCTTAACCGGTCGCTCTCAGCCGCCGCAAGATAGGCCTCTTCCAGTGACGCGGCCGTTGCCACACCGCAGGGATTGCCGTGCTTTACGATACTCACCGCCGGGCGTGTAAAATCCCGAACCATTCCGGCCGCTGCGGCAAGATCCATGATATTGTTAAAAGAAAGTTCCTTTCCCTGAATCTGTTCGGCTCCGGTTATTAAAGTATCAACTCCGGATACGTCCCCGTAAAACGCTGCGCGTTGATGGGGGTTTTCCCCGTATCTGAGATCGCGTATCTTACTCATTTCTATCTTGAGATTATCGGGAAGCATTTCCTTTTCCGCAAAAGAATCGCTCCCTTTCATCAGATACTGCTTAATTTTTTCGTCATAAGAAGACGTCGTGGCAAAGGCCTCCGCGGCCAAAGCTTTCAGTGTTTTTTCCGAAAGCTGCCCCTTACTTTCAAGCTCGCTGAGAATAGCCTCATACTGCAGCGGTGAACTCACGGCCGCAACCGACCGGAAATTCTTGGCCCCCGCTCGCAGCATCGCCGGACCGCCGATATCTATCTCTTCGGCGGCTTCGGTGTCCGTTACGCCTTTTTTTGAAACCGTCTTCTCAAAAGGATAAAAATTCACGACCACCATGTCAATTGTCGGGATTTTCTCCGCTTCAATCCGGCTCATGTGTTCTTTTTTTGATCTCAAAGCCAGAATACCGGCATATATTTTCGGGTGCAGTGTCTTGACTCTTCCGTCAAGCATCTCCGGAAAGCCCGTATACGAAGCAACTTCAGTTACCGAAATACCTAATGATTTGATCTTCTCGGCTGTCCGCCCGGTGGATATTATCTCTATCCCCAGACGCTCCAGTCCTCTGACAAAATCCTCAATAGACGTTTTGTCCGATACACTTATCAACGCTCTTTTTACCTTCACGATAATTTCCTTTTTTTACAGACCAAGAACCTTTATTTTCAGTTTTGTCATACTGATATCCGTCTGAAGTTTGTCCTTTTCCGAGACCATGTCCCCTTCGTCTTTTATAAGAGAATTCAATCTTTCATTCCATGCCTGTATTTCTTCCGGGGTCAGTACCAGTTTATTCTTTTTATCCATCAGTGTGTTAATTTCGTCTATGTCGCGCCCGATGTCCCGGATATTCTCTTTCACGCGTTTATGCCGGCGTTCCATGTCCAGAAGATCCATTTCCAGGCGCTTTTTTTCCGGCCGGAGTTTTCTTTTAGTGGCTTTTTTTTCCACAGCGTAATCTTTCTTTTCCTGTCGTTGCCTGTCTTTTAAGGCCTCTACGGCCTGACTTGTCTTCTGTTGTCTTTTGTTGAAAGCCTCTTCTTGCGAAGCCAGTTCTTGCTGAAGAGAATTTCTTTTATCAACAATTCTCTGAAAAGAAGAATCATGCGCCAAAATCTTTTTTTCCAGCACAGCGCGGTCTTCCGAACATCCCTGAGATAATAACCCTACGACAATCGCCGACAAAACCCCCACTATTCTGAGATATAAAAACATATGCCTGCCCCCCTTCCATCCTTATCAACGAACATTAACTCTTCTGTTAAATTCAAAATAACAAAGCACAAAATTCAAAATAAATCCAAAATCTCAAATTAAAATGACAAAACCTTAAATTTTATCTGGTGTTTTGTTTTTTGAATTTTGTCATTTGTCATTAACTCGTCCCCTTCTTCACTGTATCTTTAAACTCGGCAAATCCTGCCAGAATTGCGATGCCGCCTCCGAGAATCAGCATAACAGGAATGACGCCCCTCAGAACAACCAGAAATTCACGACCCCAGACCACGAGAAGTATCACTCCGAGAAGAGCCACAACACTTCCTATCGAGAGACCTAAAACTTTTCCCATTTTTTCACCTCCGGTCAAAAGTTTCCCGCGTTCTCACTTCGAAGTAGGTCACCCTTAAGGGTGACCTACTTCTTCTTGCTTCCCCTGCCTCACTGCAGGAGAAAAGTCGCAATGGACAGATAAATCAACACGCCTATCACATCATTCAACGTGGTTATCAGGGGTCCCGAGGCTATCGCCGGGTCTATGCCCATTCGCTTGAATGCAACAGGCGTTACTACTCCGACAAAATTAGACCATACCACGACCAGAAAGATTGAAAGGCCCACGATCGCGCCTACAAGGCTGTTCTTCATCCAGATATTCGCGAGAAGCGTCAGCACGACGCCGCATACAAGGCCAAGCCATAGGGCTATTTTTAACTGTCTCCATATTTCTTCTCCGACTTTTGAGAAGTCCATCGACCCGAGGGCTATCTCTCTTACAACGACAGTGGACGCCTGAACGCCTGAATTACCGCCGGTAGCGGTTATCACCGGAATAAAAGAAACCAGCGCAATTGTTTCGGCAAGCGTCACTTCAAAACTCCGGATGACCATTCCGGTGATAATGCTGCCGAGCATGCACGTTATGAGCCATGGAAGTCTGTTTCCCGTCGCCGCTGCCGTCGTTTCCGTCCCCTCTTCCTCCTCTATCGTACCCGTCATCTTGCTTATATCCTCGGCGTGTTCCTCATCCATGACGTCTATAATATCATCCGCGGTTATGCGCCCGATTAAACGCCCTTCACTGTCTTCAACCGGCATGGAAAAGATGTCATATTTTTTCATGACCATGGCGGCTTTTTCCTGATCTTCGTTCCCGATAACCGAGCGAACTTCTTTCTCCATGATGTCTTTTATTACGGTGCCTTTCGGCACGGTCAGCAATCTTCTCATGGGCACCACCCCCCGGAGCCGCATGTCCTCGTCTACGACATAGACGTAAAAGATATCTTCGTCAACCTCAAGGCTGCGGATATGCTGGATGGCGGCTTCAACATCAATGTTTTCGGAGACATAAATGAAATCGGGATTCATGACGCGGGCGGCGCTTTCGGCGGGATAACTGAGAATCTCTTCCACTTCCTCCGCGTCTTTTTTCTCGATTAGCTCAAGAATATGCTCCCGTCCTTCTTCAGGGATCTCCTCCACGACGTCGGCAACTTCATCAACAGGCATTTCCCCCAGAATCTTTGCCAGCCGAATGCTTTCAGTTTTTTGAAGTATCTGCTGTCGGGACTGTGAATCGGTATCGTCAAGAACAACGGCAGCGCGGGCGGGATTAAGAAAATTGAATATCTTCAGTGTATTGGTCTCTGAAAATTTTGACAGAACTTCCGCGATGTCTTCCGGAGCCATCGTTTCAAGGATCCGGCGCACGTCCGCATATTGGGATTTTTCCAGAAAATCCTCAAGCTGCCGGATTTTTTCGATCTTGTCCTTGTTTCTTCCGTTTTTAAAAAGATTTTTATTACCCATATCTCTCCACCGTTCGCATTATTATTATGTTCACGATTATTATTATACTTCTATCATCGACGAAGGTCAAAGGCGAAGGTCAAAGGCGAAAGGAGAAAGTTAATCCACGTATCCCATTTCCTTGAGGGCATTGGGGTCTTTCTTCCATTTTTCAGACACCTTTACCCACAGATTGAGATATACACGGCGTGACAGAAGTTTTTCTATATCAGGACGGGCCGCTGTGCCTATCTTTTTCATCATGGCGCCGTTTTTTCCGATAAGAATAGATTTTTGTGAAGTGCGTTCCACAAAAACGGTCGCGTAGATGCTCAGCATTTTCCGCTCTTCTTCCTCGGTTATCTCGTCTATAACCACCGCGACGGAGTGCGGAACTTCCCTGCGGGTCATCTCCAGCACTTTTTCACGAATGATCTCCCGTATCATAAAGGTATCGGTCTTGTCCGTGAGCTGATTCTCGGGGTAAAGGAACGGCTCGTCAGAAAGATATGATTTTACAATCTCCAGAAGTCTGTCCAGATCGGCCTGCCGCAAAGCGCACATGGGTATGATCTCGTCAAACGGATAACGATTCGCGGCTTTTTTTATCAACGGCAAAAGAATCTCTTTGTTTTTTACCTTATCGACTTTGTTTATGACATAGATGACTTTCTTGTTCCCTTTCGGAGAGGGCAGGCGGTGCAGAATATTTTCGTCTTCCTTGTTCAATGCGGTCTTTTTTTCCGTGATAAAGAGAATAATATCCGATTCCATGAGCGAAGAACTTACACGGGTAAGCATGACTTTCCCGAGAAGATCGTGCGGTTTATGCATGCCCGGCGTATCAAGAAAGACAATCTGGCAGTTTTTTTCGGTATGAATCCCACGGATATTATCACGCGTGGTCTCGGGCTTTCTGCTCGTGATTGCGATCTTCTCCCCAAGCAACCCGTTCAAAAGAGTTGACTTCCCCACGTTCGGCTGCCCGGCTATGGTAACGGTCCCAAATTTCTTTTTTTCTTGTTTTGCCATGATAGAAAGATTGTGGAGCAACCGTCAGACGTTTACGCCGAATTCCGCCAGATGTTCCCGCAGGCCGGTATGCCCGGTAAACTGAAAGGCGCGGATGCCCATGACCTTCGCGGCATCTATGAGATCCTCTCTGTCGTCGGTGTAAAATGTTTCTTTCGGCAGGCTTCCGGCGATACGCAGCGCTTCCTGAAATATTTCTGAACGCGGTTTTTGCGCTCCCAATTCATGCGAGGCAACATGGGCGTCCAGCAAATCCAGGATGTTATATTTATCCTTCACAAAATCAAAATGCGATTCATTAGTATTGGAAACCAGAATAAGCTTTATGTCCGGATATCCTTTTTTTAGATTCCTTATAATTTCATCCATTTCAGGATACGGCAAAAATATTTCGTTCCAGACACGGTAGAAATCATTATATTTGATGTCCATTTTGAACCGTCTGCGCGTTCTATTATAAAACTGAGACGAGGTCAGTTTCCCTTCCGCGTATCCGTTCACCTCATCCGAATCCATGAAGTATTCTATAACCTCGCCCTGCTTCACCCTGCCGCACGCGGCATACTCCCGCTCCAGGACCATCGGATCAAGCTTCACGATCACGTTACCGAGATCAAAAAATATAGTTTTAATTTTCTTATTGTCGTTCATGTTTTTCCCTGAAAACTTTAATGCCCTTCTCAACAAATGCACGGGCGCTTTTATATCCGACTTTCTTTGCCGCTTCCTCGGGCAGATACCATTCAGCGCTCCGTAATTCCTCTTCCGGAACCTCCAGGCTTTCCGACCCGGAGGCCAAAACAAGGAAAACCTGCACGGTCTTGGATATCCGTTTCCCTTTGAGGGTAAAATGATACCTCTCTTCGCCCAGTTTTTCCAGTATTTTTATGTTTTTAAGCCCCGTCTCCTCCGTTATCTCTCTTACCGCCGTATCTTCGGGTGTCTCGCCCTTTTCAATATGGCCTTTCGGCCACGTCCAGTGACCAAAACGGTCCTCAACAAGAAGAACCTTAAAAGAAGAACTCTCTTCTCTTTTTATTATCACGCCGCCTGATGAAAACTGGCTTTCCTGCAAAATCCGGCCTCCTTTTCATAAATAACCAATAACCAAGTTACAAGATACAAATAATATTCAAATCACAATAACCAAACTTTAGATCATCATCCCCTCACTTTTTGTCATCCCCGCGAAAGCGGGGATCCAGAATGGGACAGTCCAGATGGATTCCCGTTTACACGGGAATGACAGAATGACAACGTTTCGGACTTATTAATAAACGAATTCTCGTTAACTCTTGTTTGATTATTTGAATTTGGTTATTGTTTCTTGTTTGGTTATTGTCTCTTGTATCTTGTTTCTTGTTTCCCGCATCTTGGTTATTTCCTTCCCACTTCTTCCCCACCCACGCCCAGCGGCACGTTCTCACAACTGTATTTCCCTCCCGCCATCAAAGTCTGCCCCGCCTGCCTGAAGCGAAGTCGAGGGGAACCGCGAAGAAGAATCTACACGCCATACCTCATAACTCGCCGGGTCCAGTTCTTCAAGAAACCTGCTCCGCCTGGCGATTACCGTGCCCTTGTTATAATCATACCGCGTAATGGGATGAATAAGATAAAGATACTTTCTCGCCCTTGTTGCCGCAACATAGAAAAGGCGCCGCTCCTCCTCTATTTCCGACGTCTCGTCGCCGGCCTTGGCATGCGGGAACTGACCTTCGCACAGACCTATAACAAAAACCGTGTCCCATTCCAGACCCTTCGCCTGGTGTATCGTCGTGAGAACCAGTTGTTCATCGTCTTCGGCCTGGGCAAAAGATGTCTCCCCCCGAAAACTTTCCCTCAGAGTTATATCGTTCAAGAATTCGTTCAGTGCGTTATACTCATGCGAGAAGTTCACGAGTTCGTGTATGTCGTCTATCCTGTCGCGAGCGTTCTCAAATGCTGTCAAAATATATTTCTCGTACCCTGAATCCAATATGGTGTTTATTATATCACCCGCGGCGGCGGTGGGCCCGCAGTCCATTACCTTTTCCATGATATTCCGGAACGCGCGATATCCTTTTTGCGCTTTGGCCGGAATTATCTTTGAAGCATCACTGTGTATAAAATCCGTTGCGTCTATTTCACTCTTGCGGAAAGCATCGTATATTCTTTCCGCATACCCGGAGCCGATGCCTGGACAAAGGCTCAATGCCCGTACCCATGATATTTCGTCCGTCGGGTTTACCATGATCTTCATATACGCCAGCACATCCTTGATGTGGGCCTGTTCAAAAAAACGTATCCCTCCGCGCACGAGATACGGAATGTCTCGTTTAACCAGTTCCATTTCCAGTTCCGCCGACTGGTAGTGGGCCCTAAAAAGAACGGCCATGTCTTTCATTTCAACGCCTTCTTCACGCATCTCCATCACCCTCTGCGCCACAAAGGCTGCCTGCGAATAAGAATCTCTAACCTCAATGAGGGCGGGTACTTCCAGTGAGGGGTTTACCGCTCTGAGTGTTTTGTCAAAACGTGCCGCATTGTTTTTGAGAGAATCATTGGCAAGGGCCAGTATCTCGGGCGTGGATCTGTAGTTGGTCTCCAGTTTAAATATCTTAACTCCCTCAAACCGTTTAGGAAACTGCAGTATATTCTCAACGCGTGCCCCGCGGAATGAATATATTGACTGGGCATCATCACCCACCGCAAGAATATTTTGATGACGGCTCCCGAGAATATCAATAATATCCGCCTGCAAAAAATTGGTGTCCTGATATTCATCAACCATTATATACTTGAACTGTTCACTGAATCGTTCGCGCGCGCGCGGAACGTTTTCAAGCAGCCATTTCCATTTTGAAAGCAGATCATCATAATCCATGTTCCCGGAATTTTTCTTTTTCTTTTCATACAGGGTCTTTATATTTTTGATCTCCTGTGTGAATTTGTCAAAATACGGATATCTTTCTTCCAATATCTCCTCAATGGTGCTTTTTGTATTCATGGAAAGGCTTATAATTGAATGGACCACGGATGGTTTGGGAAACCTTTCATCCCCTCCCCTGGCAACGGTTTTCTTTATGCAGTTCTTTATAAGATTGCGGGAATCCTGCGCGTCAAGTATGCCGAAATCCTTTTTGTACCCTACATCCCCGGAATACATACGCAGAGATCGGTTGCCAACATGATGAAAAGTTCCGCTCCATAATCCCTTCGGAGTATATCTCAGCAGCATCTCGGCGCGGTTGCGCATCTCATGCGCGGCCTTGTTCGTAAACGTCATGAGAAGAATATTTTTAGGATCCGTTCCGCGCTCCAGAAGATACGCCAGGCGGTACATGAGCGTGCGTGTTTTGCCGCTGCCGGCGCCCGCGAGAACGAGGCACGGCCCCTCCGCCTCCGTTACCACCTCATATTGGGAATGGTTCAGATTTCCCTTGAAATCAATATGGGTTTTTATTTCTTCCGTTGCCCCGTGTAACACGTATTTCTTCGTCATAAAACACTCCGGATAGACTAAAAATAAAATAACCAATAACCAAGAAACAAGATACAAATAATGTCAAATGACAAAATTCAAAGCACAAAATGAGCTCAAATATCAAAATTCAAAACATAAACAAAAGTTTTGTTATTTAGATTTGAGATTTTGGATTTATTTTGGATTTTGTGCTTTGTCTTTTGGATTTAACTATTCACTACTCACTGTTCACTGCATATTCGAATTTGGTTATTGTTTCTTGTATCTTGGTTATTATTCAGTTCCTTCGCTTCGCTCAGGATGACCGACTCTGCCCTATGCCCTATGCCCTATGCCCTATGCCCTATGCTCTCTGCCCTATGCCCCAAATATCCTCGGCATATTCGGAAACCGTTCTGTCGCTGGAAAATTTGCCGGAATTTGCCGTGTTCAATATGGACTTTTTCGTCCATACGCGGCGGTTCTGAAACGCCTGAGAAACCTTCTCCTGGACAGAGACATACTCGGCAAAATCGGCAAGAACCATGAAAGGGTCACTCTCCATAAGCGAATCGCACAGCGGAACAAATGCTCCGGGATCACCGGCTGAGAAAAATCCTTCCCGGATAAGACGAAGAGCCTCGGCCAGAACAGGAGTTCGCCGCGCATACTCTTCCGGATTATACCCGGCCTTTTCCAGAGCCGTTATCTCATGCGCTTTAAGTCCGAAAATAAATATGTTATCGGAACCTACCTCTTCCGCGATCTCTATATTAGCCCCATCCCAGGTTCCGATCGTGACGGCGCCGTTAAGCATGAATTTCATGTTTCCGGTTCCGGAGGCCTCTCGCCCGGCGGTGGATATCTGCTCGGCGAGATCTGCCGCGGGAAATATCTTTTCCGCCAGGGAAACGCCGTAATTTTCCAGAAAAACCACTTTCAGTTTATCTTTCATGTCCGGGTCCTTATTAATAACCCCGGCAACACCGTTTATAACCCTGATGATCAATTTTGCCATGTCATATGACGGCGCGGCCTTTCCGGAGATTACTGCCGTCCTTGGCACCACATCTTTTGCGACGCCGTTCTTTATCTCCAGATACCGGGAGATCAGATAAAGAGCGAACATTGTCTGCCGCTTGTATTCATGAATCCTTTTCACCTGAACGTCAAAAAGCGAAGCGGGATCCACTATTATCCCTGTTTTTTTTCTGATATACCCGGAGAAACGCGTCTTATTTAATTTTTTCACGGCCTGCCACTTCCTTTGGAACGCGGCGTCCGAAGCGAACGGAATAAGCTTCTTCATCTCTTCAAGATGCCTCGGCCAGTTATCCCCTATCACGCCTGTAATAAGCCCTGCGAGAGGGGCATTCGCCTTTTCAAGCCAACGTCTCTGGGTTATGCCGTTTGTTTTTGCGCTGAACCGTTCCGGATACATTTCAAAAAAGTCCTTAAAAAGCGTGCTTTTTAGAAGCGCCGTGTGAAATTTGGAAACCCCGTTCACGGAATGGCTGCCGATAATGGAAAGATAGCTCATCCTCACTTTTTTCTCAGGGTTCTCCTCTATGAGAGACATGCGTATCAACCTGTCCGGCTCGTCGGGATAACGCGCGGCAATTTCGCCGAGAAAACGCACGTTTATCTCATACATTAATTCCAGATGTCTGGGTAACAATTTTTCCAAAAGAGATACAGACCAGGCCTCCAGCGCCTCCGGCATGATCGTATGGTTGGTATAGGCAAACGTTCGGACGGTTATATCCCACGCCTTTTCCCATTTCATACCCTCTTCATCGACCAGAATACGCATCAGTTCAACGATGGCAATAGCAGGATGGGTATCGTTCAACTGAACGGCGACTTTATCGGGAAACACCTTAAAATCATCGTTGTGCAGCTTGAACCGACGGATCATATCCTGTATAGAAGCCGATGTAAAAAAGTATTCCTGTTTTAAACGAAGTTCAAGCCCCTGGTATGAACTGTCATTAGGATAAAGCACACGCGAAATGTTTTCGGAAAGGATCTTATTCTCACAGGCCCGGATATAATCGGCATCATTAAAATAATCAAGATCAAACTCATCCGTGCTTCTGGCAGACCAGAGCCTCAGATTATTGACCACACCGTTCCGATACCCCGATATCGGTGTATCATAAGCCATCGCAAGCACATCGTTCGTCGCCACCCATTCAACACGGAATTTGCCGCGTTTACGCGTCTTGCCGTAAAAACGCACTTTCAGCGTAAATTCTGGACGCTCAAACTCCCATGGGTTTCCGAGTTTGAGCCACTTATCCGGAAATTCCACCTGGCGTCCGTCAATTATTTTCTGCCTGAATATACCATAATCGTATCTGATGCCATAACCGGTAGCGGGGATCCCAAGCGTAGCCATGGAATCCAGAAAACAGGCGGCAAGCCTCCCGAGCCCTCCGTGTCCAAGCCCGGGATCCCTCTCTTTTTCACAAAGATCTTCTAAGTCAAAGCCGAGTTCCTCAAGAGCTTTTTCGCTTTCTGAGAGAAGCCCGAGATTAAGCATGTTGTTGGCTAAAAAACGTCCGGGAAGGAATTCAAGAGAAAGGTAATACACCCGCTTGCAATTCTCGTTGTGATACCGCTGTTGTGTCCGTATCCACCCGTCTATCTGACGGTCACGAATCGCCATCGCCATGGACTTGTAATTATCGTAATCCGTGGCGTTATAATCGTCCTTGGCCAGAGAATATTTTCTATTGTGTATAAAAGCGCTTTTAAGGCTCTCTATGGTGCTTTTTTTGACAGCGCTTTTTTTTTGCGTCTTTTTATTTTTAGCCATAATCCAACAAAACGGCGCCTGCCGATAAGCTCCATATGTATGGCCGGTCCGGAATCGATCTCCCTAACCGCCGATTGTAGCGGTTTTCATGCCTTTGTTACCCCTTCTTCTTCTTCTTCGCCTTAGAGACCTTTTTAGGAGATTTTTTCCTGGCGGCCTTTTTCAGAAGGTTCCGTATCTCGGGGGTTGACAGCTTTTTAAGACTGTCCGGGTCATGTCCGGCGACTACCAACCGTCTCTTCTGAGCTAAAACCTTTTGTCTTTTTCTGGCGCCTGTTTTTTTCGGACGTGTGCGGAAGTTCTTTCGCGGTTTCATATATATAACCCCTTTTTGATGATTTATTCCCTCTGCTATCCCTACGAAAATAACATATCCCCCCCTCTTTAGCAAGCAATTTCCCCTTCTTCCGGCCCTGCCCGGTCCGGAACGGTCCACCAAAACTCGTAACATGGATGGTGCGGAGAATCGGCTGGGGGCCTTGCTCTCGGGGCTTAAATTTCCCGAGCGGGCAAGGTTCCCTCAGGCCCAAGGCCTGAGGGAGAGCGAGGGAAATTTCAGAGGTCAATTTCCTCGCTGGGGAAATTGACCGCCTGCCCTGAGCGAAGTCGAAGGGTCCCCGGGAGTAAGGCCCCCAGACGATTCTTCGGGTCGTTCGGGGTGGAGTGTTTCGGGCGGGCACAAGGCCCGCCCCTACGGTTTCTACTTCTATTTCTTTGGCGGGTATGTTACAGTATTCGGCATGTTGGGGAAATTGAAAAAGGATATTGATAGAGATATTATGGCGCTTTTGAAAGAGAAAAAGGGCTTTCTGAGTCCGTCTTGCCTGGATGGGGTTCTTTACGACTGTTTGCGGGATTTTTTGCGGCGCAAAGGAAAAAGGATCCGGCCTCTTCTCTTTCTCATAAGCTATCTGGGATACACGAAAAAAAAAGGACTTTCCCGAAAAAAACTTCTCCGGGCGTCTCTTTCCCTGGAACTTCTGCATGATTTTTTACTCATGCACGACGACGTTATTGACTCTTCCGCTCTGCGGCGCGGCAAACCGACACTGCACAGACTCTTCAACAAAAAACTCGGCGCATCGCCCGGTAATATACTCGGCAACGGTCTGAGCATCGTCGCCGGTGATATAATCTTCGCCATGGCGGTGGAATCGCTCCTCGCGCTCAACGTGCCAAGCATCCGTAAGGAACGCGCAGTCGCGTTACTTGCCGCCACGGCGGCATCTACGGGCATGGGCGAGTTCGCGGACGTCGTGAATAACGTGCGCGATATCAGAAAAGTTACGGAAAAAGATGTTCTCTACACCTACACCATGAAAACAGCAAAATACACTTTTGAAGCGCCTCTTCTTATCGGCGCCGCGCTGAGCGACGGCGCGAGCCGCAGTGAAGAGCAAAAACTGTCAAGACTGGGCACCACATTAGGGGTGGCCTTTCAGATACAGGACGATCTCCTGGACATATTCTCTTCAAGCAAAAAAACAGGAAAACCCGTTCTTTCCGATCTTTCCGAATCAAAAAAAACGCTCCTTGTCTGGAAAACGCACAAGGATCTTTCCGGAAAAGATAAGAAACTTTTTGAACGGCTTCTCGCGAAAAATAAAAAGACCCGCAGCGACCTCATGAAACTCAAACAACTTATCACCTCGTCCGAAGCGGAACGGTATTGCCTTGATAATATCCGATCCCTTCTTTCAAAGGCGGAAAAGATCTGCGCCGGACTGCGAATGAGTCCGGACTACAAGGCAACAATTTATCGCCTGATACAGAACATTTCCCCGGAAATAGACGCGGGAACCCGATGAAGATAAACGTCGCAAAAAGTTCCGGTTTTTGTTTCGGCGTAAGGCGGGCGATTAATGTCGCCGAAAACCTTGCCGCGAAGAAGCCTTCCGTCTGCGTGCTGGGAGACATAGTGCATAACGGCTTTGTCGTCCGCAGACTGGAAGCGCAAGGGATAAAGAAAATCACCCGAATAAAACGGGCCAGCGCCTCTACCCTGATAATAAGGGCGCACGGCGCCCCGAAAAAGATATTCGAAAAGGCAAAGGCCTCGGGCTATACCGTCGTGGACGCGACTTGTCCAAAAGTTAAGGATATATACAGAATCGCCCGGCGCCTTGAAAAAAACAACATGATAATAATAATCGGCGACAACAATCATGACGAAGTGAAAGGCATAGCCGGACAATTAAAAAAAAGATCCATAACCGTGGAATCGCCCTCTGATATCCCTTTCAAACGGTTGGCCGGCTTGAAAAAAGCAGCAGTCATAACCCAGTCAACCCAGACAAAAAAGAATATAGACGGCATAATGAAACATCTGGAAAAAATCATACCCCGGATAAAACTCTATGACACGACATGCGCTACGACAAAGACAAAACAGCACGAGATAAAAACTCTTTCTAAAAAAAACGATCTGGTCCTCATAATCGGGTCTAAAACCAGCGCTAACACAAAAAGGCTTTATGAAATATCCCGCAGCATAAACAAAAAAACATACTGGATAGATCGCGCTAAAGATCTCAAACCCTCATGGTTTAAAAACATTAAAAAAACAGGCATCATGGCAGGGGCTTCAACCCCCGACTGCATAACAACCGAAGTAGTCAAAACACTCAAGAAAATGATCACACTCTGAATCTTACACTAATTTTACATTTTACTTTTTAAATTTTAAATTTGAAACCCATGTACCTTCTTATAGACAACTATGACTCCTTCACATATAACCTGTATCAGGCATTTGCCGATCAGGGAATAAAATTGCTGGTTAAACGCAACGATGAGATCGGCATAAAAGAGATCGCGCGTTTAAACCCGGAAAAGATAATCATTTCCCCCGGCCCGAAAACTCCTGACCACGCGGGAATTTCAAACAAGATTATAAAAGAATTCGGCTCGCGCATCCCGATACTCGGAGTATGCCTGGGACACCAGTGCATCGCGGCTGTTTTCGGAGGGGAAGTGGCCAGCGTGAGGCACATCGTGCATGGAAAGGCCTCGCCGATTCATCACAACGGAAAAGGAATATTCCGGGGTATCCCATCCCCCTTTATGGGAGCGCGGTATCATTCCCTGAAGACCGTTCGACTGCCGCGCGAGTTGGAGATTACAGCCCGGGCCGCGGACGGCACCGTAATGGCCGTCCGCCACCGGAAGTGGCCTTTAACGGGGCTTCAATTCCATCCCGAATCGTTTCTCACGGAAAATGGACGGAAATTTATAAAGAACTTTATAGAATCTTAAGATGAAAAAATATTTCCCCGAATTCAAGTCTGCCCCGACAATAGAGGAGATTAAAACCGCCCGTTCCCCCGAAGAAGCCTTTGCACTTTTTGAGAAAATGCCGCAAGCAGCGCTTCTTTCAAGTTCTTTAAAAACTGACGCGGGAAGATACTCATTCATCGGCATAGAACCTTTTCTTACCCTGAAAGGCAAAAACGAAAAGCTTGAACTTGATTTTTCCGGACGGAAACTGCCGTTCAAGGGAAACGGGTTTGACTGTCTTCGCTCCGTTATTGATTCCTGCAGGATTCGAAACAACACTTCCCTGCCCTTCATCGCCGGAGGCATCGGTTACCTCTCGTACGACCTCAAAGACGTTTTGGAACACACATCGCCTAAAGCAAAAGATGATCTCGGCCTTCCCGACATATATTTTGTATTCTATCGGGCGTTGATAATCTATGACAACCTCATGCCGGGACGGGCATTTATAAGCGTTCTGGACTTCTCTTCGGCACGACATGAAAAATCTTCAATCTTAATACAAAGGATTAAAAAAAAGTTGGAGTCTTCTCCCTCCTGCTCCATTCTCCGCAAAAATAAAAATTCCGGAGGCGCGAAACCGGTGTCAAATTTTTCAAAAAAAAGCTATATACGGTCCGTCCAAAAAGTCATTGATTATATCCGTGCCGGAGATATCTATCAGGCGTGCCTGGCTCAAAGATTCCATACAATGTGGGCGGGAACGCCTTACGATCTGTATCTGCGGCTGAATAAAATAAACCCGGCCCCGTTCAGCGCTTATCTGAATTTTGAGGACTGCAAGGTAATATCTTCATCTCCGGAACTTTTTCTCAGAATGGCTCACGGCGCCGTTGAAACCAGGCCCATGAAAGGCACGCGGCCGCGCGGCGCCACTCGCGCAAAAGACCGAATTCTCAAAAACCAACTGATAAAAAGCCGCAAGGACGACGCTGAACTGTCCATGATCGTAGACTTAGAAAGAAATGACATCGGCAAGATCGCGGTGGCGGGTTCCGTTGAAGTCGCCGAACACAGAAGAGTGGAAACATACCCAACGGTGTTCCAGACGATATCCGTCGTGAAAGGCGTCATAAAAAAAGGCACCGGCCCCATTGACGTGATACAAGCCGCCTTCCCCGGCGGATCCATATCTGGTTGCCCCAAAATACGCGCCATGGAGATTATAGACGAGATTGAACCCACTAAAAGAGGGATTTACACGGGGTCTATCGGGTATATAAGTTTTCATGACACGATGGATCTCAACATCGCTATCCGCACCATGGTCATGAAACAAAAAGACATCTATTTTCATGTCGGCGGCGGGATTACTGCATATTCCGATCCTGAATCCGAACATAAAGAGACATTAGATAAAGCGCGCGCGTTATTAGAAAGCGTGAGATAAGACATGGGGCCTCATCCATTTTTTTCGGTAATCATTCCCACTTTTAACCGGGCGTGTTTCATAGAAAAAGCCATCCGGTCCGTTCTGATCCAATCCTCGCGAGATCTGGAACTCATCGTAGTTGATGACGGATCCGACGACGGAACCGAAGAACTAATCTCGGCTTTCAAAGATGAACGTATCGTTTACCGGAAGCAGGCAAACCAAGGAGTCTCATCAGCGCGGAACAAAGGCATCGCCCTGTCAAAAGGCGCGTTTATTGCCTTTCTTGATTCCGATGACCGCTGGACCGAAGAAAAACTAAAAACAACGGCCGCGTATATAAAAAAGTTTCCGGATATCAAAATATTTCACACCGAGGAAGTTTGGTATAAGAACGGGCGCATCCTGCCCCAAAAGAAAAAACATAAAAAACCTTCCGGCTTCATCTACGCCGATGCCGTCCGGCTCTGTTGTATCGGCGCCTCAACCGTTGTTATAAAAAGGGATGTCTTTGAATCCATAGGAACGTTTGACGAAGACATGGAGGCCTGCGAAGATTATGACCTTTGGTTGCGCGCAACGAATAAATACGAGGTTAAACTCATTCCCGAGGCGTTGACAATAAAAGACGGCGGCAGGCCGGACCAACTCTCCTCCAGCGTGTGGGGTCTTGACCGCCTCAGGATACGGGCTCTGTCAAAAATGCTTTCTGCCGGTCTCCTTGACGATGAAAAATACAAGATCACTTACGATGAATTTGAAAAAAAATGCAAGATATTCGCCGCGGGATGTGAAAAAAGAGAAAAAAAAGAAGAAGTAGCATATTATCAGCACCTACCCGAGCGTTTCATCCGCAAGAAAAAATCATAGAGCGAACGACGCCAAAAACTCCACGCGATTCCCTTGCCCAAGCAGCCATAAAAATAAAATTCGTAGGGGTGAATAATCATTCGCCCTTCGCCCCGCACGACCCGAGGCGCCCCGCGCCGAACGCCCCGAAGAATCGCCTGGGGGCCTTACTCCTGGGGACGGTCAATTCTTCGCACCGTCCATACTTGTGATGCGGCCAATTCTCGATTTTCGATTTTCAAAGAAAATGTTCTCGGGGACAGGTTTAATCTTAAAAATGGGGACACCGTGAAGGTTTAAAATTGCAAACGGTACAAATACGCCTCAAATAACATGGACGAAAAGCAACGCGTCAGTGATCTGTAATCAGTGAGATGTGATCTGTCGTAAGGGCTCGGAGAGCGTGGGCGCGCGGAGGGTTCGGGGGCTCGCCCTGAAGGGCGGGTTTGGAACCCGCCCCTACGTCTTTTATTTCCACTTCCCGCGCGTTCAGGGCGGGGTGACCCCGCCCCTACGGGTTTTTTTATGGTTTGTTCAAAATTTGCGGGGCAAATTTTGGTTGCGAACGAAGAGCGGTGCGAAGAATTGACTGGTGGGCTTGCCCTATGCGCCCAAACAAAAAACCACAACCCTGAATTTACACTACATTTTGCCAAATAAGACGCGTTGGGAGTGTTTCGTACGGACTATGTCCGGTAGAAATACTCCCAACGTGTCCTATCCAAATACATTGCAAAGAATTTCGGACGGTTTCTATTCTCTTTGTCGCCGGCAAGGCCATCAGGCAATTCTCGTGCCGTTCGAGGCACGGGGAGTTCGGGGGCTCGGCCCGAAGGGCGAATGATTATTCGCCCCTACGGGTTTTGTTTTTATGTGTATGGTTGACGGGGAAGAGATGGCCTCGGTTCTAGACAAAAGGGGCCATTTGGTTATTGGTTATTTTACGACGTTTTCCCCCGCCACCTTAAGTGGGGAGGAATTATCGTTCCAGTCCAGTGTTCTGATGGGATATGGGATGATTATTCCCTCTTTTTTGTAACGAGAGTGAAGATTTTTGATGAACTCGTGTTTTACGAGGTAACCGTCTACGAATTCTTTGACGCGCAGTATTACCGTGAAACCTATGCTGAAATCTCCGAACGTGTGATAACGTATGAACGGTTTAAAATCGGCAACGCCGCCTGTTACTGCCTTCAGGGTTTCTTCCGCGACTTCTATTGTTACCTTTTCCACGTGGGACAGGTCTGAATCGTAATGCACGCCGGCCTGAACCAGAACGGAAAGTTCTTTCTGCGGATAATAATAGTTTAGAATACGGGAATTGACTATCATCTTGTTGGGGATGACCACAACGTTATTCGCAAGCTTACGAACCCATGTGGAACGCCATCCGATTTTTTCCACATACCCCTCTTCCCCCGAATCCAACCGTATAAACTGACCAATCTTGATCGGTTTATCCATTATGATCTGGACCCCGGAAAAAAAGTTTTCCAGCGTGGGCTGCAGCGCGAGTGCCACGGCTAAAGAGCCTATCCCCAGAGAGGCCAGAATCGGAGTTATGGAAACACCAAAATTGTCCAGAAGCAACAACGCCCCAAGACCCAAGACAACGCCGCGCACTACCACGTTTAACACGCCGCGCGAACCTTTCAGCGCGCTGACCTTAGGCACGTAATGTTCAATGGTCCCCTTGATCAAACGATCAAAAAATATGACAACCGCAACGATCGCCGTGGCCTCAAACCCTATATTCGCGAATTTGAGAAGTTCACCGTTACTGCCAAGGTCAAACAGTTTATCCAGGACAAAAATACCGCTTACGAAAATCATTAAAAGAAGCGGAAGGTCCAGGGCATGAACAAGGATATCATCTATCTTTGTCGCGGTTCTCTCTGAGAATTTTCGTATCCTGCTGTAGAAAAATTTTTTCAGGAGCAGAAAAAAGCTGACCCACAGAAAATACAATACCGGGACATATATCCACGGAGCTATTTTAATTCCTAATACAGCTATATTTTCCAGGTTTTTCCCCCTTTTTCTATAACAGGTATTTTACGCTTTTCCGGCGCTGCCAAGAACCTTTTCGTTCTTGTGGCTGTACATCTTGATCAGCTCTTCGCGGGCCGGTCCGAGATATTTTCTTGGATCAAATTCCCCGGGCTTCGTCCATAGCACTTCACGTACTTTGGCTGTCATGGCAAGCCGCCCGTCGGAATCAATATTTATCTTACATACCGCTGATTTCGCCGCCCGCCGCAACTGGTCTTCGGGAACTCCTACGGCATTTTCCATTTTTCCGCCATATTTATTGATCATGTCAACATATTCGGGCATCACGGAACTTGAGCCGTGCAGGACTATCGGAAAACCCGGTAAACGACGCTCTACTTCCTCAAGGATATCAAACCGTAACGGGGGAACTTCCTCTCCCGGTTTTAACTTGAATTTATAAGCTCCGTGCGAAGTCCCTATGGATATAGCCAGGCTGTCCACACCGGTCTTTTCAACAAATTCTTCCACTTCTTCGGGTTGTGTATAATGCGTCTTTTCGTGGCTGACTTCGTCTTCTATGCCCGCGAGAACACCTAGCTCCCCTTCCACCGTAACATCGTGCTCATGCGCGTAAGCGACCACCTTTTTGGTGAGGGCTATGTTATCCTCAAATGACTGGCCCGAACCGTCTATCATGACGGAAGAAAAACCCGTCTCTATACAGGAAACACACAATTCATATGAATCCCCGTGATCCAGATGCAAAGCGACGGGAATGTTGGATGAAGCGTCCTTGACGATATCCATGGCGCCGGCGGCCATGTGCCTCAAAAGTATCTGATTCGCGTATTTCCTGGCTCCTGAGGAGATCTGCAGGATAACCGGAGAATTCGTTTCTATACATGCGGTTATGATAGCCTGCAGCTGTTCCATGTTATTAAAATTGTACCCCGGAATTGCGTATTTCCCATCCACGGCCTTTGCGTACATCTCTCTGGTATTTGAGAGTCCTAGTTCTTTGTAACTGTGCATGATTTTTCCTTCCCTTTTAGTCCGTAAATCCCCTACAAGCGGTTCGCTGTGCGTGTCTTATAAGGGAGTTATTTTACCAAGTTTCGCCTACAATACAAGCGAAATCGTCGTTTCCCGCTTCAGCAAAAATAAACTATGTCGGCGAGTGACTGTTTGCTCATAGCCGTTAGCTCATCGCACCACGAACTCTGAGCCATGAGCCAACAGCCATGAGCACCTTTAGAGATATTCTTCTCTATTATTAAAGCAGTTTACCGTCATGCCCGGGACCGGCTACAGCAGCCCTCTTTACAATGCGCCACGGGACGCAGCATGTATCTTATAATAACTTTCATTTTATCCTCCTTTCTTTTTGAATTATTAATAACCAATAACCAAGTTACAAGATACAAATAAAGTCAAATAACAAAATTCAAAGCACAAAATCCAAAATAAATAACAAAATTTAAAAAAAACAAAACACCAGATAAAATTTAAAGTTTTATTATTTGGATTTGAGATTTTGGATTTATTTTGGATTTTGTGCTTTGTCATTTGGATTTTACTATTCACTGATTACTGTTCACTGCGTATTGGACTTTGGTTATGGTTCGGCTTCGCTCACCATCCTTCGAACCATCCTGAGTGCAGTCGAAGGGTTGTTTCTTGTTTGGTTATTGTACCTTGTATCTTGATTATTTCCTTCCTGCTATTTCAACCTGAACAGAACTCCGAACTGATCCTCGGCCAGCACCTCAAAACGCGGATCACGACGAACTTGCCTTATCAATCCGGAAAAATAGCTCTTTCCCGCGTAACCGTATCTTGACCCGAAAACATCATTCATCGCGCGATACGGATCCGTGCTTCTTCCGAAAGCCACATCCCGATACAGGGCATATCTGTTTTTATCGCGGTAATACATATACACCGGATCCAGTGTGACAAAGTAATCATTGCTGGGATTCAACCCTATAAAATACTGCCCATCTGACCAATTGGCATGAAAAACCAGCTCACCTTCCGGAACATGCTTCTTTATCTCGTCTGCCATGTCCTCAAAATGACGGTTCATGATCTCCGCGCCTCTGATGGTCGGCAAAAAATCCCTGTATTGCCCGAATGAAAACACCAATATCGAGGCGAAACACGCCGTAAAAAAAACGGGCGCGATCTTTCGCCTCTCTCCGGTAAAGAAATCCTTCGCGAATGACGCGAGAAACAACAGGAAAAACGGCCACGTGTGAGTAAGTCCGCGTTGGGACGTAAAAGACAGAATATAGTAAAAAGCCGTAACGGCAAACAAAACACTCGTGTGGAAAGACGTTTTTACATCGTTTTTTATCAGCATCAGAAAAAGAGCGCCAAGCATGCCCAGGGTTATGAGCGGATAACTTTGTAAAAATACGTTTGAAAGAAGCGGAAAAAATTCAGCGGGAAGCTCCAAAACACCTGTTTTTGCCGCATAAAAGGGAACAAGAATCGCATTCAAATAAAAATATAAAATATTATTCGGAAAATACGGATTTATCAGATGTCCGACAACAATACCCGTCGTAACCGCCAGAAGGTTCTTGGATGATACTTCTTTAAAGCTTACAGCGCGCACGAGCTCCACAATCAAGGCGTATGCAATCATATACGGAGCGGAAACGTGGGCCATGGAATAGATAAGAGCCAGAACAAACAACGGAAGCGCCTTTTTCTTTATCAGAAAATGAACCGTTAAAATGGTAATGATCATGACCAGCGCAAATGGCCTGAGTCTTTCAAGTGTAGTGATGAACCTGCAGGGGGCGAAAAAAAGAATAAGAAACAGAAAAACATATTCCCGTTTCGTCCATTTTCTCAAAAAAACATACATCACGGCGAAAAGAGAAGTGTAAAACGTGGCGGCGGCGAGCTTCGCGCCGAAAAAGATATCCCTGAAGAATGTAAAAGGGATAAGAAAAACATGAAACAGAAAATCTTTGTCCGAGAACCGGTCAAAAAAAACGGAGAACCGCGTCCAGTGAAAGGTGTAGTGGATGCCGTATTGCTTTATGAATTCCGCCATCCTTATGTGCAGATAACCGTCCGACCCGTAGAGAGCGGCGTTCGCGAACTGCACCTTAAAGATAAAGAACACGCCCAAGGCAAGAACGATACATTCCAGTACGAGATATTTTCTCTGCTTTGCGTCTGTTGTCACCCGTGGTCCTTTCTTCTTCGGCCGTGATATCCGAAAGCTCCGTTAAAGAAGTTCTTTCACTACCGTCTCAAACACCTCTTTGTCCCGATATCCCACGAATTTTCTGACGATACGTCCTTCCCGATCAATCACAAAAGTGGTGGGGATGCTCCTTACCCCTCCGTAAGCGGCCGCCACGGAGTCGTTCCCCAAAAGAATCGCATAACTGATTCCATATTCTTGGATAAGAGACTCCACTGACGCCATATCCCGGGCATCAACCAGTACCCCTATAACCTTAAGGCCTTTTTTTTCGTACGCGCGGTGAAGTGCCTGAAAATGCGGCAGTTCTTTCTTGCACGGCGGACACCATCCCGCCCAAAAATCCAGTATAACGACTTTTCCCTTCGTCCCGGACATGGTAAAAGACCCGCCACTCAGGGTTTTAAGCGTAAAGTCCGGCGCTATATCGTCTCCTCTTTCGGAAGAGGAGTCACCACCGCACGACGTTAAAACCGCCACCATGAGGAACGTTAAAACGGTGAGAAAAATAGAAAATCGGTGTTTGTAGCTCATGGTAGGCCTCCTTCGCTACGTAGTAGCGTATTGTTTAAATAACCAAGATACAAGATACGGATAATGTCAAATGACAAAATTCAAAGCACAAAATAAGCACAAATAACAAAATTCAAAACACAAATAAAAGTTTTGTTATTTGGATTTGAGATTTTGGATTTATTTTGGATTTTGTGCTTTGTCATTTGAATTTTACCATTCACTGATCACTACTCACTGTTCACTCCTTCTCTCCTCCATGTCACGTTCATTTGGCAAACTCGTATAACACGGACGGAATATATTTCGTCAGTATACTCAAGTTCCCGACAAATATCAGGCATCCTATGCATACAAGAAGAAGCCCCGCGGCAATCTCTCCCCACCGAATCAGGGGTTTGTATTTTTCAAAAAAACGCATAAATGCTCCTACGGCAAACCCCGTGATAATAAAGGGAACACCCAGCCCCAGAGAGTAGGCCGCAAGAAGCATCACTCCCCTCAAAAGGGTCGCCTGAACAGCTGCCATGGCGAGTATACCCGCAAGTATCGGTCCGACACACGGAGCCCATCCGAAGGCAAAAGCAATCCCGATTATAAACGCGCCAAAAAAACCCGGGGAAGACTGTTTTACATGCAGCCGTTTTTCATAATTGAGCCATTTTATCCTGAAAATACCCAAAAGATGCAGGCCGAACACAACGATAATTATTCCGGCTATCCTTGTCAAGAGAATCGTATGTTGGGAGAATAATTTTCCTATAAAAGAGGCGGATGCGCCGAATGATATGAATACTAATGAGAATCCAGCAACAAAGAATAACGAAGCCAGAACGGCTTTTTGGGTGAGTTTTCCATCCTTCTTGCCCTTGCGCAAATCCTCCAGAGATATGCCCGATAAGAACGAAACATACCCCGGGACAAGCGGCAGCACACAGGGAGACAGGAAAGAAAAAATCCCTGCTAAAAATGCCAGTCCGAAAGAAATATTACCCATATAGCGGAAATTATATCACATTTTCCACAACGCCGGAAAAAAACTCATCCATCCTATGGTTATACAACACCCTGAGCCATCATCGCCCTGGCCACTTTCATGAAACCGGCAATATTAGCGCCGTTAACAAGGTTACCGGGCGTGCCGTATTCCTCGGCGGCTTTCTTTGACGAAGTGTGTATATTCACCATGATCTGGTGCAATTTTCTGTCTACTTTTTCAAAATCCCAGGAAAGACGCTGAGAATTCTGCGCCATCTCAAGCCCGGATGTAGCTACCCCGCCGGCATTTGCGGCTTTACCGGGTCCGAAAGACACGCCGCTTTTCAGGAATACATTTACCGCGCCGGGAGTCGAGGGCATGTTCGCACCCTCAGCGACCGCAATACATCCGTTCTTGACAAGCACTTTCGCCGCGTTCTCTTCCAGTTCGTTCTGCGTAGCGCACGGCAGAGCAACATCACATTTGATGTTCCATATCCCCGAACAACCTTCGGTGTATTCTGCTGAACTATGCACCTTTATGTATTCTTTTATGCGCTTGCGTTCAATTTCTTTGATTGTCTTGACCGTATCAAGATCTATTCCACGGCTGTCATATATAAATCCTCCGGAATCAGACATGGCAACTACTTTAGCGCCAAGCTGAGTAGCTTTCTGATGCGCGTATATTGCCACGTTACCGGATCCGGAGATAACAACCGTTTTTCCCGCAAAAGAGGTTTTGCGGTCTTTAAGCATTTCCTCACAAAAATACACACAACCGTACCCCGTGGCTTCAGTCCGGGCCAGCGAACCTCCAAAATCAAGACCCTTTCCCGTCAAAACACCGTTGAAAAGCTGTGTGATCTTTTTCCACTGACCGAACATGTAGCCAACTTCTCTTCCGCCGACGCCGATATCCCCTGCGGGAACATCGGTATCCGCACCGATATGTCGGTACAGCTCATTCATGAAGGCCTGACAAAATCTCATTACTTCGCCATCGGATTTTCCCTTGGGATCAAAATCAGACCCGCCTTTTGCGCCGCCCATCATAAGTCCCGTAAGAGAATTCTTGAATATCTGTTCAAAACCGAGAAACTTGATAATACCCAGATAAACGGAAGGATGGAACCGTAATCCTCCCTTATACGGCCCCAGAGCCGAATTGAATTGAATGCGAAACGCCCTGTTCACTTGCACTTTTCCCTTGTCGTCCTGCCACGGCACCCTGAAAATAATCTGCCGTTCTGGCTCGACTATTCTCTCCAAAATGGAGGCCTCCTCAAACTCGGGATGTTTTTTTAAAACCGGTCTGAGCGATTCCAGCACCTCTTCCACTGCCTGCTGAAACTCAACCTCTCCGGGATTACGCTTCTTTACCGTTTCTATAACTCTCTGCACATATGCCATCTGTCTCACCCTCCATTCGTTATTTAACCTGATTAACTGTTTTATCGGGGGAAATAAAAAAGGCGTCCACCCGTTTACCGGGGAACGCCTTTGTCCCTTAAATCATTGAAACCGCCACTGCGACTACACCACAAGTATCCCTCATTCCTCCACGATAGTCAAGAAAAAAATACCCCTACTTCTGCGACATGCACCGCAAAAGGGCTTCTTTCGTGGCCGGGCCCGCTATGCCGTCGGGGCTCAGACCATTATCGGTCTGGAAGTCCTTAAGGGCCTTTTTGGTCTTTTTCCCCATTTTTCCGTCTATCGGACCGCGATAATATCCGGCATCCCTGAGGATTCCCTGGATCTTTTTTCTGGACATTGAAATCGCCGTCTTTTTTTTCTCCCGTGGCGCTTCTCTTACGGCTGCCTGCGGCGCGGTAATCTTCTTTTCATTTTCCGTCAGACGGTCTTCCGTAATCGTTTGTCGTTCATCCAGAACAACAACTTTCTTCTCCAGAACATCAATCCTCTTCCCTGTCTCTCCCGTTTCGGAAAGACCCGCACAGCCCGCAATCGGTAAAACTAAAAATAAAATCATTAAATATCTTCGCAACATACGCCTCCTTTACTGTATCAAAAGATCCCGAGAAAGTTATCCAGTCTTGCCGGGTTTTCTTATCTGAAAAGAAAGTATAATCGCTTCCGCAACCTCTTTCATCGAAACACGCCTGTTCATGCTGGACCGTCTCATGAGTGTGTAAGCTTCATCCTCGGAAAGGTTCTGTTCCTTCATAAGGATTCCTTTTGCCCTTTCAACCTTTTTTCGGGTCTCAAGTTCTTCCTGAACAATCTTGCTTCTTACCATGAGCTCCGTATTCTCTATCGCAACCGCCGCCTGATTTGTCACCACGCTCAGAAGATTAATATCGCTTCTCGTAAATTTATATGGTTTTACGGTATAGACGTTTATAACCCCCACCACACGCTCCTTTACCATCATCGGAACGCTGAGCATCGACACAAGAGATTCCTTTTTCGCAAGAGATTTCTCTTTATACCGTTCGTCTTTCAGAACATCAGGTATTACCACAGGTTTTTTCTTTTCGGCGACAAGGCCGACTATGCCTTCGCCTACTTTTATTCGACGCTCTTTAAGATATTCCCGACTCATCGCCTGAGTCGCTCTTATCTTAAGTTCCTGCGTCTCTTCGTCAAGAAGCCACAAGGCGCATATTTTGGCTTTCATGACACCGGCAGTAAGATTAACAATAAGTTTCAGTATATCTTCCAGATACAAATCCGATGTTATGGCTTTACTGATCTTTGTCAGTGTCGCAAGATATTGTTTCTCGGCAGATTTTTTCGGCATGATTGCCTCTATCAAACCTCTTTGCGCAGTTATCTTAAAAACATCATTTTCGCGTATGACGGCAGTTCCCAGAGATTCTGCGGCAAGAGGCCTTCAAGCTCATCTCCGGACCGCCGCAACGCATCCATGTCTTTTATAATCCTCCGGGAAGAAGAGCCTTTTATGCTTTTTTCCAGTTTTTTTACACCACTCAGCGTGTTTTCCATCTCGGAACATACTTTTTTCAAAAGTTGCCTGGCCCTGACCGGTTTGAGATCGCACGATTCCGCTCCGTTTATAACCTCAATAAGCCTTCGTTCATATTCCACGGCCGGAGGCACGATCATCGTCTTCGCCATTGTCAAAGCGCATCCGGCTTCTATATCAATGGTCTTTTTATACTGTTCCTTGAATATCTCATACCGGGACTTTAGCTCATGTTCTGAAAGAACTTTGTGTTTCTTGAAAAGCGCAACGACTTTTTCATCCCTGAGCGCTTCAAGCGCTTCCTCCGTAGTCCTGAGATTCGGAAGGCCGCGTTTCCGCGCTTCAGCAAGCCACTTTGCGCTGTAATTATCTCCGTTAAAGAGAATACGCTTGTGTTTTTTGATAATATCGCGCAATATCGCCTGCAGGGCCGTGTTAAAATTCTTCCCTCCGCGCAGCGCCTTCTCGAGTTTTCCGCAGATCTCATCCAGCGCGTCGGCAACAATGGTGTTCAGAACGATGTTTGCTTCCGCGCAGCTTTGATTTGATCCGACTGCCCTGAACTCAAACTTGTTTCCCGTAAAAGCAAAAGGTGACGTTCTATTCCGATCGGTTATATCACGCGGGAACGGAGCCAGAGACGTAACGCCGATCTTGATGACACCCCTTTTCGGAGAACTCCCGGTCGTCCCTTTTTCAATCTGCTCTATCACGTCGGATAACTGTTCGCCGAGAAATATAGACAATATCGACGGGGGCGCCTCGCTGGACCCAAGCCTGTGATCGTTCCCGGCTGAAGCAACAGAGGCCCTTAAAAGCGGCGCGTAAGTGTCAATGGCCTTCATGAGAGCACATATAACTGTAATAAACTTGGCATTTTCACGCGGATTATTACCCGGCTGCAGCCAGTTACGGCCATCAGGTCCCACAACAGACCAGTTGTTATGTTTGCCGGACCCGTTCACGCCGGCATACGGCTTCTCATGAAGAAGACATATAAATCCGTGCTGTTCCGCGACCTGGCGCAGCATTTCCATTACCATCATGTTGTGGTCAACGGAAAGATTCTGTTCCTCAAACATGGGAGCAATCTCAAACTGCCCCGGGCAAACCTCATTGTGCCGGGTCTTTGACGGAATACCAAGCCGCCACAACTCGCGGTCAAGATCTTCCATGAAGTCCAGCACACGTTTTTTGATGATACCAAAATAATGATCTCCCATCTGCTGGTGCTTCGCGGGTTTCCTGCCGAAAAGGGTTCTTCCCGTCTGAATAAGATCAAGCCGCTTATGATAGAATTTTTTGTCTATCAGAAAATATTCTTGTTCAACACCGAGAGTCGCATGAGCCCGCTTGTTTACCGCCCTGACGCCGAAAAGCTTTCCGAGACGCGAGACCTGCCTGGAAAGGACCTGTATTGACCGAAGTAAAGGTGTTTTTTTATCAAGCGCTTCACCGTGATAGGAATAAAAAGCGGTCGGAATACACAGAGTGGCGCTTTTTTTTGTCTTTTTTATGAAAGCGGGGCTGGTTGGATCCCATGCCGTATAGCCGCGCGCTTCAAAGCTTGCCCGGAGCCCTCCGGAAGGAAAACTTGAAGCATCGGGCTCGCCCTTTACGAGCTCTTCTCCCGAGAATTGAAGAATCACGCCGCCTTCGGTATCCGGTATTATGAATGAATCATGTTTCTCAGCGGTAGCTCCGGTAAGAGGCTGAAACCAATGGGTGAAATGAGTCGCTCCTTTGGAAAGTGCCCATGTCTTCATGGCATCCGCCATTTCATCGGCTATTCCCGGATTCAGGGGACACCCTTCCTGGATAGTTGCTTTAAGAGAGCGAAATGTCTTGTCCGAAAGATACCTGCGCATAGTTTTTAGACTAAAAACATTCTCGCCGTAAATCTCTTTTATTGTCGCAGTTCTTTTTTTTAGTTTTTTTGAGGTCTTTTTCTTCATGATACCCCTTCCGCTTCTTCCGCATCAAATACTCTTATTATTCTATCAGCGATTCGGGTTAACGCAACATATAATTGAAATGTCGGGAAATTTCATATAAATTTCCCGACATTTCATCCTGAGCGAAGCGAAGGATCTATTCAGCTTCATATAAATTTCCCGGACTTTCATCCTGACCCTGAGCGTAGCGAAGGGGAAGGATCTATTCAGCATCAAGATCCTTCGTCGCTTCGCTCCTCCCCTCGGCTTCGCTCCCCTCGACTTCGCTCCCCTCGACTTCGCTCGGGACAGGCGGGACAGG